>NZ_JBNGGC010000009.1:0-243659 GCF_049974565.1 Streptomyces sp. WG5 | reverse complement strand
CCCCCCCCCCCCCCCCCCCCCCCCCCCCCCCCCCCCCCCCCCCCGGGGGCGGGGGGTGGGCCCCCCCCCCCCCCCCCGCTCCCGGTGGTGGTCTTCCGCGTACGACCGAGAGGCCCTGTGCGATCAGACCTCGACTGTCGTTATGCGCTCACGCCTCGACTGTCGTACGTGTTCAGGCCTCGACGCTGTCCTTCGGAGCATCGTCGCCCTCGGTGGCCGCCGCTTCCGCCTCGGCCTGCTTCTTGGAGGCGCGGAGGCTGGTGATCGTGGTGACGATCAGGACGGTGCAGATCACACCGAGCGAGACCGGGATGCTGATCTCGGGGACGTGGACACCGGACTCGTGCAGGGCGTGCAGCACCAGCTTGACGCCGATGAAGCCCAGGATGACCGACAGACCGTAGGAGAGGTGCACCAGCTTCCTCAGCAGTCCGCCGAGGAGGAAGTACAGCTGGCGCAGACCCATCAGGGCGAACGCGTTGGCCGTGAACACGATGTACGGGTCCTGGGTCAGGCCGAAGATCGCCGGGATGGAGTCGAGGGCGAAGAGCACGTCGGTGGTGCCGATCGCGAGCATCACGACCAGCATCGGGGTCATGATGCGCTTGCCGTTCTCCTCGATCCACAGCTTCGTGCCGTGGTACCGGTCGGCGACACCGAAGCGGCGCTCGGCCGCCTTCAGCAGCTTGTTCTCTTCGAACTCCTCGTCGTCCTCGTCGGCCCGGGCCTCCTGGATGAGCTTCCAGGCGGTGTAGATGAGGAAGGCGCCGAAGATGTAGAAGACCCAGGAGAAGTTGGCGATGATCGCGGCACCCGCCGCGATGAAGATGGTCCTGAGGACCAGGGCGACGAGGACACCTATGAGGAGCACTCGCTGCTGGTACTGCGAGGGCACCGCGAACTTCGCCATGATCAGGATGAAGACGAAGAGATTGTCCACGCTCAGGGACTTCTCGGTGATGTAGCCCGCGAAGAACTCGCCGGCGGGCTGGCCGCCACCGAAGATGAGCAGGCCGATCCCGAAGAGGGCCGCCAGGGCGATCCAGACGGCCGTCCAGATCCCGGCTTCCTTGATCGATACGTCGTGCGGCTTGCGGCCGATGAAGAAATCGGCTCCGATCAGGGCAGCGAGGCCCACGACGGTCAGGACCCACAGGGCCACAGAAACTTCCACTACTACGCCTCCGGCAGTACGTCACACGGCAAATGTCAGCGTCGTCGCTGCCGGAGGTCTCTTCCACCCCGGGTCCGGAACGCGTGACGCGCTGGACCCACGGGCCGACGCCCCGGGATCTGGCCTGATCCGTATTGACGGGTACGCCGCACAGACAGGGAGTACTCCCCTCCGTACGGACGACAGTAGCCCATTCCCAAGGAATGGTAAAGAGATTCGCAAATAAAGCTCAAAAGCCCAGCTCGGAGGTTGTCACCGATCCCACGGACGGCGGGCTGCGGCGACCTGGGTGAGCACCTGCTGAAGCACCTGACTGCCGGGCGGCACGAGCGAGGGCTCGTACGTCCAGGCGTGCCCGACCCACGGATCGGCGAGATGGTCGTCGGCCACCGGGGTCAGCCGGAGCAACGAGCGCCACAGGGGGTCGAGGAGCGGACCGTACCCGGCGGACTCCTCACGGTCGGCGACCATCATCAGGTGGACGCCCACGGCCGGCCCCTCGTCGGCGAGATAGCGCAGCTGGTTCACCGCCCGGTCGTCGAAGCCGTGCGGGAAGTCGTTGACGATCAGAAGTTGCTGGGAGGTGTCGAGGCCGGGCGGGAGCGCGTCGGGAGCTCCTCCGCGCAACGCCATCTGCACCAGGTCGACGCGCTGGGTGAGGCGGGTGAGCACGTCCGCCGTCCCGGCGGCGCCCGCGGCGGGCGGGGCCGCGAGCGCTCCGGTCTGCACCAGCGGGGCCAGTGCCTGCGTCCCTGATCCGGCCGGATCGATGACGTGCACGGTGAACTCGCCCGCCGGATGGACGGCGAGCAGCCGGGCCGCGTGCGCGACAGCCGTCTCCAGGCCCAGGCGCCGTATCTCGTGGGAGTCCGCGTACGAGCCGTCGAGCGAGAGGGAACGCCCGCTGTCGATCCACAGGCCGCGCTCCAGCGGCAGCCGGACCAGCAGCGGAATGCTGATGCGGGGCGACTCGGGCAGGTGGAGATCGCCCAGCCGCAGTGCCATGGGCATCTCCGTGGGTACGCGGTAGGCGTGCCAGACGGGGTTGTCCCATCGTGCGCAGGCCGCCGGCAGGGCGGGCTCGACCACCTCCGCCTCGGCGGCGAGCTGAGCGACGTCCCGGTCCAGGACCTCCTGGGCCTGGGACACGAGCTGGGCGTGCCGGGCGCGCGCCGCCTCCCGGGCGGCGTCGCCCCGATCTCCGATCCGGCCGCGCGGATCGGACAGGACCTGGTCGAGTTCCTTCTCCATGCGCGAGTCGGCGAAGTCGACGGCGCTTCGGTACGCGGCCGTGGTGCGCGCCAGGTCCTCGAACATGCCCCACACCTGGTTGTAGAGCCGCTCCTCCATGGACCAGCCGGCGGCATCGCCCGCGACAGGACGGGCGGGCTGCCCGGGTGCGGCCGGAGGCGCGGCCGGCGGGGGCGGAGGCGGAGCGGCGTTCTGCCGACGCGGGTGGCTGTAGTCGATCGGGCCACCGGCGGGTGCGGCCGGCCGGCCGGCGGTGCCGGAGTCCCCCGGTCCTCCCGAGTACGGCTGCTGTGTGTTGTGCTGCCCCGGGACACCGGGTGTCTGCGGGTCAGGCACGCCCGGGGGGTCGTACGCGGACGCCGGGGGCACGGAGCCGGTGGCGCCCTGGGGTGCGGCGGCGCCGTGGTCCTCGCCGTGCGCCGGGGCGGCGGCCTGCCGTGAGCGGTTGCCGTCGGCCGTCCGGGCCGGCGGAGCCGGTGGTGCCGGCACCGAACGGACCAGGCCGCCGGTCACCGCGTCCTGGATGTTCCCGGCGAGCTGGTGGGCCCGGGGCAGGTTCTGGTCGGCGAGGAGCTCGGCGAGGCCTCCCGCGTAGCCCTGGCCGACGGCGCGCACCTTCCAGGCACCCTGGCGCCGGTAGAGCTCCAGAGCCACGACGGCGGACTCGGCCTCCAGGCCGGTGATGGTGTAGTCGGCGACCTCGTCGCCGTCGAGGCCCGTGACGGCGACGAAGGGGGCGGCGACGGCCCCGAAACGGGCCGGGCCCGTCCCGCCGGCGGGCAGGGCGAGCAGCACACTGACGCGGTGCACGGCGTCCGGCACCGCGTCCAGGTCCACCGCGAGGCGGTGGTCGGCGGCCGCCTGCCGGGAGACCTCCAGACCCGGGAGGGTGGGTCTGCCCGGGTGGGCCACCCATTCGGCGCCAGGGACCTTGCCGTTCTCGTCACCGAGCGTGGCTCCGGCCACGATCGGCGTGCCGGCCGAGACCCGGATCTCGAGACGGGCCCGGGGAAGCGGGAGGTTCTGCCCCCGCGTCAGCTCGACCGTCATCGCCTTCCCCCTGTGTCACTCGTGCGTCGCTCGTGATGTGCCGTGCGGCGCCCGCCCGTCCCGAACACGGGGCCGGCAGGTCGTGCCGGCCCGCTACAGGACCGGCAGGATCGCCGGCATCAGGTCCTGGAAGGTGCGGCCGTTGGCCGGGGACCCGATGGCGGTCATCGCCCAGCCCTGGCCCGCCCGGTGGACCTTCGCCATGATCTGGGCCGTGTACGCGCCACCACCCGCCAGCGTGTAGCGGGCGAGCTCCTGGCCGTTGGTCTCGTCGACCAGGCGGCAGAACGCGTTCTGCACTTCCTGGAAGGTCTGGCCCGTGAAGGAGTTCACGGTGAAGACGATCTGGTCGATGTGGACCGGGAGGCGCTGCAGGTCGACGAGGATGGCTTCGTCGTCGCCGCCCTGGCCGACCCCGCCGACGAGGTTGTCCCCCGTGTGGCGCACCGAGCCGTCGTCGCTCACCAGGTGGCGGAAGAAGACGACGTCGACCGGCTGCTTGTCCGCGAACAGCACGGCGGAGGCGTCCAGGTCGACCTCCCGGGTGCGCGAGCCGAACAGGCCGCGCCGGGGAGCCGCCTGCCAGCCGAGACCCATGCGCACCGACGTCAGGCTGCCGCCGTCGTTCTTCTGCAGACTGATGGCCTGACCCTTGGTCATGTTGACGGTCACGCGCTGATCCCCTCTCGAGCGGTCCCCTGTTGCCGCGGTCCCCGCGGTTGGTCAGAACCCTACGCAGGGGCACTGACAGCGCCCCACCCGAGTCCGCACTTTGTGTCGTTCTTGCAACACGGCGCGTACCCGGGCGGGCCGTCAGGCCAGGCCGGCCTCCTTCATCTGGCGCAGTTCCTTCTTCATCTCGGAGACCTCGTCGCGCAGCCGGGCGGCGATCTCGAACTGGAGGTCCGCGGCTGCCGCCCGCATACGGGTGGTGAGCTCCTCGATCTGTTCGGCGAGGTCCGCCGCCGGGCGGTCGGTCACCGCCGTCTCCTTGGCCCTGCCCTTGGCCGCCTTGGCCGCCTTGGCACCGCCGCCTGCCGCCTGGCCGCCCAAGGTGGGCACGGGGGCCTTGGCGCCCTTGCCCTCCTTCGTCTGGCGGTAACCCGAGCCGAGCAGCTGCTCGGTGTCGATGTCCTCGCGGGCGATCTGCGCGACGATGTCGTTGATCTTCTTGCGGAGCGGCTGGGGATCGATGCCGTTCGCCTTGTTGAACGCGACCTGCTTCTCGCGGCGCCGATTGGTCTCGTCGATGGCCTTCTCCATCGCCGGCGTGATCTTGTCGGCGTACATGTGGACCTGGCCGGAGACATTGCGCGCCGCACGGCCGATGGTCTGGATCAGGGAGGTGCCGGAGCGCAGGAAGCCCTCCTTGTCGGCGTCGAGGATGGCCACGAGGGACACCTCCGGGAGGTCGAGGCCCTCCCGGAGCAGGTTGATGCCGACCAGGACGTCGTACTCGCCGGCCCGCAGCTCACGGAGCAGTTCGACGCGGCGCAGGGTGTCGACGTCGCTGTGCAGGTAGCGGACCTGGATGCCGAGTTCCAGGAAGTAGTCGGTGAGGTCCTCGGCCATCTTCTTGGTGAGCGTGGTGACCAGGACGCGTTCGTCCTTCTCGGTCCGCTTGCGGATCTCGTGCACCAGGTCGTCGATCTGCCCCTCGGTGGGCTTGACGACGACCTCCGGGTCGACGAGGCCGGTGGGGCGGATGATCTGCTCGACGGCGCCGTCCGAGCGGGAGAGCTCGTAGGTGCCCGGGGTCGCCGACAGGTACACCGTCTGCCCGATGCGTTCCTGGAACTCCTCCCACTTCAGCGGGCGGTTGTCGAGCGCGGAGGGCAGCCGGAAGCCGTGGTCGACCAGGGTCCGCTTGCGGGAGGCATCGCCCTCGTACATGGCGCCGATCTGCGGCACGGTGACGTGCGACTCGTCGATGACCAGCAGGAAGTCGTCCGGGAAGTAGTCCAGCAGGGTGTTCGGCGGGGAACCGGGCAGGCGGCCGTCGAAGTGCATGGAGTAGTTCTCGACGCCGGAGCAGGAGCCGATCTGGCGGAGCATCTCCAGGTCGTACGTCGTACGCATCCGCAGTCGCTGAGCCTCCAGGAGCTTGCCCTGCTTCTCCAGCTCGGCCAGACGCTCCGCCAGCTCCTTCTCGATGTCGCCCACCGCCCGCTCCAGGCGCTCGGGGCCCGCGACGTAGTGGGAGGCCGGGAAGACGTACAGCTGCTGGTCGTCGCTGATGATCTCGCCGGTGACCGGGTGGAGCGTGGACAGGGCCTCGATCTCGTCACCGAACATCTCGATGCGGACCGCGAGCTCCTCGTAGACCGGGAAGATCTCGATGGTGTCGCCGCGCACCCGGAAGGTGCCGCGGGCGAAGGCCATGTCGTTGCGCGTGTACTGGATGTCCACGAAGCGGCGCAGCAGCTCGTCCCGGTCGTGTTCTTCGCCGACCCGGAGCGGAACCATGCGGTCCACGTATTCCTGCGGGGTGCCGAGACCGTAGATGCAGGAGACGGAGGCGACCACGACGACGTCACGGCGGGTGAGCAGTGAGTTGGTCGCGGAGTGGCGCAGGCGCTCCACCTCCTCGTTGATCGAGGAGTCCTTCTCGATGTAGGTGTCCGACTGCGGGACGTACGCCTCGGGCTGGTAGTAGTCGTAGTACGAGACGAAGTACTCGACGGCGTTGTTCGGCAGCAGCTCGCGGAACTCGTTCGCCAGCTGGGCGGCGAGCGTCTTGTTCGGCGCCATCACGAGGGTGGGGCGCTGGAGCTTCTCGATCATCCACGCGGTGGTGGCGGACTTGCCGGTGCCGGTGGCGCCGAGGAGGACGACGTCCTTCTCGCCTGCTTCGACACGCCGGGCGAGCTCGGCGATGGCCGCCGGCTGGTCGCCGTTCGGCTGGTAGGGGCTGACGACCTCGAAGGGCGCCACCGTGCGTTCGATCTGGGAAACGGGCCGCATGGGTTCCACCGTACGACCCCGCACTGACAACAGGTCCGGATCAGCGGTTCTGCGGGGTCCGGGAGCGCCGGTGGACGAGGGGGCGGCACCTGTCGTGCGCGAGGTGGCGTGCCGGGCGGTGGACCGTGTGCGGGGCCTCGGTGCGGGCGGGGACGCCCGGCTTCCGCTCGACGGGGATTCCGGCGGGCCCCGTGACCATCAGCGGGTCGAACATGACGACCACGCCGGCCAGGAGGAGGAAGGCGAGGGGGCCGATCAGCATGGGGGCGAGCAGTTCGGCGGGCGAGCCTCCGGTGGAGGGGTCGGCCGTGCCGTGGAGATGGACCTCGAGGGCGGCCATGCCCGTGTAGTGCATGCCGGTGACGGCGAGCCCCATGATCAGGCTGGCGCCCACGCTCCACAGGAAACCGCGGACCTGTCCGGCCGCCCACAGGGCCGCGGTGGCGGCGGCCATGGCTATGACGACGGACACGGCCACGGTGAACGTGTTGTACGTCAGCTGCCCGTCCAGGCGCATCCCGGCCATGCCCAGGTAGTGCATCGAGGCGATGCCCAGGCCGGTGATGGTGCCGCCGGTGAACAGGGCCGCTCCCCGCGCGCCCCGGTAGCCGACGATGAAGATCCCGATGCCCACCATGACGACGGCGACGGCCAGGCTGGCGAAGGTCATCAGCCAGTCGTAGCGGATCGGCGTGTGTTCGATCGTGAACCCCATCATGGCGACGAAGTGCATGGTCCAGATGCCGGAGCCGATCGCGGCCGAGCCCAGGGCGAGCCATCCGGGGCGCCAGGACCGGCTGACCCGCATGGACCTGGTGGTGCAGCGCAGGCCGAGGGCACCGCCGAGACAGGCCATGAGGTAGGCCACCAGCGGTGTGACGAGTCCGTAGCCGAATCCCTCGACCGTGCCTTGCATGTGCGGCTGCCCTTCCGCCTTCGTGCGCCCGGTCATGTGCCGGCATTTCCCTGATGTGCGCCCCTCCCGGGACCGCGGTCAACGGTCAGGGTCGAGGCAGAGAGTATGACTCCCACCGGAATGGTCGAACGATTCTCCGGCAAAGAATCACGGGTTTGCCCCACTTGTGCGGCCCCGGTGAGCGGAGTTGAGCAACTCCGTTCAGTCTGCGGCCATTCTGCACCCCTCTTCCATTGACTCTCTGATGCCACAGTGGTGCTGTCCGTGATCGCTCGACGCGAGGAGTACGCATGCACGTGCGCGCAGTTGCCGTCACGACCACCGCGCTTCTGGGAGTCGCCCTGCTCGCCCCGCTCTCGCACGCCGGGGTCGCCCAGACCGACGAAGGGCCCTCGGTCGTCGCCCACAGGGGCGCTTCCGGGTATGCGCCGGAGAACACGCTGGCCGCCGTCGACAAGGCCGCGGAGCTGGGCATCCGCTGGGTGGAGAACGACGTCCAGCGCACCAGGGACGGGGAACTCGTCGTCCTCCACGACGACAACCTGCGCCGTACGACGAACGTGGAGGAGGTCTTCCCCGACCGGTCACCCTGGAAGGTGAAGGACTTCACCGCCGCGGAGATCGCCCGGCTGGACGCGGGGAGCTGGTTCGGGTCCCAGTACGCGGGCGCGCGTGTGCCGACACTGAAGCAGTACGTGGACCGTGTGGAGCACCACCACCAGAAGCTGCTGCTGGAGCTGAAGAACCCCCAGCTGTATCCGGGCATCGAGCAGCAGACCCTCAAGGTCCTCGCCAACGAGGGCTGGCTCGACCGGCGGCATGTGGCCGGCCGCCTGGTCGTGCAGAGTTTCAGCGCGGACAGCGTCCGGACCGTCCACGAACTGAAGCCGGCCGTCAGGACCGGCTTCCTCGGCACGCCGTCCGTGGCGGAGCTGCCCGCGTACGCCGAGTTCACCGACCAGATCAATCCGTCGCACGGTTCCCTCTCCACCGGCTACGTGGCCTCGGTGCACGCCTTCACGGGAGCGCACGGCAGGCCGCTGGAGGTCTTCACCTGGACGGTCGACGACGCCGACACCGCCCGGCGGGTCGCCGGGTACGACGTCGACGGCATCATCACCAACAAGCCCGACGTGGTGCGGGACGCCGTGGGCGAGGACTCGACCGCACGGTGATCCCGTCGTGCCGGGAGCACGGGACGGCCGTGTGCGCCGATGCCCCCGCTGCCCCGGCGTTGTCAGTGGCTGCCCGTACCGTGGGCACATGGAAAGCCACGGGCAGTACGAGCAGCAGGTCGTGTGGACCGTCGTCGACACCGGCATCGGTCCGCTGCTGCTGGCCGCCACCCGCGACGGCCTGGTCAACGTCGTGTTCCACGCCACCGACACCGCGCGCGACCGGGCGCTCGAGAGGCTCGCGGCCCGGCTGGGCCCGGAGCCCGTCGAGGCGCCCGGCTCCCCGCTGCTGACCGAGGCGATACGGCAGGTGGAGGCCTACTTCGCGGGCAGACTGCGTGACTTCGACCTGCCGCTGGACTGGTCGCTGATCTCGGGTTTCAACCGGCAGGTGCTGCGCGAGCTGGCCTCGGGCGTCCCCTTCGGCTCGGTCGTCGGCTACGGCGACCTCGCCGACCGGGTCGGCCAGCCGGGCGCCGCCCAGGCGGTGGGCACGGCCATGGGGGCCAACCCACTGCCGGTCGTCGTGCCGTGCCACCGGGTCGTCGAGAGAGACGGCGGCATCGGCGGGTTCGGGGGCGGCGTGGACACCAAGCGGCAGTTGCTCGCCCTGGAGGGCGTGCTGCCCGAGCCGCTGTTCTGAGGGGTCCTGCCGCCCGGGCGGTGCCGGGCAGGGGTCGTGCGTCGTGCGGGGCAGGGGTTACGCGTAGTGCCGCGCTTCGAAGATGTTGCCGTCGGGGTCACCGAAGTAGAAGCTGCGCCGGGCCAGGCCACGGGCGCCGTAGGAGTCGTACGACAGTTCCGAGACCGGAATGGCCTGTTCTTCCAGGCGAGTGCGCAGTGCGTCGAAGTCGTGCGGGGAAAGTGACAGGCAGACGTGGTTGACGGGGTGGCCGGCGCTGCCGTCGGCACCGGGGACCACTCGCATGCGCTCCGCCAGGGAGTGCGGCGCCAGGTCGAGGATGGTCTCCTCGTTGAGGCGTACGGAGGGGAAGCTCACGCTCCCCGCGACGTACTCGGTCACTCTCAGGGGCTCCAGCCCGAGCGTCTTCTCGTAGAAGTCGGCCGCCGCGACCGGGTCTCGCACCCAGAGGACGACATGGTCGAGACGTGTCGTGTTGTCCGTCATGACTGCCAGCCTCGCGGTTTCCCCCGAGCACCGCAAGATCCCGGCAGGGCCTCCGCGAGGGTTTGGCCCGGTGCCCCGCCCGCCAGGGATGAGGGAGGACCGACGGACAGGAGGCAGGCGCGTGATGCTGATGGTGTCGGAAGAGGTACGGGCGGCGGTCGAGGCGCGTCACCCCGTGGTGGCGCTGGAGTCGACGATCATCGCGCACGGGCTGCCGCGCCCGCGCAACCTGCTGGTGGCGCGGGAGCTGGAAGAGACGGTACGGCGAGAGGGCGCCGTACCGGCGACCATCGCCGTGCTGGACGGACGGCCCCGTGTCGGCCTGGACGAGCAACAGCTGGAGCGGGTCGCGCACGAGGACGGCATCCGCAAGCTGGGCCACCGCGACCTGCCGCTCGCGATGGCCGCGGGAGCGAGCGGAGCGACCACCGTGTCGGCGACCGCCCTGCTGGCGGCCCAGGCGGGCGTACGGGTGTTCGCGACCGGCGGGCTCGGCGGCGTGCACCGGGAGTGGACGGTGACGCAGGACGAGTCGGCCGACCTCGGCCTGTTGGCACGCACCCGGATCACGGTCGTCTGCGCGGGTGTGAAGTCCATCCTGGACGTGCCGGCGACCCTGCAACGCCTGGAGACACTGGGTGTCGCGGTGGCCGGCTACGGTACGGACCGCTTCCCCGGCTTCTACCTGTCCGACTCCGGGCACGCGGTGGACTGGACGCTGCGCACCGCCCAGCAGGTGGCGGCGGTGATGCGGGCGCAGGACACGCTCGGTGGGCCGCGGTCCGCGCTCGTGGTCGCCAATCCCGTCCCGGAGGAGGAGCAGCTCGATCCCGCGCTCCACGCTCGGGTGCTCGCAGACGCGCTGCGGGCGTGCGAGGAGGAGGGGGTCACGGGGCAGGCGGTCACACCGTTCCTGCTCGACTACCTGGTACGGCACACCGACGGCGCCTCGCTGAGCGCCAACCTGGCGGCGGTACGGGGGAACGTGCGGCTGGCGGCACGCGTCGCGGCGGCGTGGACCGGGGCGTGACCGCCGGGCCGGGCGCCGCGCTGCTGGTCGTCGGGGACGTCATCACCGACGTCGTCGCCCGGCACCGGGGACCGCTGGCCGCCGGCACGGACACGGCGGCCTCGATCCGCCGACTGCCCGGTGGGGCTGGTGCCAACGTGGCCTGCTGGGCCGCGTACGCAGGGTGCGGTGACGTGCGGCTGCTGGGGCGGGTCGGCGCCGACGCGGCTGCCTGGCACGAGCGGGAACTCGTGGCCCGTGGAGTGCGCCCTCTGCTCGCCGTCGACCCAGCGGCGCCGACGGGGACGGTGATCTGCCTGGTCGACACGGGCGACTCGGGCGAGCGGACGTTTCTGACGGACAGCGGGGCGTCGCTGCGGATCGGGCCCGGCGACTGGTCGGACACACTGCTCGACGGCGTCGCCCGGCTGCACCTGTCGGGCTACCTCCTGTTCTCGGAGCCGAGCCGTGCTCTGGTGCGGGTCGCGCTGGCCGCGGCGCACGCGCGTGGGGTGCCGGTCAGTCTGGACCCGGCGTCGGCGGGGTTCCTCACCGGGCTGGGCGTCGGCCGTTTCCTGGACCTGGCCGCGGGAGTGGACGTCCTGCTGCCCAGCCGTGACGAGGCGTGCCTGCTCACGGGGCTGCCGGATCCGGTGGGCGCGGCTGCCGAGCTGAGCCGGCGCATCCCGCTGGTGATCGCCAAGCTGGGAGCGGAGGGGGCCTTGGTGGCCCGGTCCGGCACCGTGTGCGCGCGTGTTCCCGCCGCCGCGGCGTCCCCGCGGGACAGTACGGGCGCCGGTGACGCGTTCACCGGCGCGTTCCTCGCCTCGATGCTCACGGGCGCGGGGGCCGAGCGGGCGGCGGCTGCGGGGTGCCGGGCGGGAGCGAGGGCGGTCGAACGGGTGGGTGCGAGACCTCCGACGGCACCGGACTGACCGCCGGTCGGCCAGTGCGGGCGGGAGGGGGACGCCGGTGGTGGTTGGCGGGAACTCCCCTACGCCTTGCGCCCCCACGCCGAGATCATCGGAGCCGTCACGAGGTCCATGCCGCCGGACGCGACGTTCGCGAGGTGGCGGTCGATGTCCTCGTGCGTGGCCACCCCCGCGCCGACCAGCTGGTCGCGGACCTGTCGGACCGTCGCGGACTCCAGGACGGCGCACGCGGGTGAGGTGACCGGGAAGTGGGCGTCGGCCTCCACGCGGCGCAGCCCGGCCTCCCGGAGGAGACGCGGGAGCCGACGGCCGCAGGAGAGGTCGGCACCGCGGTGAGCCAGCAGTTGGCGGTAGCCGTGCCGCACCCGGTTCGCCAGTTGCTGCTCGGGACCGTGCTCGTCGGGGCAGAGCAGGGGCTGCAGCGCGGGATCGGCCTCCTCGACCAGGAGTCGGCCCCCGGGACGCAGGGCTTTGACCATCGAGCGCAACGCCCGCTCCCGGTCCGGGACATGGACGAGAACCAGCCGCGCGTGCACCAGGTCGAAGCCCTCCCCCGGAGCTTCCTCCGCGCCCACGTCGTGCACGCGGACTTCGACCGGAGGCCGCCCGGCCGGAGCGACCCATGAGGTGTCGATGTCGGTCGCGAGGACCTTGCCGGTCGGACCCACCCTCTTGGCCAGCCAGGACACCACGGAGGTGCCGCCGGCTCCGACCTCCCAGCAGCGCCAGCCGGGTCCGACACCGAGCGTCTGGAGATACCGGAACGTCGTGGGGTCGAAGAGCGTGGCGAAGGCGTCGAAGCACTCCGCCGCCTCGGCCCGCCGGTTGTCGAGGAGGTGTCCGTCGGTTCGCGTCATGCGGCGATCATCCCAGTTGTCCGGCTTGCCCGAAGCGGTCGACGCTCCGGCACGACGCCCGTCGCAGCCGACCGGCCGGGGCGTGACCGGCCCGTCCGGTATCCATGCCGTGTCCGGTCCCTGGCGCATCCGGTCCGCGCCCGAGCCCGCACCCGCGCCCAAGCCTGCGCCCGCAACCGCCCTGTCCACAGCCGGGAACAAAGCGGAACCCTCCATTTCCACAGGCTGATCCGCGGCTCGGGCAGGCCTGACAGACTGGCGCGAAGGCGCGGGAAGCACGGCGCGAGGGGACCCACGCGGGGGAGACACGGATGACGATGGCAGGGAACCTACGGAGGGTCACGGGCCTGGGGAGGGCCGGCGGCCTCCGCAAGGTGGCAAGGCTGGCCCGGCGGCGCCCGCGCGTGGACCTGAGCCACCCCGCCCGCTCCCCGCTGGGCTCTTCGGTGGTGAACTGCGTGACCTACCGGGACGGTGTCCGCACTCCGGAGGGCGGAGATCCGGCCGACGTGGTGCGGCGGATGCGGGAAAGGGGAACCGGTTTCGTCTGGCTCGGCCTGCACGAGCCGACGGACCAGGAGTTCGCGGGCGTCGCGGAGCTCTTCGACCTGCACCCGCTGGCGGTCGAGGACGCGATCGAGGCCCATCAGCGCCCGAAGGTGGAGCGGTACGGCGACACGCTCTTCGCCGTGTTCAAGACGGTCTGCTACGTGGAGCACGAGGAACTCACGGCCACGAGCGAGGTGGTGAGCACCGGCGAAATCATGGTGTTCGTCGGCCAGGACTTCGTGATCACCGTGCGCCACGGGCGGCACGGCTCACTGGGACCGCTGCGGGAGGGACTGGAGTCAGATCCCGCCCAGCTCGCCAAGGGACCCTCGGCCGTGCTGCACGCGATCGCGGACCACGTGGTGGACGACTTCCTGAGCGTCATGGAAGCGGTCCAGGCGGACATCGACCATGTCGAGACGGAGGTGTTCGCGGAGCACGGCGCACGGGTCGATCCAGGGCGGATCTACCAGCTCAAGCGTGAACTCCTCGAACTGAGGCGGGCCGTGGTGCCGCTCGGCCGGCCGCTGGAAGAGCTGGCCACACGGCCGGCCCGGGTGGTCGAGCCGGAGATACAGGCCTACTTCCGCGACGTCGCCGACCATCTGCTGCGTGCCACCGAGCAGCTCGCGGCGTTCGACGAGCTGCTCCATTCCATCCTGCAGGCCCACCTCGCCCGCGTGACGGTCGCGCAGAACGAGGACATGCGGAAGATCACCGCCTGGGCCGCGATCGTCGCCGTGCCCACGATGGTCTGCGGGATGTACGGCATGAACTTCGACCACATGCCGGAACTGCGCTGGCGGTACGGCTACGGCCTGGTCATAGGCGTGATCACCGTCTCCTGCCTGGCTCTGCACCGGGGCTTCCGGCGCAACGGCTGGCTCTGACGCGACGGCACGAGCCGCTCGGGCGGAGATCCCCACGACCTTGCGCGGCTCGGCACGGCACGGCGCGGCTCGGCACGGCCGGGCGGGCCTCGCCGCCCTTCTCCGCGGACGGGTCGACGCGCCCGGGCCCTGGAGGATCGCCGAAGCAGAACACGGAGTGCGGCATCACCGGTGTCACCGGCGTGGGCGGCATGGACGCGCCGTCGGAGGAGACCGTCACGGCGCCTGGGACGTCGCACGCGCACACCTGTGGAGGGGCCGGGAGCGTCAGCCGCCCGCGCGGCCCGTCAGCCGTTCCACGCGGGGTGCCGCGGATCGTCGGCGCGCACCAGGACGTCGGCGGCGCCGGAGGGGTCGTTCTCCTCCTCGTAGCGCTCGAAGGCGGGCAGGGTCCAGTGCTCGGCCTCGGGGGTGCGGCGGCGCAGTGCGCCGGGACCGAGGGCGAGGTGGATGCTCAGATCCAGGGGGAACCAGTGGCGCAGCAGGAAGGGGCCGTGCAGCAGCAGCGCACCGCCGGGTGGGAGGCGCACGTAGGGGCTGCGGGTGGCCCGATCGGTGACCGGGTCCCACAGGTCGGGCAGGACGCGCCCGTCGCCGCCGGGCCCGAGGGGGTCGAAGACCTCGCGCCACAGGGTGCCGGTGTCGTACCAGCCGTTGTAGAAGGACTCGACGTCCTGATGGCCGTACTCCAGACGGAGGGAGGCGGGACGCAGGAAGCCCTCCGTCCCGACGGCGAGGGAGGGCCTGCCGCGAACGCGCAGCGCCTCGGAGACCCGGTCGGCGAGGTCGCCGGGGCGGGCGGCCGGGGCGCCGTCGAAGGCGACGCGCGGCCAGGCGCTGCCGTCGGCGGGCTGGAGGTCGAGCAGGCGCTCGGCGAGCAGGTCGCCGAGCCTGTCCCAGGTGATCGCTTGCAGTCGCACCCGCCCATGATGCGTCAGCCGCCGGCCCGCCCGCCTGGACGCCCGCGTATGCGCTCGCGCCGACCGGCCATGGTCACCGTGCCCGTACGGACGTTGACTTGCGGTGGTCGACGGCCGTCGGTGCCGAGCGGGCATCGACTCGACGGGTGGGAGCTGACAGGACATGATCGATGGACCGTACGTCGTGCTGACGGTGCTGGGTGTGCTCGGGACCGGTCTGACGGCCGGCGTCTTCTGCGCGTTCTCGACGTTCGTCATGCGGGGGCTCGCGGCGCTGCCGCCCGCGCAGGGAGTCGCCGCGATGAACGCGATCAACACGGCCGCGGTGCGGCCCGCCTTCATGCTCGTGTTCCTCGGGACGGCGGCGCTGACGGCGGTGATCGCCGTGGTGACGTTCGTGCTGTGGCCCGACGAGGCCGCGGTGGAGCTGCTGCTGGGCAGTGCGCTGTTCCTCTTCGGATCGTTCGGGGTGACCGCGGCCGCCCATGTGCCGCGCAACTCCGCACTGCTCGAGCTGGAGCCGGGCACCGCGGAGGCGGCCGCCCGGTGGCCTGCGTACGTACGCGAGTGGACCGCGTGGAACCACGTCCGCACGGCCGCCTCGGCCGCGGCGGCGGTGGCCTACGTGCTGGCCCTCGCCTGAGCGGGCGGACTCCCCATCGCGCTCCGGGGCGCCGGCCCGGGCGAGGCGGCCGGCAGCACCGGTTCCAGCCCGCGAGGGGGCGGCGCCGCAGCCCGCAGCACGTGGGCCAGGGCGCCGTCCGGTGCTCTGCGCTCGGGGCGGGCGGCACGTATCGTGGGCTCGAAGGGCGCCGCCCGCGACGTACGGCCGGCCACCCCGCACGCAAGGAAGACGGCCATGGCCGATCCCAAGGGTTTCCTGACCACGCCCCGCGAGGAGTGGCCCCGCAGGCCGGCGGGGGAGCGCGCCCGGGACTGGAACGAGGTGTACGTCCCTGGGGCACTGCTGCCGGTCATCGGCGCGCAGGCCGGTCGCTGCATGGACTGCGGCATCCCCTTCTGCCACGACGCCTGTCCGCTCGGCAATCTGATCCCGGAGTGGAACGACCTGGTCACCCGGTCGGACTGGCGGGCGGCGAGCGAGCGGCTGCACGCCACGAACAACTTCCCCGAGTTCACCGGCCGGTTGTGCCCGGCACCGTGCGAGGCGGGCTGTGTGCTCGCCATCAACCAGCCCGCCGTCACCATCAAGAACGTCGAGTGTGCGATCGCCGACGAAGCCTGGGAGCAGGGCTTCGCACCGCCGCGCCCGCCGGACCGGCTGTCCGGGCGGACGGTGGCGGTGATCGGGTCGGGGCCCACCGGGCTCGCGGCGGCGCAGCAGCTGACCCGGGCCGGGCACACGGTCGCCGTCTACGAGCGGGACGACCGGATCGGTGGGCTGCTGCGGTACGGCATCCCCGAGTTCAAGATGGAGAAGCGGCACCTGGAGCGGCGCATCGACCAGATGCGGGCCGAGGGGACGACGTTCCGTACGTCGACGACGGTCGGGCGGGACGTCGCCGCCGGCGAACTGCGGGCCCGCTACGACGCGGTGGTGATCGCCACCGGGGCGACGACGTGGCGCGAGCTGGCCGTGCCCGGTCGGGAGCTGGCCGGTATCCATCAGGCGATGGAGTACCTGCCGCTGGCGAACCGGGTGTGCGAGGGGGATCTGGAGCGCTCCCCGCTGTCCGCCGCCGGGAGGCACGTCGTCATCGTCGGCGGCGGTGACACGGGAGCGGACTGCCTCGGTACCGCGGTCCGGGAGGGGGCCGCGTCCGTGACCCAGCTGGACATCTACGCGCGACCGGGCTCGGAGCGCGACGAGGCGACCGAGCCCTGGCCGACGTATCCGCGGCTGTACCGGCTGTCGGCAGCGCACGAGGAGGCACGTGAACTGCGGTCCGCGCCGGCCGCGGACGCGGACGCACGACTGTTCGCGGCGAACACGCTGCGTTTCACCGGTGACGCGGAGAGGCACGTCCGGTCGCTGCACCTGGTGGGAGTGGACGCCGGGCGCCGTCCGCTGCCCGGCACCGAGCGGTCGCTCCCGGCCGACCTCGTCCTCCTCGCCCTCGGCTTTTCGGGCCCCGACCGGGACGACGGGCTCATCGACCAACTGGGGCTGGCGCTGGAGCCCCGGGGCACGATCGCCCGGGACCCGGGCTTCGCGACCCATGTCCCGGGCTGTTTCGCCGCGGGGGACGCGGCACGTGGGCCGTCGCTCGTCGTGTGGGCGATCGCGGAGGGGCGGGCGGTGGCGGCGGCCGTCGACCGTCACCTGTCCGGCGGCAGTACACGGCTGCCGGCGCCGGTCGGCCCGTACGACCGGCCGATGACGGCTTGAGCGCGCCGCCGCTCCCGCGCGGGCCGTTCAGGCACACGCACCGCTCCTCCGCGGGCCGACCAGCGGGGTTGCAGCCTGCCGGTCACGACCTGCCGCTCACAACCCGCGGGTCACGGTTTACGGGCCACTGCCCCGTACCCCGGGATGACCCCGTCCTCTTGCCCGGCAACCGGCTCGCCCAGTTCCGGGTGCCACAGGTGGGGCACCGCGACGCCGGGCTCGACCAGGTCGAGGCCGGTGAAGAAGCGGGCGAACTCGTCGCGTGAGCGCAGGGCCAGGGTGACACCGGCGGCTCTGAGCTTCTCGGTGGCCGCCCGCGACTCCTCGGGCGTGAAGTCGGCCGTCGCGTGGGTCATCACCAGGTGACTGCCGGAGGGCAGCGCCGACAGCAGCCGGCCGACCAGGTCGTGCGCGCCGTCCTCGTCGGAGACGAAGTGCAGCAGCGCGATCAGGGACAGCGCGATGGGCCGGTCGAAGTCCAGGATCTTCCTGGCGCCGTCCAGAATGGCATCCGGATCCCGGACATCGGCCTGGAGGTACTCGGTCGCCCCCTCGGGCGTGCCGCGCAGCAGGGCCGCCGCGTGGGCCAGCACGATGGGGTCGTTGTCGCAGTAGACGACGCGGGCGTCGGACGCGGTCTCCTGTGCGACCTGGTGGAGGTTGGGCTCGGTGGGGATGCCGGTTCCGACGTCCAGGAACTGCCGTATGCCCTGACCGGTGAGCCAGCGGGTGGCCCGGTGCATGAAGGCGCGGTTCACCCTGGCCATCACCGGCACCCTCGGGTCGAGCGTGAGCATCTGCCGGCCCATGGCCTCGTCGACCGGGTAGTTGTCCTTGCCGCCGAGGTACCAGTCGTACATCCGTGCGGGGTGCGGCCTACTCGTGTCGATCTCGGCGCGGTGCTGCCCGGTCATGACGAGCTCCAAGGTGGTGAGTTTTCCTGGCGAACGGTGACGAGAACGGTGACGGCGAAGGGTGACGGCGAAGGGCGTCGGCTACGGATGACGGTCACAGGCGACGGCGGCGGGCGATGGCGGCGGATGATCAACTCAGTGCCAAACAGTTTAGGAAGCAAACATCAACAGGGCGCACGTTTCAGGTGAGCAGGAAATCCGCCTCTCCCGCCTTCGCTCCCTCGATGAAGGCCGTCATCTCGGCGGAGGTGTAGATCAGCGCCGGCCCGTCGGGGTCGGTCGACTGCCGTACGGCTATCCGGCCGTCGGCGAGCTTCATCGCCTCCAGGCAGTTGCCCCCGTTTCCGCCGCTCCACGGCTTGTGCCAGCCCTCGCTGCCCAGCTCACGGGCGGGCATGCCGTTGTAGATCCCTTCGCTGTGGACCCCTTCGCCGTAGATCCCCTCGTGGTGGATCCGCTCGCTGCGGGTCCGCGGCGAGCGCTGGGGTTTGATGCGATTCATTCACAGCTCCTTGCGGAGATCCCGGAGGATCTCCTTCGTGCGATGTGCCGTGGCGGCCTGCGCCGCCATGCGGTCCATGACCTCGAGATGGGTCGCCACCTCGGCGCGCGCGTCGAGGTAGACGGCGCCGGTCAGGTACTCGCTGTAGACCATGTCCGGCAGCTCCGGCATGGCGAATCGGAACAGCACGAAGGGCCCGTACGTGCCCGGGTGCGGCCCGCTGGAGAACGGGGCGACCTGCAGCGTCACATGGGGCAGCTCCGTGGCCTCCAGCAGTCTGTCGATCTGGGCGCGCATCACCTCGGGGCCCCCGACGGGGCGGCGCAGGACGGTCTCGTCCATCACGACCCACAGCCTGGGCGCGTCCTCACGGGTGAGCAGTTCCTGGCGCCGCATGCGCAGGTCGACGTGGCGTTCGATGTCGTCGGGCCGGGTCTGCCCGATGGCTCCCGAGCGGAGCACCCCGCGCGCGTAGTCCTCGGTCTGCAGCACTCCGGGGACGAAGTGGGGCTCGTAGGCACGGATGAGGGAGGCCGCGCCCTCCAGGCTGACGTACATGGAGAACCAGCCCGGCAGGATGTCGTGGAAGCGCTGCCACCATCCGGGCTTGTTGGCGTCCTCGGCCAGCTGGACGAAGGCGTCGGCCTCCTCGTCGCCGATGCCGTAGGCCTTCAGCAGGAGCTGGAGATAGGGGATCTTGAGTGCGACCTCGGCCATCTCCATCCGGCGGACCGTGGCGGGGGCGACGCGCAGGATGCGCGCGGCTTCCTCGCGCTTGAGGCCGGCTCGTTCCCGCAGGTCCAGCAGGCGCCTGCCGAGGACAACCTGACCGACCGTCGGCGCGGACCGCGGCTCGCTCACCGCCCACCTCCTGAAGAGTCCCGAAAGAGTCCCGCGCGTCCATGTGCGGACAGCCCGGCGGCGCCATTCGAAGTTCCGTTCGAGAGCCTGGTCGGGCTCTCGGTGATCCGAAGTGGCGCCGCTCGACGTGCTGTTGCGAGCAGTGTGCCACGACCGTCCAGACCGTCACACAGCACTCTGCATTTTTCAGAGTGACACTTGCCAAGTGTTCACGCCGGGGCGATAGTGGCAAGCGTGATTCCGTCCGCGCCCTTAGGAACAGACGCCGCCGCGGGCTCCCTGGGCCTCGGTGCCACCATGGGAGCCGGCCCTTCGGGGGCCGCCGCCGCCGAGCGCCGGTTCCGCTTCGAGCTGGCCGCACATCCGGGCTCCCCCGCGCAGGCCAGACGCCTGACGCGCGCACGGCTGAACGGCTGGTCGGTGTGCGAGGACACCTGCGACACCGCGGCCCTGGTGGTCTCCGAGCTGGTGACCAACGCGATCGTGCACACCGCGAGCAGACACATAGTGTGCGAGCTGCACGACGGGGCCGAGTTGGTCCGCATAGCCGTACGCGACGAGGGCTGCTCCCCCGGTCAGCCCCACCCGTCGGCCGATCAGCAGCCCGACGACGAGCACGGCAGGGGACTGCTTCTCGTCGACGCCCTGTGCGACGCCTGGGGCGCCCAGGAGCACGGCCCCGGTCTGCTGGTCTGGGCCGAGCTGCCACGCCGGGCCGACGGGCCGCCCGGTCCGTCGGAGCCCCGCGACGACCTGGGCTGGGGCGCCCGCCCGAAACCCGGCCCCGCCGGCGGCACGGGTATCGACGGCGAGGCGGAGGGACGCCGCCTCCGCGCGCACCGCGGAACGGAGACCGAATGGCTATGAGGGCCGCGTCCGGAGTCCGTCCGCTCGGCCTGGACACCCTGGTCCGCCTCCAGCGCGGGCTGGACACCCCCGGGGCGCTCTCCGGGACCCCCCGGCAGCTGCCCGTGCCGGACGGCATGACGGCTCCGCTGGGCTGCGACGCCGTGACGGTGCCCGCCCGTTTCGGTCCTCTGGTGCTCCCTCGGCTGCCGCGCGTGGGCTGCGTCTACGCCGACGAGGCCCACTGGTGGTGGATCGTCCCGTCCGACTCCGACTACGCCCTGGAGTGGCCCGTTCCCGCGCGGTACGCCACCGGCGCGCTCCTTCCCGACGCACCGTACGTTCCCGGCCTCATCCACCGCCCGGACAGCACGGTCCCCTACACCCCGCCCATACCGCTCTACCTCGCCCTGTGCCGGGTGACGAACACGACGCCCACATGGTCACGACCGGTCAGCGCGTAGGCGCCGCCGCACGCTCAGACGGCCGAGCCGCCTGCGGCGTCACCGCGGACGATGACCAGGAACATGTCCGTGGCGAGGTCCATGACGACCTCGGCGGGCAGCCCCTCCAGACGCCGCGCGTTCGCGAACTCCTCCGCCGGCCAGGATCCTCGCGGTCCACCGGCAGGAAAGCGTTCGAGCACCGTTCGCCCGTTCACCCCGCACCTCCATGTAGCGCTGTACTCGTAGAGCCAGACGCCAACCATGGAGCGAACGCCTCGCGCGGTGACGGTACTGAGACGTCATTGACACCCGTTCACCGCAAAGTGTGAGAGGCTCCTCAGCCGTTCGGGCCCTTTCGCTACGGAGCGTGTCAGTCTTCGTACTCGTCGTGGTAGCGGACTCTCTCGCTTCCCGCCGGCGCGCCGAGGGCCGACGCGCGCCCCTCGGGTTTCTCCCACTGCTCCTGCCTGCCGAGCGCGGTCAGGTCGAGCAGGCTGGTGGTCGAGCCGAGTCCGTCGAGGCCTCGTTCGTACGTCGAGTAGGTGTGGAAGACCCGGTCGCGGTCGCGCAGGAAACAGCTGAGGCCGGGCCGCTCGACGAGCTCGCCCTCGTGCTCGAAGGTCACCTCGAAGTCGGCGTTGAAGTCGCTGACGTAGGACGAGTACCAGGGCAGCGTCCAGCCCATCCGTGCCTTGAACGGCAGGATCCTCGGGTACGGCGCCCGGGAGACGGCCGCGAACGTCGTACCGCGGGCCCTCAGGTGCGCGAGGTGCCCTACCTGGTCCAGGAACGCCGAACAGCTGCGGCAGCCGGCGTCCCACTCCGGCGCGAACATGAAGTGGTGGACGACGAGCTGGTCGCGCCCCTCGAAGAGGTCGAGCAGCGTGCCCTTGCCGTCGCCGCCCTCGAACACGTACTCCTTGTCGACCTCCACCATGGGCAGCCCGCGACGCTCGGCGTTGAGCGCGTCACGCGCGCGGGTGGCCGCCTTCTCCTTGACCAGTAAGGCCTCACGCGCCGCGCGCCAGTCCGCGCGGGTGACGATCTCGGGCAGCGACATGGGTCCAGCTCCTCCTGTGCGTGACACAACGGTCCGGGGTGGTGACCGACGGGCGGAGCAGAACTCATCGCGGCTCGGCAAGATTCTTTTCGGCAGGCCGCGGGGAAGCGGCTGACCTCGGTGTTCGGTTCCGTACGGTAGTCAGTTCCGTGCGGTATTCAGTTCCTCACGGACCAAGTCCCGTACGGAGCACAGGTGTCGTACGGAGCACAGGTGTCGTACGGAGCTCAGGTGTCGTACTCCTGGACGCGCCGGCCGTGGCCGCGCTCGGTCAGGGCCGGCAGCCGCTCCCCCAGTTCCCGGACCACCGCGGGGACGTCGAGGGTCAGCAGCCGACGGTCCCGCATGAGGACGCGCCCGTCGACGATCGTCGTGCGCACGTCCGCGGACCGCGCGCTGTGCACGAGGGTGGCGGCGAGGTCGTGCACGGGCTGGGTGTGCGGCCCGGTGAGGTCGACGAGGACGAGGTCGGCCCGCCGCCCCGGTGCGATGCGGCCGACGGTGTCGCCGAGCCCGACCGCGTCGGCGCTCTGCAGCGTGGCGTGGTGCAGCGCCTGACGGGAGGTCAGCCACCGCGGGTCGCCCTCGGTGGACTTCTGGATCAGGGACGTGAGCGCCATCGACTCCCACACGTCGAGGGAGTTGTTGGAGGCGGCGCCGTCCGTGGCGAGTCCCACGGGCACGCCGATGTCGCGCAGGGCGCGCACCGGTGTGGTGGTGGGCCAGGCGAACTTGAGGTACCCGCGGGGCGCGGTCGCCACCGCCGTACGGCCGCTCGCGCGCGCGAGGAGTGGGAGATCCGCCTCCACGATGCCGGTGCCGTGTGCGATGAGAACGTCGGTGTCGAGGATGCCGGTGCGCTCCAAGGCCTGGATCGGGGTGACGCCGTGCCGGGCGAGGCTGGTCTCGGTCTGGCCGCGGTTCTCGGCGGCGTGGAGGTGCACGGGCAGGCCGTGGTCGCTGGCGAGTTCCGCGGTGGCGGCGAGGTCGGTGTCGGTCACCGTGTAGGGGGCGTGCGGGGCGAGGGCGGTCGTGATCCGGCCGTCCGCAGAGCCCCGGTACCGCATGGCGAACTCCAGCGACGCCTCCCTGCCTTCCGGCCCCTGGGAGGAGAAGTACGCCTGCCCCAGCAGCGCCCGCATCCCGCACTCGGCGACCACGGCGGCAACCGCGTCCATGGCGAAGTAGTGGTCCGCGAACGTCGTCACGCCCGCGCGGATCATCTCGGCGCAGGCGAGCCGGGCGCCCAGCTCCACGTCCCGTTCGGTGAGGTTGGACTCGACGGGCCAGACGACGTCGTTGAACCACTCCTCGGTGGGCAGGTCCTCGGCGAGTCCGCGCAGGGCCACCATCGGCGCGTGCGTGTGGCAGTTGATCAGCCCGGGCAGGGCGACCTGACCGCGTGCGTCGATCCGATCAGCGGCGGGCAGACTCTCCACGACGGCGGCGCCCGTCACGGAATCGACGACTCCGTCCCGTACGACGATGGCCGCGTCTTCCTCGAAGCCGATCCGTTCCCGGTCGTCGTGCACGAGAACGGTGCAGCCGGTGATCACGAGGTCGGCGGGCTGTTCACGGGGACCAGAGGGCTTCCGCTCCTCACGGGGACCAGAGGGCTTCCGCTCCTCACGGGGGCCAGTGGGCTTCGGCTTCTCATGGGAAGAAGGCGTCATCCCGCCAACGTACGGTCCGGCGTCCGGTCGGTTTGCGAGGCGCGGGGAAAACGGGCAAGTCCGGGTGGTGTGACGGTGAGCCGTGGCGCGGGGCCGGCCCGGCGGCTCCGCGCACTCGGCGCCCGGGCCGGGACGCCACCTCCGGTCGGGCAGGAACGACGCCGGGCGTCCCTCTGTCGGACTGCCGTGACGACTGCGCCCGCGCGCGCAGACACGTGGACGCGCAGACGCGCAGAGCGGAGTGCGCAGCCCCGCCGGAGCCACCCGCGTCTACGCCACGCCCACCCAGGACGCGATACCCCGCCCCCACCCGCCCAGGGGCCCCGGCCAGCTGAGAGGCGTGAAGAACGCGACCACGAAAAAGACCGCGGACCCCACCAGACTGGCGATGAACGAGTAGTGGGTCACGTCGAGTTCCGAGGCCCGGTCCAGATACTCGAGCGTCACGACTGTCACCGCCAACAGGGCGAGAGAGAACCCCACCCCGCTCAGCAGCGCCATGACGACGGTGAACGGCACCACGCCCAGAAGGCTCGCGTCCGACTCGAAGGCGGCCCGGACCGCCGTGACGGCGACCATGGCGATGCACGGCGGGAGCGCGCAGAGCACCCACGCCGGAGCGATCAGGAACCAGCGGGGCGGGTCGAGTGACTCCGCAGGTACGTAGTCGTACGGGGAACCGGCCGGGTATCCGACCTGCCGGCCCGGGACGGGGGCAGGGGCGGGAGCAGGGGCGACTTCCCACTCCTCGTAGGTCCCGGGCGGACGCACCCGCTGTCCCTGAATGACCTGCGGCCCGACCGCATGGCCTTCGCCACGGCCGGCCTCTTCCCCGAGCTGTCGCAGCTCCTCGCGTACGGCCCCGAGTTCCGCCTCCGCCCTCTCCATGATCGCGGAGAACTGCTCCGTCTCCTGGTCGTCCCGCGACAGCCGGGAGGAAGAATCGCCGAAGAGCTCACCCTGGTCCCGCGCGGCGTCCTCCAGACGCCGGTGTGCCCGTGCCTGCTGGGCCTGGGTCAACAGCGCCTCGGCCCTCGCGCGTTCCTCTTCGGCCTGCCGCACCGTCCGCTGGGCCCGCATGACGCGCAGCTCGGCGTCCTTCAGTCTCTCCGCGAACTCGGCGTACGCCTCGGCGCGCCCTTCGGTCCTGGCCTTCCGGGCCTTCTCCTCGAGCTCCTGGCAGCGCGCCGCCCACTCCCCGACCGCACGGGTCAGCACCTGGACCACCACATCGGCCCGCTGACGGGCATCGTGGGCGGTCCGGCCACGGACCTCGCCGATGTGGAAGTGGGTCACGTACTGGTCCGCGCCGGACTGGTACACCTGCCCGTTGCCCGAGGCACTGCCCCGGATCTCCGCGCGGCCGAGCGCCTCCCGGTCGTCCCGCGGGCTCATCGCTCGATGATGTGCTGGTCCCGGGCCGCCTGGTAGACGCGACCGTGGCCCTCGGCGTGTCCCTCCACGTGCACGTCGCCGCGGATCTCCTGGCCGCCCGCCGCCCGCTGCCAGCCTTCCACCAGGTCCCGCAGCTCGTCGGCGGCCTCCGGATGCTCACCGAGCAGCGCGGCGAACCTTCCGACCCACTGGCCCTCCAGCCGCCCGGTGGGACCGGATCCGTCGTCCTCGCCCCCACCCGCGTCGAGCGCGGCCGTCCGGGACGCTTCCAACTCCCGCGCGACTTCCTCGGCGGCCTCCGGACGGAAACGCTGCCAGACGGCCACCACCCCGTCCCGCGTCTGCTGCCAGCCTTCGGCGACAAGCAACGTCACCAGGGACGTACCCGCGGTGCCGGCCAGGGTGAGGAGATATGGATCCATCGAAGCCCCCGAGAGTCCGATCCACCGGGAGACCCGCGCACTCCCGGCCGCAACGATGTTCCACCGTAACTCAACGCGCCCTTCGAGCACTGCCGTTGAGGCACGTCGAGTACGTGGGTTCGTCTTGGTCCATGGCCTCGCGGAGCAGCGTCCCGGCTCGTGTCACCGACCGCGCCAGGGCGTCCGGCCGGGGTGTCAGGTCCGTCAGCAGCCCGTCGATCCCGCCCAGCCCGGCCCGCTCGACCATCCCCTTCTCGTTGGTGACCCACTCCCCGCGCGCCGCCAGTACCGCGTGCGCCGTCTGGGTCGCGGCGAGGGCGATCGCGCCGGCGACCTGGGTGAGGGCGCCCTTGGGGGCGTGGCCTGCCTCGGCGTAGGCGAGGGTGGCGGTGGCCGCTCCGTACCAGCGCTCGGGGGCGGTGGTACGGAGGGCCTGCGGGTAGGCGGGGCGGGGCAGTTCACCGCGCAGCACCTCGTTGATCGCCAGCTCCGCGACGACCAGGTACGTCGGGATGCCCGCCAGGTGGAACATCAGCGGCTCGATGTCGAAGCGTCCTTCCTCCGCCTCCGCCACCTCGTGCTCGACCACGTCGAGGTCGCGGTAGTGCAGGTCCACCCGGCGTTCGTCGATCGTCAGCCAGGCGCCGCCGTTGAAGACGCCGCCGCCCCAGGCGCCGAGGGCGGAGACCTCCCCGGCCCAGCCGAGGGCGCGGACGTCGTCCGGGTCGAAGGCTCCCCGGTAGTAGACGGCCAGGTCCCAGTCGCTGTCGGGCCCGTGGGTGCCCTGGGCCCGGGAGCCGCCGAGGGTGACCGCCCGGACGGAGGGGAGGGCGGCGAGCCGGTCGGCTGTCGTGGCGAGGAAGGCCTGGTCCGTGAGGGTGGGCACTGCTCCGGGCTCCTGGCGGTGGGGCGGCGTGACGGACGCCGGAATCCTAGGCGTCCCGGTCGCGGGCCGCGAGGGGAAATTCGGATGCGGAGGCGGTCCGGAGATCGGACGATCGGGAGATCGCCCGATCTCCGCACCGTCTCAGGAGCCCACGTGATCCAGCGCGTCACCGTGCCCGGCCTGTTTCCGCCGCCCACCTACTCCCACGCCTCCGTCGTCGAGGCCGGGACGAAGCTCGCCTTCCTGGCCGGCTCGGTTCCACTCGACGCGGAGGGGCAGCTGGTCGGGGAGGGCGACCCGGTCCGTCAGGCCGAGCAGGTGCTCGCGAACCTCACCGAGCAGTTGCGCGCGGTCGGGAGCGAGCTGAGGCACGTGCTCTCGACCGATGTGTACGTGGTGAGCGGTGAGACCGCCGACCTGTCCGCCGTCTGGGACGTCGTCGAGGCGTCCGGGCTCAGTACCGGCCCGCACTCCTCGACGCTGCTCGGGGTGAACTGCCTCGGGTATCCGGGGCAGCTGGTGGAGATCACGGCGACCGCGGTCGTGCCGGAGGAGATACGTCCGTGAGCCGGGAGGGAGGCGAACCGGTCGTCCTGCGGCGGGCGGACGGCGCCGACGCCCGAGCGGCGGCCGGCGTCTGGCTGCGTTCCTTCACCGCCTCGCTGCCCACCGTGGTCCGGCCCCGCACCGACGACGAGGTTCAGGACTACTTCCGTCACGTGCTGGTCCCGCTGCGCGAGACATGGGTGGCGGAGGCCGCCGGCCGTGACGTCGTCGGCGTGATGGTGCTGGAGGAGGGGGAGCTGTCGCAGTTGTATCTCGCGCCGGACTGGCGCGGGCGCGGGATCGGGGACCGGTTCGTCGCACTGGCCAAGGAACGCAGGCCGGACGGTCTTTCGCTGTGGACCTTCCAGGTCAACGCACCCGCACACCGCTTCTACGAACGGCACGGGTTCACGGCCGTGGAGTGGACGGACGGCGCCGGGAACGAGGAACGGGAGCCGGACGTGCGGTACGTGTGGCGGCCGTAGGGCGCGGATCGGGGGCCGGGCGGGCCGGACGCGCCCCACGGCCCGTCAGGCGCCCGCGCGTGCGTACCGGTCCGTCGCCGCCACCAGTACGTCGTCGCCGATCGCTCCGGCGTCGTGCCCGGCCTCGTCCACGATCACCAGTTCGCTGTCCGGCCAGGCGTGGTGGAGCCGCCAGACGACGCCCAGGAGGTTGCCGAAGTCGAGGCTGCCCTGCACCAGGGTGCCGGGGATGCCCTTCAGCAGGTGCGCGTCCCTGAGGACCACGCCCTCGCCGTCGCCGTCGCCGTCGCCGAGGAAGTGGTCGTTGCCCCAGTAGTGCGTGACCGTACGTGCGAAGCCCATGCGGAACTCCGGGTCCTCGAACCGGGCGACCGAGCGTGGCGGCGCGGGGATCACCGCCGTCTCCCAGTCGGTCCAGGCGCGGGCGGCCCGGGCCCGGACTTCGGCGTCGGGCGACTCCAGCAGCCGGTTGTACGCGGCGGCCGGGTTGCCGTCGCGTTCGTCCGCGGGCAGTTCGGCGAGGAACCGCTCGTGGGCCTCGGGGAAGATTTTCCCCAGCCCTCGGGTCATGAGGGCCACTTCGGCGTTGGAGCCGGTCGCGACCCCGGTCAGCACCAGTTCGGACACCACACCCGGGTGGGTCTGCGCGTACCGCAGTCCCAGTACCGACCCCCAGGACACGCCCCACACCAGCCAGCGTTCGATGCCCAGGTGGGCGCGCAACCGCTCCAGGTCCGCCATGAGGTGGGCGGTCGTGTTGACGCTCATGTCGGTGTCGTACTCGCTCGCCCGGGGGACCGACCGTCCGGCGCCGCGCTGGTCGAGGAGCACGATCCGGTAGGCGGCCGGGTCGAAGTACCGTCTGAGGTTCGGGCTCGTGCGGGATCCCGGCCCACCGTGGAGCACCAGCGCGGGCTTGCCGTGCGGGTTGCCGCAGGTCTCCCAGTGGACGCGGTTGCCGTCTCCGACGTCGAGCATGCCGTGGTCGTACGGTTCGGTCTCCGGATACAGGCCCATCGGGGCACCGTAGCGCCGTCGGCCCGGGATTGCTCATCCTCTTTACCGGGCGGGCAGCCCCGTCATCGGGCGGGCAGCCCCGTCAGCGAGTGGGCAGCCCCGCCGCCTCGGCCGCCGTACGCAGCACCTCCCGGAGCATCCCGGGGGTGAGCCGGCCGGTGAACGTGTTGCGCTGACTGACGTGGAAGCAGCCGAAGAGGTGCAGGCCGGGCCCGTCGGGGGCGTCCAGTGTGACGTGCCCGCCGTGCGCGAAGGCGGGACGGGGGCGGGGCACCGGCCAGCCCGCCTCGGCGAACGCGGGCAGCGCCGCCTGCCAGCCGAAGGCACCGAGGACCACCACGGCCCGCAGCGTCGGCCGCAGCAGGCCCAGCTCCTGGACGAGCCAGGAACGGCAGGTGTCGCGCTCGGCGGGGGTGGGCTTGTTGGCGGGCGGGGCGCAGTGCACGGGCGAGGTGATGCGCACGCCGTACAGTTCGAGACCGTCGTCGGCGCGGACGGCGGTGGGCTGGGACGCGAGGCCCACGTCGTACAGCGCCTGGTACAGCACGTCTCCGGAACGGTCGCCGGTGAACATCCGGCCGGTGCGGTTGCCGCCGTGGGCCGCCGGGGCGAGTCCGACGATCAGCAGACGCGCGTCCGGCGGCCCGAAGCCCGGCACCGGCCTGCCCCAGTACGTCCAGTCGGCGAAGGCCGCCCGTTTGGTACGGGCCACCTCCTCCCGCCAGTCGACCAGCCGCGGACAGGCCCGGCACCCCGCGATCCGCTGGTCGAGTACCAAGAGGCCGCTCGTGTCCCCGCTGGTGTCCATGCTTCCACCGTAAAACCGTGCCCGCGAACACGTCGGGACGCGAGGCCACCGAGCCGCCGGGCCGCCGGACCGCCCGCGGCAGGGCGGGGCGGGAACCCTGTGACGTCCTCCACCGCTCCGGGTGGTCACCGCGCGCTGTCGGCGTCGCCGCCTGCCCCGGGCGGCGGCCGCGGGTCGTTCAGTGGGACGGAACAGGTCACTGAACAACCGGGCAGGCGCTGGTCCCGGTGCAGCGGGGCACCGACCGACCGCCTCGGCTCCGCGCGCACAGGTGCCGCGCCCGCGCTCCGACGGCTCAGAGACTGCGCGCTCTACGCCGCGACAGCCCACTGGGCCTGGCGCCGCGACGAGGCCGGGCCCGCCGGAACAGGGGCCCCTCTCGCGGGCCGGGCGATTAAGGTCGAGCCATGGCTTCCGAACATGACGAGGACAGGAACGGCGGGGCGGCCGCCCCGCAGGGCGCCACCGGGACGACGCACGGGGCGACGGCCGGGGCGACGGCCGACGGAAGGACCGACGGCACGGTCGGCGCGAAGGCCACCGCGCAGCAGCCCGACCCGGGCGGCGACGGCGCCGCCGCCCAGTTCCCGGACCCGAAGACCGCCGCCGCGATCGCCGCCGCCGAGGCGGCCGGGCCGCAGAGCGGCGAGAGCGTCCGCGTGGACAGCTGGATCTGGGCCGTCCGCCTCATCAAGACCCGCTCCCTCGGCTCGACCGCCTGCCGGGGCGGCCATGTCCGGGTGAACGGCGAGCGTGTGAAGCCCGCGTACTCACTGCGTGTCGGCGACGAGGTGCGCCTGCGGCAGGAGGGCAGGGAACGCGTCGTCGTCGTGAAGCGGCTGATCCGCAAGCGCGTCGGTGCTCCGGTCGCCGCGCAGTGCTACATCGACAACTCCCCGCCGCCCCCGCCCCGCGAGGCCGTCGCTCCGGCCGGCATCCGCGACCGCGGCGCCGGCCGCCCGACCAAGCGCGACCGCCGCGAGCTGGAACGCCTGCGCGGACTGGAAGGCCTGAGCCGCGCCCGGAGAGACGCCGAGACCAAGCCCTGATCAGATCAGCGTGGAGCCGAGCCGAGCGGTGCGTGACCCTGTCAGGGCTGATGCCGTCCGGGAATCGGACCGCTCACCGGCCCGGAACTCACCGCCGGCCCGCTGCCCCGGGCACGCGAACCGCCCTCACCCAGGTCCCGTCGTCGGTCAGACACCGGTCCACCCCGAGCCCCGCCTCCCGAAGTGCCTCCTCGAACTGTTCCGTGGTCAGCGGCCGGGCCCGGAAGGTCTGTGTCCAGACCGAGTCCGGGAACTCGTACTCCGCCCGCACCGAGTTGACGCCGTCCCCGACCGGCTCCGACGACACGATCCGCACGGTGAAGCCGCTGGGGTCGACCCGTTCACGCGGCAGGTTCGTGTGGTAATCCTCGCCCTCCCGTTGGATCAGTACACAGCCGTCCTGGGCGACATGCCGGGCACAGGTGCGCAGCAGCCCCCGTCTCACCTCGACGTCGCCGGTGTGCACGAGGAACGACGCCAGCATCACCACGTCGAAACTCTCGCCCAGGTCGAGGTCCTCGATCGGGCTGCGTATCGTCCGCGCCCCGCGCACGCGCTCCAGCATCTCGGCGGACTCGTCCACAGCGGTGACGGCGAACCCTCGCTCCAGCAGCGGATGGGTCACGCGCCCCACCCCACTGCCCAGCTCAAGGATGCTCGCGCCCGCGGGTACGGCGGCGGCGACGATGTCCGGCTCGGCTCCGGCGGGAAGCCGCGCATAGAGCTCGACCGCGCAGCCGTCCGGGGTGATGGCTCCGGGTCCCGTCCTCTGGTGTCCCTCTCGCATTTCCCATTCCATGCCCGTCCAACGGACCGCCCTCGCACGCCCGTTCCCACCCGGCACCGCCTCACCCGATCGAGTGAACACGCACCGGTCCGCCCGGGCCGGGACGATCAACGGGGCCCGCCGGCAGAACGGTGGCCGGTTCCGCGGAACGGAGACCCGCCGCCACGGTGGCCGGTCCATGGGGCGGAGACCTGCCGTCAGAACGGAAACCAGCCGTGCCGTCCGGTGGCACGGTCGCTTCCCCGCTCGTCCTTCCCCGCTCGTCGTCTCCCGGAGTATGTTGTCCACAGGAGTGGCGATCCGATGCGTACCGGCAGTGAACCGACCACCGCGCGCAGTGCGCTGCGGGCGCGCTTCTGGCTGAGCGTGTGGGGCATGGCCTGGGCGATCTTCGGCACGGCCGCCTTCGCGCTCACCGGGCGGCTGGGATGGGCGCTCGCGTGCGGAGTGCTGTGGCTCGTCGCCACGGTCGACCTGGCCGTGATTCTCCGCCACCTCCGCCAGGGCCCCCACTACCAGCCCGGCCCGGACATCCCGCCGTACCCGCCCACGTACAGGCCTCCGAAGAGCTGACCGTCAGGAGTCGAACCGCGCCTGCTCCAGATACTCCGGATTCGGGTCCAGAGCCGCCGCCAGCCGGAAGTGGCGCCGGGCCTGGTCGTGGCAGCCACGGCGCTCATAGGTGCGGGCGAGTGCAAAGTGCGCGAACGCGTTGTCCGGCTCCCGCTCCAGGACGATCGTGAACTCCAGCTCGGCCGGTCTCAGTTGCGCCGCCGCGAAGAAGGCACGCGCGCGCAGCAGCCGGGCGGCAGTGCTCTCGGGATGTGCGGCGATGACCCCGTCGAGCAGCTTCACCGCGCCTTGGGGGTCCCGCGCCGCAAGCAGTTGCTCGGCGGCGCGGAAGTCGATGACGTCCGTCTCCGGGGTACGTCCGGTCGAACCGCTGGTCTCGGGCACGGCAGAGTCCTTCCCTCACTGAAGGGGATCAACGCCCGCGCGGGGACCGCTATTCCTGGGGCCGCCGGGGCCGCCGGGGCCGCCGGGACCGCCGGGGCGGCAGCGGCGGCCAGGGGCGACCGGAAGCGCCAGGCCGCCCGGGAGCCGCGGAGCTGCCGGAGCCGGCGGAGTGAGCCCCTGGCCGGAGTGAGCCTCCGGGCCGGCCGCGCCGCTCAGCGCGGTGCGTGCGCTCGGCGGGTCAGTTCGGCCCACACCTCTTCCACGCGCACCCGCAGCTCGTCCAGGGGCACGTCGTTGTCGATGACCACGTCCGCGATCTCCCGCCGCTGCTCGCGCGTCGCCTGGGCGGCCATCCGCGCGCGTGCGTCCTGCTCGGTCATGCCGCGCAGCCGTACGAGTCGGTCGAGCTGGGTGGCGGGGTCGGCGTCCACGACGACCACGACGTCGTACTGCGGTGCGAGGCCGTTCTCCGTGAGCAGGGGGACGTCGTGGACGACGACGGCGTCGGCGGAGGCGGCCTCCTCGAGGGCGCGGGAGCGGGCGCCGACCAGGGGGTGCACGATCGAGTTCAGCGAGGCCAGCTTCTCCGGGTCGGCGAACACGATCGAGCCGAGTTTCGGCCGGTCCAGGCTGCCGTCCCCGGCGAGGACGTCCTCGCCGAACGCCTCCACGACCGCCGCGAGCCCGGGTGTCCCCGGCGCGACGACCTCGCGCGCGATCCGGTCCGCGTCGATCAGTACGGCGCCGTGCTCGACGAGCAGCCGTGACACCTCGCTCTTGCCGGCGCCGATTCCGCCGGTCAGGCCCACCTTCAGCATGAGCGGAAGCTTAGGGCCTGCCGGCGCCGACCCGTCCCGCCGGCCTGCGGGGCGGTGTCAGCCCTCGCCCTCCCGCTCCGCCAGGAATCGTTCGAACTCGCGGCCGATCTCGTCCGCCGACGGGATCTCGACGGGCTCGGCGAGCATGTTGCCGCGGGTCTCGGCGCCCGCGGCGGCGTCGTACTGGTGCTCCAGGCCCTGGACGAGGGCGGTGAGTTCCTCGTCGCCCTGCTGGACCTGCCGGTCGATCTCCGTCTGGGTGCGGTGGGCGTCCGTGCGCAGGGAGTGCGCGATGCCCGGCAGGACCAGGCCGGTCGCCGCGGTGATCGCCTCCAGGGCGGTCAGCGCCGCGTCCGGGTACGGGGAGCGGGCGATGTAGTGCGGCACGTGCGCGGCGACGCCCAGGACCTCGTGGCCGGCCTGCATGAGCCGGTACTCGACGAGCGCCTCGGCGCTGCCGGGGACCTGCGCCTCCTCGAAGGGGCTGCGGTGGCCCGGTACCAGGTCGGTGCGGTTGCCGTGCGGGGTGATGCCGACGGGGCGGGTGTGCGGGACGCCCATGGGGATGCCGTGGAAGCTGACCGCGAGACGGACGCCGAGCCGCTCGACGATCTGCTGTACGGCCGCGGCGAAGCGCTCCCACTCGACGTCCGGCTCGGGGCCCGACAGCAGCAGGAAGGGCGCTCCGGTGGCGTCCTGGACGACCCGCACCTCGATGGTGGGTTCCTCGTAGTCCGTCCAGGAGTCCTGCTTGAAGGTCAGCAGCGGCCGGCGCGCCCGGTAGTCCACGAGCCGGTCGTGGTCGAAGCGTGCGACGACCTGGTGGGGCAGCGAGTCGAGGACCTGGTCGACGATCTGGTCGCCGGTCTCGCCGGCGTCGATGTATCCGTCGAAGTGGTAGAGCATGACGAGTCCCGCCGACTCCTGGGCGAGTGCCATGTCGACGACGGCCAAGCCCTTCGGCTCCCATGCGTACAAACCCTGCGGATCAAGCACCGTGACCGCTCCCCTCCTGGTGTCCGTACGGAACAACAAGGGGCCGGGCCCGGGCATTCCCCGTCCGCGCGCCGAACGGGCGGAGGGTGCGAGCGGGTGGACACGCCGAAGGCCCGCACCCCGGGAAGGGTGCGGGCCTTCGGTTCACGAGCTACCGCTCGATGGTGAGCCGTTGCTCAGCCTGCGTTCAGCTCTGGCCGCCGGCCAGCTTCTCGCGCAGCGCGGCCAGCGCCTCGTCCGACGCCAGGGCGCCGGAGTTGTCGCCGCCCTCGGAGGAGTACGAGCCGCCGCCGCCACCACCGGACGCAGCCGGAGCCGCACCCGCGGTGTCGACACCCTCGGCAGCGGCCTTCTCGTCCGCCTCGCGGGACTTGATGACCTGCGCCTGGTGCTGCTCGAAGCGCTGCTGCGCCTCGGCGTACTGGGTCTCCCACGCCTCGCGCTGGGTCTCGTAGCCCTCGAGCCAGTCGTTGGTCTCGGGGTCGAAGCCCTCGGGGTAGATGTAGTTGCCCTGGTCGTCGTAGGACGCGGCCATGCCGTACAGGGTCGGGTCGAACTCGACCGCCGACGGGTCGGCACCGAAGGCCTCGTTGGCCTGCTTCAGCGAGAGGCTGATGCGGCGACGCTCGAGGTCGATGTCGATGACCTTGACGAAGATCTCGTCGTTGACCTGGACGACCTGCTCCGGGATCTCCACGTGGCGCTCGGCCAGCTCGGAGATGTGGACCAGACCCTCGATGCCCTCGTCCACGCGGACGAACGCACCGAACGGCACCAGCTTCGTGACCTTGCCGGGCACGACCTGGCCGATCTGGTGGGTGCGGGCGAACTGCTGCCACGGGTCTTCCTGGGTCGCCTTCAGCGACAGGGAGACACGCTCGCGGTCCATGTCGACGTCGAGGACCTCGACGGTGACCTCCTGGCCGACCTCGACGACCTCGGAGGGGTGGTCGATGTGCTTCCAGGACAGCTCGGAGACGTGGACCAGACCGTCGACGCCACCCAGGTCCACGAAGGCACCGAAGTTGACGATCGAGGAGACGACGCCGGACCGCACCTGACCCTTCTGGAGGGTGGTGAGGAAGGTCTGGCGGACCTCGGACTGGGTCTGCTCCAGCCAGGCACGGCGGGACAGGACCACGTTGTTGCGGTTCTTGTCCAGCTCGATGATCTTCGCCTCGAGCTCCTTGCCCACGTAGGGCTGGAGGTCGCGGACACGGCGCATCTCGACCAGGGAGGCCGGGAGGAAGCCGCGGAGGCCGATGTCGAGGATGAGACCACCCTTGACGACCTCGATGACGGTACCGGTGACGATGCCGTCCTCTTCCTTGATCTTCTCGATGGTGCCCCAGGCCCGCTCGTACTGGGCGCGCTTCTTCGAGAGGATCAGGCGGCCTTCCTTGTCCTCCTTCTGGAGAACAAGGGCCTCGATCTCGTCACCGACGGCGACGACCTCGTTGGGGTCGACGTCGTGCTTGATCGAGAGCTCGCGGCTCGGGATGACACCTTCGGTCTTGTAACCGATGTCGAGCAGGACCTCGTCCCGGTCGACCTTCACGATGACGCCGTCGACGATGTCGCCGTCGTTGAAGTACTTGATCGTTTCGTCGATCGCGGCGAGGAAAGCTTCCTCGTTACCGATGTCGTTGACCGCAACCTGCGGGGTGGTGGCGGTGGTCTCGGTGCTGCTCGTCATGTGGGAAAGGGCTCCGGTACGGACATTGAAGTCGTAGGTACTGCTTACGCCGGGAGCCCGTTTCGCTCTGCAGAAGCCGGACAGCCAAGGAAGTGTCACCGAAACCGGGGATGACACCTCGAGAACCGAGGGGACATACAACAGATGCGAGCGCGACCTGCTACGTCTGAGGTGCGCAGGCCCGCAGCGCAACTTGTAGCATACGGGGGCAGCCGGGCAGGGTCAATGCGCGAAGCCGCACACCCGGGGCGGATCGTCGCATACCCGGCACAAAAGCCGTCTCCCGAGGCCCACGCGACCCCGGACGTTCCTTGCCTGACACGCGGGACGGGCGGCGCAGAAGAGCCGGCAGAACAATACGAGGGAGCAGGTCATCCAAGAGCCCGAAGCGTCCGACGCCGCAGCAGCTGAACCGGAGGCCACCCGGCGTGCCGCCGGTGTCACGGAGAGCTCCCGCGCCAACCGCGGCTGGTGGGACCGGAACGCGGACGAGTACCAGGTCGAGCACGGCACGTTCCTCGGCGACGACCGCTTCGTGTGGTGTCCCGAGGGGCTGGACGAGGTGGAGGCCGAGCTGCTCGGCCCTCCGGAGGACCTGAAGGGCAAGGACGTCCTGGAGATCGGTGCCGGCGCCGCCCAGTGCTCGCGCTGGCTGACCGTCCAGGGTGCCCGGCCGGTGGCCCTCGACCTCTCCCACCGCCAGCTCCAGCACGCCCTGCGGATCGGCGGCGCCTTCCCCCTGGTCTGCGCCGACGCGTCCGCGCTGCCCTTCGCGGACGGCTCCTTCGACCTGGCCTGCTCGGCGTACGGGGCGCTGCCCTTCGTCGCCGACCCGCGGCTGGTGCTGCGGGAGGTGCGCCGGGTGCTGCGGCCCGGGGGCCGCTTCGTCTTCTCCGTCACGCACCCGCTGCGCTGGGCGTTCCCGGACGAGCCGGGCCCGGAGGGGCTGTCGGTGTCCGCTTCCTACTTCGACCGCACGCCGTACGTCGAGCAGGACGACGAGGGCCGCGCGGTGTACGTCGAGCACCACAGGACGCTCGGCGACCGCGTCCGGGACGTCGTCACCTCGGGGTTCCGGCTGGTGGATCTGGTGGAGCCGGAGTGGCCGGAGTGGAACACCTCCGAATGGGGCGGCTGGTCACCGCTGCGCGGGCATCTCATCCCGGGGACGGCGATCTTCGTGTGCGAGCGCGACTGAACCCACGCCCGCTCGCGTGCGCACGCGCGTGACCGGTGTTCTCCCGGCGTACGACACTGGGGGCGTGATCCGTTACGACGCCCTGGACGCCCTGCCCGTACGCGGTGCCCTGCCCGCTCTGCACGACGCCCTGGAGGGGCACGGCACCGCGGTGCTGGTCGCGCCGCCCGGCACCGGCAAGACGACACTGGTGCCGCTCGCGTTGGCCGGCTTGCTGGGCGAGGGGCCGGAGCGGCGTGTGGTCGTGGCCGAGCCGCGGCGGATCGCGGCGCGGGCGGCGGCCCGGCGGATGGCGTGGCTGCTGGGTGAGAAGCCCGGCGCGAGCGTCGGGTACACCGTGCGCGGCGAACGGGTCGTCGGACGGCACACGCGCGTGGAGGTCGTCACGACCGGTGTGCTGTTGCAGCGGCTCCAGCGGGACCAGGAGCTGACGGGCGTCGACGTGGTGGTGCTCGACGAGTGCCACGAGCGGCATCTGGACGCGGACACGACGGCGGCGTTCCTGTGGGACGTGCGTCAGGCGCTGCGGCCGGAGCTGCGGCTGGTGGCGGCGTCGGCCACGACCGACGCCGAGGGCTGGGCCCGGCTCCTGGGCGGGGCGCCGGTCGTCGAGGCGCGGGGCGTGTCGTACCCCGTGGAGGTGGTGTGGGCCCCGCCGGTGCGTCCGGTGAGGCCGCCGCACGGAATGCGGGTGGACCCGGCGCTGCTCGCGCACGTGGCGTCGGTGGTGCGGCGGGCGCTGGCCGAGCGGGACGGGGACGTGCTGTGCTTCCTGCCGGGCGTCGGGGAGATCGCCCGGGTCGCCGGACAGCTCGGGGGCCTCGGGGGTGTCGACGTGCTCCAGGTGCACGGGCGGGCGCCGGCGGCCGTGCAGGACGCGGTGCTGGTTCCCGGGGCGCGGCGCCGGGTGGTGCTGGCGACCTCGGTGGCCGAGTCGTCGCTGACGGTTCCGGGCGTGCGGGTGGTCGTGGACGCGGGGCTGGCGCGGGAGCCGCGGGTGGACCACGCGCGCGGACTGAGCGCGCTGACGACGGTACGCGCCTCGCGGGCGGCGGCGCGGCAGCGGGCCGGGCGGGCGGGGCGCGAGGCTCCGGGTGCGGTGTACCGCTGCTGGGCGGAGGCGGAGGACGCCCGTCTGCCGCGGTTCCCGGCGCCGGAGATCAAGGTGGCCGACCTGACGGCGTTCGCGTTGCAGGCGGCCTGCTGGGGCGATCCCGACGCGTCCGGGCTGGCGCTGCTCGATCCGCCGCCGGGCGGGGCGATGGCGGCGGCCCGGTCGGTGCTGACGGCCGTGGGCGCGGTGGACTCCGCCGGCCGCGCCACCACGCGAGGCGTACGACTGGCCCGCCTGGGCCTGCATCCGCGGCTGGGGCGGGCGCTGCTCGACGCGGGCGCGTCGCGTGCGGTCGTCGAGGTGGTCGCCCTGCTCAGTGAGGAACCGCCGCGGGAGTACGGGGACGACCTCGCGTCCGCGCTGAGGGCCGCCCGGCGTGCGGGTGACGCCTATGGGACGCGGTGGCGGAGCGAGGTACGGCGGCTGCGGGGCGCCGTGGAGGAAGAGGGGGACGGCCGGCGGACGCGGGGCCTCACGGAGGACGCTCTCGCCGGGCTGGTGGCCGCTCTGGCCTTTCCCGAGCGGGTGGCCAGGAAGGACGGCGGTTCGTACCTGATGGTCTCCGGCACCCGGGCCGAGCTGCCGGAGGCGTCGGCGCTGCGGGGCGCGCCGTGGATCGCCGTCGCCGTGGCCGACCGGCCCGTGGGGAAGGGGCACGCGCGCGTGCAGCTCGGGGCGGTCGTCGACGAGGCGACGGCCCGGCACGCGGCGGGGGCGCTGCTGGAGGAGCGGGACGAGGTGCACTGGGGCGGCGGCGACGTCGTGGCCCGGCGGGTCGAACGGCTCGGGGCGGTGGACCTCGCGGTGCGGCCGCTGACCGGCGCCGACCCGGGGCTCGTACGGCGCGCGCTGCTGGAGGGGCTGCGGCAGGAGGGGCTCGGGTTGCTGCGCTGGTCGGCCGAGGCCGACGTGCTGCGCAAGCGGCTCGCCTTTCTGCGGCTGCGGCTCGGCGACCCCTGGCCCGACGTCGGCGACGACGCGCTGCACGCGCGCGTGGACGAGTGGCTGGAACCCGAGCTGGGCCGGGCCCGCCGGCGGGCCGACCTGGCGCGGATCGACGCCGGGCAGGCGCTGGCGCGGCTGCTGCCCTGGGCCGGTGGGGAAGCGGCGCGGCTCGACGGACTCGCCCCGGAGCGGATCGTGGTGCCCAGTGGCTCGAGGATCCGGATCGACTACGGGGACCCCCGGCAGCCGGTCCTCGCGGTGAAGTTGCAGGAGATGTTCGGTCTCCAGCACTCGCCGGAGATCGCCGGGGTGCCGCTCCTCGTCCATCTCCTCTCCCCCGCCGGCCGCCCGGCCGCGGTCACCGCCGACCTGGCCTCCTTCTGGAAGGACGGCTACAAGGGCGTACGGGCGGAGCTGCGCGGCCGGTATCCGAAGCATCCGTGGCCCGAGGACCCTGCCACGGCGGAGCCGACGCGGCACACCAGGGCCCGGCTCGCGAAGTGAACGGGTGACGACGCGCCGAGGGGCGCCCCTCGGCGGGGGCGCCCCTCGGTCGTTCGCGCGGGTGCCGCGCCTACGCTTCCGGCTCCGTCGACGGCTCCGTCGACGGCTCGGTGGGGCTGGGCGAGGCGTCCGGCGATTCGGGGGACGGGCTCGGCGTCGGCTCCGCCTCGGCCACCTCAAGCTGGACGTCGAGCGTGGCGCCGCCCGCGGTGGTCAGGCGCAGCACGAACGTGCCGCTGGTGTCGTCCGCGTACAGCTTCGGCAGCGTCAGCAGGCCCTTGGTGTCGGTCTTCAGGCCGGTCAGGGTGCGGACGGCCTTGCCGTCGGCGTCCTTGAAGGAGGGGCCCTTGTCGTTCTCCACCGGGTCTTGCGCCGACTTGATGAGCATGGCGGTGACGGCGACCTTGTCCGCGGCGGCGCCCCTGTGCGTGGCCCTCACCTCGACCCGGTCGGCGAACTCGCCGCCCGGCGTGCACGTCAGGGCGGTGCCGCCGGTGCGCGCGAGGGTGTCGGCGACGCGCTCGGTGACGGTGGCCTTGTAGTCGAGACCGACGGTGCGGCCCACGACGGTGGCACGGACGGTGAACCCGCCGGTCTTCTCACCCGCCACCAGCGAGGGCGCGACGGCCACGCCGGAGGCGTTGGTGATGACCGCGGCGACCTTCTCACCGCCGGTGAAGGTGGCGTCCGTGTCGCCCACGACGGTGAAGCGGATCCGCACCTTGCCGACGGCCTTTCCGCCCTTGGTCTCGGCTCGGGTGCTGATCTTCTCGGCGAACGTGTCGCCCGCCGTGGCGGTGAGCCCCGCGGTGCCGGCGTTCTCCAGGTGGTGCACCGTGTCGGTGGGGGTCGGGGTCTCGGACGGTGTGTCCGGGTCGGACGGGTCGGACGGGTCGGACGGGTCGGACGGGTCGGACGGACCTGAGCCCGGGGAGCCGGTGCCGGGGTCCGAAGGCCCGGTGGGCCCGGTGGACGTGACCGGCTTCTCGGGGCTGGGCGTCGTCGTGCCCGGGGCCTGGGGGCCGGTGGTCGCGCCGGCCGCGCCGGGCGAGGGGCTGGGCCCGGTCACGTCCTTGTCGTCGTCGCTGCGGCCCACGGGCAGGGTGCCGGTGCCGTCCGGGATCTCGTGGGTGCCCTTGCGGTAGTGCTCCAGCCAGGACAGGACCGTACGCAGGTAGTCCTGCGAGTTGTTGTAGCTGAGGATCGCGCGGTCGAGGTCGGCCTGGGTGGACAGGTCCCAGCCGAAGCGGCACAGGTAGTGGCCGGCGGCGAGCGCGGCGTCGTAGATGTTGTTGGGGTCCTTCTTGCCGTCGGCGTTGCCGTCACGGCCGGCCCAGGCCCAGGTGGACGGGATGAACTGCATGGGGCCGACGGCGTTGTCGTAGACGCTGTTGCCGTCGTAGACGCCGTTGTCGGTGTCCTTGATGAGCGCGAAGCCGTTGCCGTCGAGCTGGGGGCCGATGATGGGGCTGGTCGTGGTGCCGTCGGCGTTGACCCGACCGCCGCGGGCCTGGCCCGATTCCACCTTGCCGATGGCGGCGAGGAGTTGCCACGGCAGGTTGCAGCCGGGCTTGGACCGGCGCAGCGCCGACTCGGCCTTCTTGTAGGCGTCGAGGACGGTGGCGGGGATGCCCGCCTCGGACGGTGTCCGGGAGGCGGGGGTGCCGATGGTCGGTGCGGGGCTCGGGCTGTTGAGCGGCGGCAGGTCCGTGTAGTACGGCGAGTTGCCGGTGGCGCTCTCCGTGGGGGGCGTGTCGGCTGCCGGCGCGTTGTCGGCGGTGGTCTGTCTGCCGTGGGCGTCGGCCGTCACGTTGGGCGCCTGGGACCCGGACAGGGCCGCGACCGCGACCGCCGCGACGGTGGTGGTGACCGCCGCCTTGCGGAGCCTCCTGTCGAACTGCGCCGCCATAGAGTGAACCCCTCCCGTGGACGCCTGCGCGTCTGTCCCTGTCGACCTTCGACTGTCCCGCCGTCGTACCCGCCCTGCTGTGACGACCGGTCGGTGGCGGTGGTCGCACCGCAACTTTCCGAGCGTGATGTTCGTCTGTCCGACCAGTACGGTGCCGCAGGCGACCCTACGACAACTTGCTTTGCCCGGGCACCCGTTCGTGCCCGATATTCACCGGTTGGCCATAAGAGGAGTTTCGTTGCCCTTCACCCTCAGTCATGCGGCCGCCGTGCTGCCCGCCGTGCGGGGCGACGGGGACGGCCGGGGGCGGCTGGTGCCGGCCGTGCTGGTGGCGGGGTCCTTCTCGCCCGACATGACCTACTACGCGGCGAGTTTCCTGTCCGGAGCGATGGAGTTCGGGGATGTCACGCACTCCTTTCCTGGCGTCTTCACCATCGACGTGGTCATCGCCTGGGCGCTGGTGGGGCTGTGGCTGCTGATCCGCGAACCGCTGGTGGCCCTGCTGCCGCGGGCCCGGCAGCAACGCGCCGCCGCGCTGCTGCGCTGCGGGACGCCACGCGCGCGCGTGCGGCCGTCCCTGGGGGTGCGGTGGTACGTGTCGGCGGTTCTGGGGGCGCTGACGCACGTGGTGTGGGACGCGTTCACACACCACGACCGCTGGGGGACGCGGGTGTTCCCGGCCCTGGACCGGGAGATCGCGGGGTCACCGCTCTACTGGTACCTCCAGTACGGCGGTTCCGCGGTGGCGGCGGTCGTCATCGCCGTGTTCCTGATACGGGCACTGCGCCGCGCGCCGCGGGACGAGCCGCTGGGTGTCCCGCGCCTCTCGGCAGGGGACCGGTGGTGGGCCTGGGCGGTGCTGGGCGGCTGCGCGGTGGCCGGGGCGGTGCAGCGGGCGACCCGGTGGTGGGACCACTGGGGAGCCGTCGCGAAGCCCTGGGAGCTGATCCCGACGGTGTGCTTCGGGGCGGGCGCGGGGCTCGTCCCGGGACTTCTGCTGTACGCCGTGGGGGTCAGGGCGTGGCGCCGGGCTCCGGTCCCCGGAAGCCCGGAAGGCGTCGGTACGGAGCCGGACCGCCGGGTCGCGCGCTGAGGGTGTCGGCGGTCGCGACGAACACGGTGAAGGTGTGTGCGGGGCGTGACCGCGGCAGCAGTGTGAGGGCGAGCGCCAGGTAGCCGCGGGCCAGGTCGGCCCACAGGCTCCCGGCGGGCGTCCCGCGCGGGGGCGCGGTGGCCGGGGCCCGGTGGGCGAGTCCGCGGCGCAGGCCGGCCGCGGTGCGGCGCAGGGCCGTCGTGACCGTGGCGGGGATGCGGCCGGTACTCGCGCCCGGCGCGACGACCGGGACCCGCGGGAACGGCTCGCGGGCGGGTCCGTCTGTGCGTGCCCGTGCCGGTGTCGTCCGGTGGTGGAGCATGCGTATACCCATGCCCGCATCCTCACGGGCGCCCGGCGCGGGGGCGTTTTTGCGGGGGCCACCTGAGTGACGTGCCCGGCGGGGCGGGCGGGGCTGTGCGAGCGAGTCACCCGCCCCACCCCGGCCAGGAGCAGACGCCGGCCAGGAGCAGGACGCCGGTCCGGCGCTCGCCGCCACCGCCGGAGTCCGCACCGCCCAGGACCCCGTGCTCCGGCCCGGGGGAGGTGCCGGTCCCGCCCCGCTCCCGCCCCGATACCGCCGGCCGCCGGAGGCTAGTGCGCCGCGGACTCCCAGTCCGGGCCCGCGCCCACCGAGACGCCCAGGGGCACCCTGAGCCGCACCGCGTCCGCCATTTCACGGCGGACGAGCTCCTCCGCCGCCGCCCGCTCGCCGGGGGCGATCTCCAGGACGATTTCGTCGTGGACCTGGAGCAGCATGCGGGAACCCAGGCCGGCCTCGCGCAGCGCCTTGTCCACGTTGAGCATGGCGATCTTGACGATGTCGGCCGCCGTGCCCTGGATCGGGGCGTTCAACGCCATGCGCTCGGCCGCCTCGCGGCGCTGGCGGTTGTCGCTGTTGAGGTCGGGCAGGTAGCGGCGGCGGCCGAAGAGTGTCGCCGTGTAACCCGTCGCCCGCGCCTCGTCGACGACCCGGCGCAGGTAGTCCCGTACGCCGCCGAACCGCTCGAAGTAGGCGTCCATCAGGCCACGGGCCTCGGCGGCCTCGATGTTGAGCTGCTGGGAGAGGCCGAAGGCCGACAGACCGTACGCCAGGCCGTACGACATGGCCTTGATCTTGCGGCGCATCTCCGCGTCGACGGCGGACTGCTCGACGGAGAAGACCTGCGCGGCGGCGGTGGTGTGCAGGTCCTCGCCGGAGGTGAAGGCCTCGATCAGCCCCGCGTCCTCGGAGAGGTGGGCCATCACACGCAGCTCGATCTGGCTGTAGTCGGCCGTCATCAGGGACTCGAAGCCCTCGCCGACGACGAAGCCGCGGCGGATCGCGCGGCCCTCGTCCGTACGGACCGGGATGTTCTGCAGGTTCGGGTCCGTGGACGAGAGGCGGCCGGTCGCGGCGACCGTCTGGTTGAACGTGGTGTGGATGCGGCCGTCCGCGGCGATCGTCTTGATCAGGCCCTCGACCGTGACGCGCAGCTTCGCCTGCTCACGGTGACGGAGCATGATCACCGGCAGTTCGTTGTCGGTCTGGGCCGCCAGCCAGGCCAGGGCGTCGGCGTCGGTGGTGTAGCCGGTCTTGGTCTTCTTGGTCTTGGGGAGGTTCAGCTCGCCGAAGAGCACCTCCTGGAGCTGCTTGGGCGAGCCCAGGTTGAACTCGCGCCCGGCCGCCGCGTGCGCCTCCTTCACCGCCTGCTGCACGGCGCCCGCGAACATCTGCTCCATGGCCTCCAGATGGGCCCGGTCGGCCGCGATGCCGTGCCGCTCCATGCGGGCCAGCAGCTCGGACGTGGGCAGCTCCATGTCGCGCAGCAGGTCCGCGGCACCGACGTCGGCCAGCCGGCCCTCGAAGGCCTCGCCCAGGTCGAGGATCGCGCGGGCCTGCACCATCAGCGCCTCGGCCTCGGCGCCCTCGTCCGCGCCGAAGGCCAGCTGGCCGTCGGCCGCGGCGGCGGGGGCCAGCTCGCGGTGCAGGTACTCCAGGGACAGCGCGTCCAGGTCGAAGGAGCGGCGGCCCGGCTTGACCAGATAGGCGGCGAGCGCGGTGTCCATGCCCACCCCGGCGACGCTCCAGCCGTGCTCGGCGAAGACGCGCATCGCACCCTTGGCGTTGTGGAGGACCTTCGGCCGGTCGGCGTCGGACAGCCAGGCCGCGAACGCCCTCTCGTCGGTCTCGTCCAGCTCGGACGGGTCGAACCAGGCGGCCTTCCCGTCGGGCGCGGCGAGCGCGACCTCGGTGACCGAGCCGGTGCCCAGCGCCCAGGTGTCGACCATGGCGACGCCGAGGGGCCGCGTGCCGTGCTCGGCGAGCCAGCCGGCCAGCTCACCCGTGCCCAGCACCGTGCCGTCCAGCTCCACGCCGTCCGCCACCACCGGTGTCTCCTCGGCCTCCTCGGCGCCGGGGTCGACGGCGTAGAGCCGCTCCCGCAGGGACGGGTTGCGGATCTCCAGGGTGTCCAGGATCACCGCGACGCCCTTGCGGTCGTACGCGGAACGCTCCAGGTCGGTGACGGTCTTCGGCAGCTCGACCCGCCGCTCCAGCTCGGTGAGCCGGCGGTTGAGCTTGACGGACTCCAGGTGGTCGCGGAGGTTCTGCCCGGCCTTGCCCTTGACCTCGTCGACGCGCTCGACCAGCTCCGCGAACGAACCGAACTGGTTGATCCACTTGGCGGCCGTCTTCTCACCGACACCCGGGATGCCCGGCAGGTTGTCGGACGGGTCACCGCGCAGCGCCGCGAAGTCGGGGTACTGCGCGGGGGTCAGTCCGTACTTCTCGAAGACCTTCTCCGGCGTGAACCGGGTCAGCTCGGAGACGCCCTTGGTCGGATACAGGACCGTGGTGTGCTCGCTGACCAGCTGGAACGAGTCCCGGTCACCGGTGACGATCAGCACGTCGAAGCCCTCGGCCTCGGCCTGGGTGGCGAGCGTGGCGATCACGTCGTCCGCCTCGAAGCCCTCGACGGCGAACCGGGAGACGCGCATCGCGTCGAGGAGCTCACCGATCAGCTCGACCTGGCCCTTGAACTCGTCCGGGGTCTTGGAGCGGTTCGCCTTGTACTCCGTGAACTCCTCGGACCGCCAGGTCTTGCGGGAGACGTCGAACGCCACCGCGAAGTGCGTGGGCGCCTCGTCACGCAGCGTGTTGGCCAGCATCGACGCGAAACCGTAGATCGCGTTGGTCGGCTGGCCCGTCGCGGTCGTGAAGTTCTCCGCGGGCAGCGCGAAGAACGCGCGATACGCCAGCGAGTGCCCGTCCATGAGCATCAGCCGCGGACGGCCGCCGGATGTGCTGTCGGTCTTCTTCGATGCTGTCTTCGCCACGACCCCGATCCTGCCACGTACCACTGACACTCGGCCCCGCCCGCACGCTCCCACGCCCGTGACCTGCCGAACCACCGGCCGGCGCCTCCGCCCACCGCCACCCGCGCCACCCGCGCCACCCACCGTCACCGCCCGTCGCACGCACCGCTCCCGGGCGGGCACCCTCTCCCGCTCTTCCGCACGCCCGGCCACCGGCGATGCCGGCGGGGCGTGCGAGGATCGGAGACGTACCTCACACGTGTAGGCGAAGGAGCGCGCGATGGCCACCAAGCCGCCCAAAGGTGATCCGGTTCAGGACGCGCCGCAGGTCACAGGCCCGCAGCACGCGGCGGCGGGCATCCCGGCCATCGGCCACACCCTGCGGATGGCACAGCGGCAGATGGGCGTGAAGCGGACCGCGCTGACCCTGCTGAGCGTCAACCAGAAGGACGGCTTCGACTGCCCGGGCTGCGCCTGGCCGGAGCCGGACCACCGGCACAAGGCCGAGTTCTGCGAGAACGGCGCGAAGGCCGTGGCCGAGGAGGCCACCCTGCGCCGGGTCACCCCGGAGTTCTTCGCCGCGCACTCCGTCACCGACCTCGCCACCCGCAGCGGCTACTGGCTGGGCCAGCAGGGCCGGCTCACCCACCCGGTGTACCTCCCGGAGGGCGGCGAGCACTACGAGCCGGTCACCTGGGAGCGCGCCTTCGACATCGTCGCGGAGGAGATCGCCGCCCTGAACTCGCCCGACGAGGCCGTCTTCTACACCTCCGGACGCACCAGCAACGAGGCCGCGTTCCTCTACCAGCTCTTCGCACGCGAGCTCGGCACCAACAACCTGCCGGACTGCTCCAACATGTGCCACGAGTCGTCCGGCTCGGCCCTCGGCGAGACCATCGGCATCGGCAAGGGCAGCGTCCTGCTGGAGGACCTGTACAAGGCCGACCTGATCGTCGTGGCCGGCCAGAACCCGGGCACCAACCACCCGCGCATGCTCTCCGCCCTGGAACGCGCCAAGGCGAACGGCGCGAAGATCATCAGCGTCAACCCGCTGCCCGAGGCCGGCCTGGAGCGCTTCAAGAACCCGCAGACCCCCAAGGGACTCACCACGGGCGCCGCCCTCACCGACCTGTTCCTGCAGATCCGCCTCGGCGGCGACCAGGCCCTGTTCCGGCTCCTCAACAAGCTGATCCTCGACACCGAGGGCGCGGTCGACAAGACCTTCGTCGAGGAACACACCCACGGCTTCGAGGAGTTCGCCGAGGCCGCCCGCGCCGCCGACTGGGACGAGACGCTCACCGCGACCGGTCTCACCCGCGCGGAGATCGAGGAGGCCCTGCGCATGGTGCTCGCCTCGAAGCGCACCATCGTGTGCTGGGCGATGGGCCTGACCCAGCACAAGCACTCCGTACCCACCATCCGCGAGGTCGTGAACTTCCTCCTCCTGCGCGGCAACATCGGCCGCCCGGGCGCGGGCGTCTGCCCGGTGCGCGGCCACTCCAACGTGCAGGGCGACCGCACGATGGGCATCTTCGAACGCCCCGCGCCCGCCTTCCTGGACGCCCTGGAGCGGGAGTTCGGCTTCGCCCCGCCGCGCGAACACGGCTACGACGTCGTACGGGCCATCCGCGCGCTGCGCGACGGCGAGGCGAAGGTCTTCTTCGCCATGGGCGGCAACTTCGTCTCCGCGTCCCCCGACACGGAGGTCACCGAGGCGGCCATGCGCCGCGCCCGCCTCACCGTGCACGTGTCGACGAAACTGAACCGCTCGCACGCGGTCACCGGCGCACGAGCGCTCATCCTCCCGACCCTGGGCCGCACCGAGCGCGATCTCCAGAGCAGCGGTGAGCAGTTCGTCACCGTCGAGGACTCCATGGGCATGGTGCACGCCTCCCGCGGCCGGCTGGAGCCCGCGAGCACACGTCTGCTGTCCGAGCCGGCGATCGTGTGCCGGCTGGCACGCCGCGTGCTGGGCGAGAGCAGCCGCACACCCTGGGAGGAGTTCGAGCAGGACTACGCGACGATCCGCGACCGCATCGCGCGCGTGATCCCCGGCTTCGAGGACTTCAACGCGCGCGTGGCGCACCCCGGAGGCTTCGCCCTCCCCCACGCCCCGCGCGACGAACGCCGCTTCCCGACGGCCACCGGCAAGGCCAACTTCACCGCCGCGCCGATCGAGTACCCCGAACTGCCCGAGGGACGGCTGCTGCTCCAGACGCTGCGCTCGCACGACCAGTACAACACCACGATCTACGGCCTGGACGACCGCTACCGGGGCATCAGGAACGGCCGCCGGGTCGTCCTGGTCAACCCGGAGGACGCCCGGCGGCTGGACGTGCGGGACGGCTCGTACGTCGACCTGGTCAGCGAGTGGCAGGACGGGGTGGAGCGGCGGGCGCCCGGTTTCCGCGTCGTGCACTATCCGACCGCCCGGGGCTGCGCGGCGGCGTACTACCCGGAGACCAACGTCCTGGTGCCGCTGGACGCCACCGCGGACACCAGTAACACCCCGGCCAGCAAGTCCGTCGTCGTCCGTCTGGAACAATCGGCGACCGACTGAGCGTTTGCTCAGTCGAGTCGGCGGGTCCCACCGGGCCGGCCGGCGGATCGGACAGACGGAGCGACGAAACGGAGCCGGCCCATGGGCGAGCAGCAGCAGGTGCAGTTCCCGCAGGAGGTCATCGACGAGTACGCCGCGCTCGGCGTCGACCTGCCCGCGCTCTTCTCCGCCGGGCACCTCGGGACGCGTATGGGCGTCCAGATCCTCGAGGCGTCGTCCGACCGCGTCGTCGGCACCATGCCGGTGGAGGGCAACACCCAGCCGTACGGGCTGCTGCACGGCGGCGCCTCCGCCGTGCTGGCCGAGACGCTCGGGTCGGTCGGCTCGATGCTGCACGGCGGCAGCTCCAAGATCGCCGTCGGTGTCGACCTGAACTGCACCCACCACCGCGGGGCCCGCTCCGGTCTGGTCACCGGCGTGGCCACACCGGTGCACCGGGGCCGGTCGACGGCGACGTACGAGATCGTGATCAGCGACGAGCAGGACCGGCGCGTGTGCACCGCCCGGCTGACCTGCCTGCTGCGGGACGTCGGCCCCGGCGACGGAGCACGGGCGGGCGCGACGGGCTGAGCGGCGCAGCACCGGACGCGGACCGGCCCCGGCCGCCCCGGCCGCCCCAGCGGCCTCACCCGGACGCATCCCCCGGCCGCCCGTCCCATCGCTTCGCGGCCACGGCATTGCCGCCGGCCACCCGGCGCTCTAGCGTCGGGGCATGGGACGGGGAGAGGCCCCCTGGCCGGGGGCGGCGGCTCGGCGATTCCGGTGCACACCCGCACGGCTCGCGCCCGGACGACACCGGCCCGCACGGCTCGTGCCCGCCCTGGTCGCGCTCGCTCTGACGCTGACGACCGCCGCCCTGACGACCGCCTGCGCCAACTCCTCCACCGCTGAGACCGGTTCCGGCGCCGCCACCGGGACAGCCACTGCGGTGGCGGACCGACGAACCCCGTCCCCGGCGGAGTTGTGCACGAGCGCGGTCGGCCACTGGGCACGCGAGATGCTGCACGGCGGCGAGCCCTACGGCGACTACCAGTCGATGGGGCTGTCCGGCCGGCAGTACGACATCCTCCGGGAGGTCATGGCCGCCGCTCGGGCCACGGAACGCGACCGAGGCATGCGGGCAGCCGAGGAGCTGACCGGGCACCGGGTGCGTGCGGCGTGCGGCGAGCAGTACCGCGACGGCGGTCCGAGCGACGGCCCGTGGCAGCGGTGAGCGGCACCGGTCCCCTCGAGCCGGGCGACGGCACTCACGCCTGGGACGCCCCGGGCACCCCCGCACGCCGCGGCCGGCCGCGCGGACCTCTCGCCCGGCACTACGACCGCCACCGCCGGACCGTCCTCACCGCCGCCGCGGCACTCGCCCTCCTGGCAGGCGGCGGCTACCTGTACGCCGACCGGCCGCGGCAACCGCCGCCGCCCCCACCGCCACCCCCCTCCCAGGCGGTCGACCTCGACTACCTGGACGCGGTGCCCGGCCCCGGCAACGCCGAGCCCGGCAGTTTCAGCTTCGCGGTGCGGCTGAGCGTGCGGTCGGGACCACCCGTCACCGTGACGCGGCTGACCCAGCCCTACGCCGGCCTCTCGATGACGTCGTCGCCCGCCGCTCCTTTCCGGACAAAGACTCTTTCCGCCCGCATGATCATCATCACGCTCCGGGTGACGGAATGCGAGGAATCACCGCGGAATCCCGGACTCCCTTTTCTCGATGTAACACTGCGTAATACGCACGCAATAGAAGCCCACAGTTTCATCCTGGGGCAACGCTATGCGCAGCACCTCTCGCAGGCCATCGAGGACACCTGCGGCAACGATTCCAGGTAATCACCAAAACACCCCAGACACCTGAACACCGCCCTGCGGTCCTGCGGGTTCTCATCATGCGGACAGGGCGAATCGGCCTGAATTCCGCCCTTCTTCTCAGCCAGTACCGCTCTGCATTACCCCGTGTCATAACAAGAGCGTCACAGCCTGAGTCAGACCCTCCTCCACCTTCCCCACACACGCTTAGAGTCACGGCCAGTCACCGCGCAGTCCGATTGTCACTTCGGCCCAGCGCTCGACTCGACCGCCTCCACGGGGAAGCGGCCGTGCCAGGGAAAGGACTGATCGTGCGTCAACGTTCGTTCATCGCCATCACCGCCGCTCTCGCGGCAGGGGCCCTCACCCTCACCGCCTGCGGCTCGCGCGACGACGACGGCGGCTCGGACTCCGGCAACGGCGGCGGAGGTGGCACCACCGTCGTCATCGGCGTCGACGCCCCGCTCACCGGCGACCTGTCCGCGCTGGGCCTCGGCATCAAGAACTCGGCGGACCTCGCCGCGAAGACGGCCAACAAGGACAAGTACGTCGAGGGCATCACCTTCAAGATCGAGGCCCTCGACGACCAGGGCCAGCCCTCCGTAGGCCAGCAGAACGCCACCCAGCTCGTCGCCAACGACGACGTCCTCGGCGTCGTCGGCCCGCTGAACTCCTCGGTCGGCGAGTCCATGCAGAAGGTCTTCGACACCGCCAAACTCGTCGAGGTCTCCCCCGCCAACACCGGCCCGTCCCTCACCCAGGGCCCGGACTGGCGCACCAACAAGGTCCGCCAGTACAAGTCGTACTTCCGCACCGCGACCACCGACGCCATCCAGGGCCCGTTCGCCGCGCAGTACGTCTACAACGACGCCAAGAAGAAGAACGTCTTCGTCATCGACGACAAGAAGACCTACGGCGCCGGCCTCGCCGCCACCTTCACCGAGGAGTTCAAGAAGCTCGGCGGCAAGGTGGTCGGCACCGAGCACATCAACCCCGACACCAAGGACTTCTCCTCGGTCGCCACCAAGGTGAAGAACTCCGGCGCCGACGTCGTCTACTACGGCGGTGAATACCCGCAGGCCGGCCCGCTGAGCAAACAGATCAAGGAGGCCGGCGCCAAGATTCCGCTCGTGGGCGGCGACGGCATCAAGGACGACACCTTCATCAAACTGGCCGGCGCCGCCAGCACCGGCGACCTCGCCACCTCCGTCGGCGCACCCGTCGAAGAACTCCCCTCCGCCAAGAAATTCGTCGCCGACTACAAGGCGGCCGGCTACAAGGAGGACTTCGCGGCCTACGGCGGCTACTCCTACGACTCCGCCTGGGCGATCATCGAGGCCGTCAAGAAGGTCGTCGAGGACAACGACGGAAAGCTCCCCTCCGACGCCCGCGCCAAGGTCACCGAGGCCATGCAGAACGTCTCCTTCGACGGCGTGACCGGCAAGGTCTCCTTCGACGAATTCGGTGACGCCACCAACAAGCAGCTCACCGTCTACTCCGTCGAGAACGGAGCCTTCAAGGCCGTCAAGTCCGGCACCTACACCGGCTGACCGACCCGTACCACAGCCCACCAGCCGCGCGGGGCGCTGTTCCACAGGCGCCCCGCGCGCACTCGCATCCGGTCACATCCGTCGAACGACCGAAAGTCTCGGAGGACATGCGGTGAACGAACTGCCGCAGCAGCTGGTCAACGGCCTGCTACTGGGATCCATGTACGGGCTGGTCGCCATCGGCTACACAATGGTCTACGGCATCGTCCAGCTCATCAACTTCGCCCACGGCGAGATCTTCATGACCGGCGCCTTCGGCGCGCTCACGGTCTACATCTACATCCTGCCCGACGGCACCTCCATGATGATCGCCCTCCCCCTGATGCTCATCGGCGCGGTGATCGTCTCGGTGGCCGTCGCCGTCGGAGCGGAACGATTCGCCTACCGCCCACTGCGCGGCGCCCCCCGACTCGCCCCCCTCATCACCGCCATCGGCCTCTCCCTCGCCCTCCAGCAGGCGATCTGGGCCTGGTACCCCGACGCCAAATCCGCCCGCACCTTCCCCCAGATCGACGGCGGCCCCTTCCACATCGGCAACGTCACCATCCAGACCGGCGACATCTTCCTGTTCACCGCCGCACCCATCAGCATGGCCATCCTCGCCTACTTCGTGATGAAGACCCGCACCGGACGCGGCATGCAGGCCACCGCCCAGGACCCCGACACCGCCAAACTCATGGGCATCAACACCGACCGCATCATCGTGGTCGCCTTCGCCCTCGGCGCCGTCTTCGCCGCCATCGGAGGCGTCGCCTTCGGCCTCAAATACGGCCAGGTCGACTTCAAGATGGGCTTCATCCTGGGACTCAAGGCCTTCACCGCGGCCGTCCTCGGCGGCATCGGCAACATCTACGGCGCCATGATCGGCGGCATAGTCCTCGGCGTCGCCGAAACCCTCGCCACCGCCTACATCGCCGACGTCCCCGGACTGGGCCAGTTCGGCAGCCAGTCCTGGGCGGACGTCTGGGCCTTCATCCTCCTCATCCTCGTGCTGCTGCTCAGGCCACAAGGCCTGCTCGGCGAACGCGTTGCGGACAGGGCGTGACACCGATGACCACACAGACCACCACACCGAAGACCGCCGGCACCCCCACCACGGGCACCCCCACCGGCCTCGTCCGCATACCCCCACACATCGGCCGCGCCCTCGCCACCGGCGGCGGCCTCCTCACCATCGTCTCCACCTTCCTCGCCTGGACCTGGACCGCCGAGTTCCCCGGCGACCTCACCGTCTACGGCTACCCCGGCGGCCTCCAGGTCCTCGTACTCATCGGCGGCGCCCTCACCACCCTCCTCGGCCTCGCCTCCTACGGCGTCAAAGGACTGCGCTGGCTCGCACCCGCCGGCGCCGACCCAGCCATCAGACTCGCCGCCCTCGCCACCTTCACCACCACCTGGTACACCCTCATCGCGATCAGCGCCCAACTCGGCGGCCTGGTCAACCTGGAGCCCGGCGGATACGTCGCAGCCGCCGTCACCCTCATCAGCGTCCTCGGCGCCCTCGCCCTCCCCTTCGAACGCCCCGAACCCGACCCGTTCGACTCCGACAGCACCGGCTGGGAACAGTTCAAGCACACCACCGCCCAGAACTGGCAGACCATCAGGGCAGCCTTCACCGCCGACGCCCCCCGCCGCGTCCGCACACTGCCCTCGTACGCCGAAATCCTCATCATCGCCGCCGTCCTCGCAGTCGCGCTGCTCGTCTTCACCTACGGCATCGGCACCGAGTACGACGAACTCTTCGTCGGCTTCCTCATCACCGCCGGCTTCGGCTTCGCCGCCCTCAACAAGTCCGGCCTGATCACCCAGATCACCCAGATCACCGCCCGGCACCAGAACATCACCATCTGCGGCGCGTTCATCGCGGCGGCCTGCTTCCCCTTCACCCAGACCGACGACCAGTACGCCACCCTCGGCGTCTACATCCTCATCTTCGCCACCGTCGCCCTCGGCCTGAACATCGTCGTCGGCCTCGCCGGCCTCCTCGACCTCGGCTACGTCGCCTTCCTCGGCGTCGGCGCCTACGCCGCCTCCCTCGTCTCCGGATCGCAGAGCTCCCCCTTCGGCGTCCACTTCCCCTTCTGGGCCGCCGTCCTCGTCGGTGCCGCCGCCTCCCTCGTCTTCGGCGTCCTCATCGGCGCCCCCACCCTGCGCCTACGCGGCGACTACCTCGCCATCGTCACCCTCGGCTTCGGCGAGATCTTCCGCATCACCGCCAACAACCTCGACGGCACCTCAGGACCCGACCTCACCAACGGCTCCAACGGCATCTCCGCCATCCCCGACCTCAAAATCCTCGGCTTCGACCTCGGCACCCAGCACGACATCGCCGGCTTCACCATCGGCCGGTTCGCCAACTACTTCTTCCTGATGCTCGTCATCACGGCCGTCGTCGTCCTCGTCTTCCGACGCAGCGGCGACTCCCGCATCGGCCGCGCCTGGGTCGCCATCCGCGAAGACGAAACCGCCGCCCTCGCCATGGGCATCAACGGCTTCCGCGTCAAACTCATCGCCTTCGCCGTCGGCGCCACCCTCGCCGGCCTCGCCGGCACCGTCCAAGCACACGTCACCTACACCGTCACCCCCGAGCAGTACCTCTTCGCCGGCACCACCCCACCCAACTCCGCCTTCCTTCTCGCCGCAGTCGTCCTCGGCGGCATGGGCACCATCGCCGGCCCCCTCATCGGCGCCGCCCTGCTCTTCCTCATCCCCAACAAGCTCCAGTTCCTCGGCGACTACCAACTCCTCGCCTTCGGACTCGCGCTCGTACTGCTGATGCGCTTCCGCCCGGAAGGCCTCATCCCCAACCGACGCCGCCAACTGGAATTCCACGAAGAGGCCGAAGCGCCCACAGTCCTGAGCAAGACAGGGGCCTGACCACCATGACCACCGACACCACCACCAAGGACACCCCGGGCACACCCACCCCCGGCACCCCCGTCCTCGACGCACGCGGCGTCACCATGCGCTTCGGCGGCCTCACCGCCGTCAACAACGTCGACCTCACCGTCAACAGCGGCGAAATCGTCGGCCTCATCGGACCCAACGGCGCCGGCAAAACCACCTTCTTCAACTGCCTCACGGGCCTCTACATCCCCACCGAGGGCGAAGTCCGCTACAAGGACAAGGTCCTGCCCGCCAAGTCCTTCAAAGTCACCGCCGCCGGCATCGCCCGCACCTTCCAGAACATCCGCCTCTTCGGCAACATGACCGTCCTGGAGAACGTCCTCGTCGGCCGCCACACCCGGACCAAAGAAGGCTTCTGGTCAGCCGTCCTGCGCGGCCCGGGCTTCCACAGAGCCGAAGCAGCCAGCCGCGAACGCGCCACAGAACTCCTCGAGTTCATAGGACTCGCCGCCAAAGCCGACCACCTCGCACGCAACCTCCCCTACGGCGAACAACGCAAACTCGAAATCGCCCGCGCCCTCGCCAGCGAACCCGGACTGCTACTCCTCGACGAACCGACAGCCGGCATGAACCCCCAGGAGACCCGGGCCACCGAAGAGCTCGTCTTCGCCATCCGCGACATGGGCATCGCCATCCTCGTCATCGAGCACGACATGCGCTTCATCTTCAACCTCTGCGACCGCGTCGCCGTCCTCGTCCAAGGCGAGAAACTCGTCGAAGGCGACAGCGCCACCGTCCAGGGCGACGAACGCGTCATCGCCGCCTACCTCGGCGAACCCCTCGCCCACGACCCCGGCGCCGCCGAGGCCGCCGAGGTGGAAGCCGCCGAAGCCCACGCCCAGGCCGACACCACCACGGACACCGCGGCCGGCAAGGAGAACGACCGATGACCGCACTCCTCGAGGTCGAAGACCTCCGCGTCGCCTACGGCAAGATCGAAGCCGTCAAAGGCATCTCCTTCACAGTCGACGCCGGAGAAGTGGTCACCCTCATCGGCACCAACGGCGCCGGCAAGACCACCACCCTGCGCACCCTCTCCGGCCTCCTCAAACCAGTCGGCGGCCAGATCAAATTCGGCGGCAAGTCACTCAAGAAGACCCCGGCACACCAGATCGTCTCCCTCGGACTCGCCCACTCCCCCGAAGGCCGGCACATCTTCCCCCGCATGACCATCGAGGACAACCTCCGCCTCGGCGCCTTCCTCCGTACCGACAAACCCGGCATCGAAAAAGACATCCAACGCGCCTACGACCTCTTCCCCATCCTCGGCGAACGCAGAAAACAAGCCGCAGGCACCCTCTCCGGCGGCGAACAGCAGATGCTCGCCATGGGCCGCGCCCTGATGTCCCAGCCCAAACTGCTCATGCTCGACGAACCCTCCATGGGCCTCTCCCCCATCATGATGCAGAAGATCATGTCGACCATCGCCGAACTGAAATCCCAAGGCACCACCATCCTGCTCGTCGAACAGAACGCCCAAGCCGCCCTCTCCCTGGCCGACCACGGCCACGTCATGGAAGTCGGCAACATCGTCCTGACCGGCAGCGGACAAGACCTCCTCCACGACGAGTCCGTCCGCAAGGCCTACCTCGGCGAAGACTGAACCAGCACACACAGAAGAGGCCCGCGCCCCCTGCCGGGGACGCGGGCCACCTTCGTCATCGGGTCCTGCTCAGCCCTTGGACGCCTTCTTCTCCTCGGCATCCTGAATGACCGCCTCGGCCACCTGCTGCATCGACATCCGCCGGTCCATCGACGTCTTCTGGATCCACCGGAACGCCGCCGGCTCCGTCAGCCCGTACTCCGTCTGCAGCACCGACTTCGCCCGGTCCACCAGCTTCCGCGTCTCCAGCCGCAGACTGAGATCCGCGACCTCCTTCTCCAACGCCTTCAGCTCCGTGAACCGCGACACGGCCATCTCGATCGCCGGAACGACATCACTCTTGCTGAACGGCTTCACGAGATACGCCATCGCACCCGCGTCCCGCGCCCGCTCCACCAGGTCGCGCTGCGAGAACGCGGTCAGCATCAGCACCGGCGCGATGCTCTCCTCGGCGATCTTCTCCGCCGCGGAGATCCCGTCCAGCTTGGGCATCTTCACATCGAGGATCACCAGGTCCGGCTTGTGCTCCCGGGCCAGCTCCACGGCCTGCTCACCGTCACCGGCCTCACCGACGACGGAGTACCCCTCCTCCTCCAGCATCTCTTTCAGATCCAGCCGGATGAGCGCCTCGTCCTCGGCGATGACGACACGGGTCGTCAGCGGAGGCACGTGTGACTTCTCGTCTTCGGGCACGTCGGCGGGCTGGGGCGACTCGGGGGCGGTCACGTGGGCGCTCCTTGTTCCGGGGCAGGCGGTACTGCTGACAAGAGCCTACCTAGCTGCGGCGGCCTAGGGTGAACCGGTACACTCCTGAAGGCTGACCGGCCGGGTTGGCGGAACTGGCATACGCGGATGTCTCAAACACATCTGTTCGAAAGGACATACGGGTTCGAGTCCCGTACCCGGCACAGACAGCAAAAAGCGGAGGATCACGTTCTCGTGATTCTCCGCTTTTTGCTGCACATCGGGCCCCGCAGTGACGCACCGTGATTGCATGAATTTCCACAGCACTGACGTGCGACAGAAGGCCCTCACACTGCTGCGCGGCGGCGCGAAGAACGCGGACGTTGCACGAGCTCTGAACATCCCGGCGGGCACGATCAGCTACTGGAAGCACCGGGACCGGGCCAAGCGTGGCGAATGCCCTGGCAAGCATGATCCGAGCTGCCCCAGGTGTCATGGACGGGAACTGGACGAGCCCGCCTACGGCTACCTACTGGGTCTCTACCTCGGTGATGGCCATATCAGCCACTACTCCGAACACCGCGTGCCCAACCTCATGATCGCTTGCGCCGATTCATGGCCCGGGCTCATGGACGACTGCGAGCAGGCCATGCGTGCGGTCTTCCCCGACAACTCGGTCTGCCGTGTCCGCAGAACCGGCTGCCACAACGTGAAGGTCTACTCGAAGCACCTGCACTGCCTCTTCCCCCAGCACGGGCCCGGAAAGAAGCACAACCGCAGCATCGCCCTCGAACCCTGGCAGCAGGAGATCGTCGACGTCCACCCCTGGGAGTTCATCCGGGGCCTGATCCACTCCGACGGCTGCCGGATCACCAACTGGACCACCCGGCTCGTCGGCGGCGAGCGCAAGCGCTACGAGTACCCCCGGTACTTCTTCACCAACAAATCGGACGACATCCGGAAGCTGTTCACGGACACCCTCGACAAGGCCGGCGTCGCCTGGACGACCCTCGCTCGGGGCAGCGATCCCTTCAACATCTCCGTAGCCCGCAAAGCCTCCGTAGCCCTCATGGACGCCCACGTCGGGCCCAAGTACTGACGACCGGGCTACTGGGGACTGTCGTCCTCCCCGATGTGGTGCACCCGCACCAGGTTGGTCGTGCCCGACACCCCGGGTGGCGAGCCGGCCGTGATGACCACGACGTCGCCCTTCTCGCAGCGTCCGTACCGGGTGAGCAGTTCGTCCACCTGGTCGACCATCGCGTCCGTGGAGTCCGCGTGGGGACCGAGGAAGGTCTCCACGCCCCAGGTCAGGCTCAGCTGTGAGCGCGTCGCCGGTTCGGGGGTGAAGGCGAGCAGCGGGATGGGTGAGCGGTAGCGGGAGAGGCGGCGGACGGTGTCGCCGGACTGGGTGAAGGCGACGAGGAATTTCGCGCCGAGGAAGTCGCCGATCTCGGCTGCCGCGCGGGCGACGGCGCCGCCCTGGGTGCGGGGTTTGTTGCGGTCGGTCAGTGGGGGCAGGCCCTTGGCGAGGATGTCCTCCTCGGCTGCTTCGACGATGCGGGCCATGGTGCGCACTGTTTCGATCGGGTGTTTGCCGACGCTGGTTTCGCCGGAGAGCATGACCGCGTCGGTGCCGTCGATGACGGCGTTGGCGACGTCGGAGGCCTCGGCGCGGGTGGGGCGGGCGTTGTCGATCATGGAGTCGAGCATCTGGGTGGCGACGATGACCGGCTTGGCGTTGCGTTTGGCGAGTTTGATGGCGCGCTTCTGGACGATGGGGACCTGTTCGAGGGGCATTTCGACGCCGAGGTCGCCCCGGGCGACCATGATGCCGTCGAAGGCGGCGACGATGTCGTCGATGTTCTCGACGGCCTGGGGTTTTTCGATCTTGGCGATGACGGGGAGGCGGCGGCCTTCCTCGTCCATGATGCGGTGGACGTCGAGGGCGTCTCGTCCGCTGCGGACGAAGGACAGGGCGATGACGTCGAAGCCGTTGCGGAGGGCCCAGCGGAGGTCGTCCTCGTCCTTCTTGGAGAGGGCGGGGACGGAGACGGCGGCGCCGGGGAGGTTGAGGCCTTTGTGGTCGGAGACCATGCCGCCTTCGATGACCGTCGTTCGGACTCGGGGTCCGTCGATGCCGGTGACTTCGAGGCAGACTTTGCCGTCGTCGACGAGGATGCGTTCGCCGGGGGTGACGTCGGCGGCGAGGCCGGGGTAGGTGGTGCCGCAGGTGTGGCGGTCGCCGGCGATGCCTTCTTCGACGGTGATGGTGAAGGTGTCGCCGCGTTCGAGGAGTACGGGGCCTTCGGTGAAGTGGCCGAGCCGGATCTTCGGGCCTTGAAGGTCGGCGAGGGTGCCGACGCTGCGGCCGGTCTCGTCGGAGGCTTTTCGGACGCGGTGGTATCGCTCTTCGTGTTCGGCGTGGGTGCCGTGGCTGAAGTTGAAGCGGGCGATGTCCATTCCGGCGTCGACCAGGTGTTTGATCTGGTCGTACGAGTCGGTGGCGGGCCCAAGTGTGCAGACGATCTTTGCTCGGCGCATGGGTCGAGCCTATGACTTACCGGCGGGTAGCGAATTGGCCGCGCATGTCCACTCAACAACCTTTGAGTAAAGGGTTATTGACAAGTGTTGAATTGTGCGTGGCGCTGCTCCGATGAGCATTTCATCCGGCTGCGGCTCTTGACAGGTGCTGTGCTCAGGACGGAATCTACGCGCGTTGTCACATGATCGCGGGTCACCGAGGAGAGTCAGCCATGGCGTTGCACCGCCGGAAGTTCCTGAGCAGGTCCGCCGTGACGGGGGCGGGTGTCGCGCTGGCCGGCGCGGCGGCGGCTCCGGCGGCCGGGGCGGCGCCCGCGCACGGGGGCGGTCGTAAGAAGCCGAAGCGGTACGCGCTGACGGTGCTGGGCACCACCGATCTGCACGGGCACGTCTTCAACTGGGACTACTTCAAGGACGCCGAGTACGCGGACGCGGCGGGCAACGCGCAAGGGCTGGCCCGTGTCTCCACGCTGGTGAACCAGGTCCGTGCGGAGAAGGGCCGCCGCAACACGCTGCTGCTGGACGCGGGCGACACCATCCAGGGCACCCCGCTGACGTACTACTACGCGAAGGTCGATCCGATCACCGCCGAGGGCGGTCCGGTGCACCCGATGGCGCAGGCGATGAACGCGATCGGGTACGACGCGGTGGCGCTCGGGAACCATGAGTTCAACTACGGCATCGAGACGCTGCGCAGGTTCGAGGAGCAGTGCGACTTCCCGCTGCTCGGTGCGAACGCGGTGGACGCGAAGACGCTGAGGCCGGCCTTCCCGCCGTACTTCATGAAGACGTTCCGGGTGAAGGGCGCGCCGCCGGTGAAGGTGGCGGTGCTGGGGCTGACGAATCCGGGGATCGCGATCTGGGACAAGGCGTACGTCCAGGGGAAGCTGGCGTTCCCGGGTCTGGAGGAGCAGGCGGCCAAGTGGGTGCCGAAGCTGCGTTCGATGGGCGCGGACGTGGTGGTGGTGTCGGCGCACTCGGGGTCGTCGGGCACGTCGTCGTACGGTGACCAGCTTCCGTACGTGGAGAACGCGGCGGCGAACGTGGCGAGGCTGGTGCCGGGCATCGACGCGATCCTCGTGGGGCACGCGCACCAGGAGATCGCGGAGCTGAAGGTCGTCAACGAGGAGACCGGGAAGACGGTCGTGCTGTCGGAGCCGCTGTGTTACGCCGAGCGGCTGACGCTGTTCGACTTCGAGCTGGTCTTCGAGCGGGGTCGTTGGCACGTGGAGTCGGTGAGGGCGTCGCTGCGTGATTCCAGCACGGTCGAGGACGATCCGGAGATCACCGGGTTGCTCTCGGACGAGCACGCGAAGGTCGTGGCGTACGTCAATCAGGTGGTCGGTACGGCGACCGAGACGTTGACGACGGTGGAGGCGCGTTACAAGGACGCGCCGATCATCGACCTGATCACGAAGGTGCAGGAGGACGTCGTCAAGGAGGCGCTGGCGGGTACGGAGTACGCTTCGCTGCCGGTTCTGGCGCAGGCTTCGCCGTTCTCGCGGACGTCCGAGATTCCGGCCGGTGACGTGACGATCCGGGATCTGTCGAGTCTGTACGTGTACGACAACACGCTGGTGGCGAAGTTGATGACGGGCGCCCAGTTGCGGGCGTACCTGGAGTACTCGGCGGAGTACTACGTGCGGACGGCGGACGGTGCGCCGGTGGATGTGGAGCAGCTGACCAACGCGGACGGCCGTCCGGACTACAACTACGACTACGTGTCGGGGCTGACGTACGAGGTCGACATCGCGCAGGCGCCCGGTTCGCGGATCAGGAACCTGGCGCACGGGGGTGCGCCGTTGGCTGACGACGCGCGGTTCGTGCTGGCGGTGAACAACTACCGGGCCAACGGTGGTGGTGCGTTCCCGCATGTGGCGTCGGCCCAGGAGGTGTGGGCGGAGTCGACGGAGATCCGTACGCGGATCGCGGAGTGGGTCACGGCGAGGGGTGTGCTGGACCCGGCGGACTTCGCGTCGGTGGGCTGGAAGCTGACGCGGGACGGTGCGCCGGTGTTCTGATTCCGGCGTGGGTGAGGAGCGGCCTCAGATTCCCTCCACCAGCGGGGTGAGTGCCCGGTGGTCGCGTGCGGAGGGGATCTGGGGCTGTGCTCCTTCCAGGCCGAAGGTGGTGAAGGCGGTGCGGCTGGGGAGCGGGTAGGGGTGCCGTCCGGTGACGTCGTTGAGGATGGTGGCGCTGCGCCAGGCGGCGAGGCCGAGGTCGGGGGTGCCGACGCCGTGGGTGTGGGTTTCGGCGTTCTGGACGTAGACGTGTCCGGTGACGGAGGGGTCGAGGAGGAGGCGGAAGCGTTCGTCGATGCGGGGGCGTTCGTGGTTGTCGCGCCGCATGTAGGCGTCGAGGCCCGCGAGGAGGCGGTTGAGGGGGCGCTCGCGGTAGCCGGTGGCGAGGACGACGGCGTTGGTGGTGAGGCGGGAGCGGGTTTTCTGCTGGGCGTGTTCGAGGTGGAGTTCGATCTGGGTGGTGGTGATGCGGCCGGCGGTGCGGACGTGGACGCCGGGGGTGAGGACGGTGTCGGGCCAGCCGCCGTCGAGGGTGCGGCGGTAGAGCTCGTCGTGGATGGCGGCGGTGGTGTCGGCGTCGATGCCTTTGTGGAGTTGCCACTGGGTGGCGACGAGGCGGTCGCGGACGGGTTCGCTCAGGGCGTGGAAGTAGCGGGTGTAGTCGGGGGTGAAGTGTTCCAGGCCGAGTTTGGAGTACTCCATGGGCGCGAAGGCCTCGGTGCGGCCGAGCCAGTGGAGTTGTTCGTGTCCGGTGGGGCGGTGGCGGAGGAGGTCGAGGAAGATTTCGGCGCCGGACTGGCCGGTGCCGATGACGGTGATGTGTCCGGCGGTGAGCAGGGTGTCGCGGTGCTGGAGGTAGTCGGCGGCGTGGACGACGGGGACGCCGGGGGCGTCGGTGAGGGGTTTGAGGGGGTCGGGGACGTGCGGTTCGGTGCCGATGCCGAGGACGACGTTCTTCGTGTAGGTGCGGCCGACGGCGTCGGCTTCTCCGTCGGCGTCGAGTCGGGTGTAGTCGACTTCGAAGAGGTGGCGTTCGGGGTTCCAGCGGACGGCGTCGACCTGGTGGTGGAAGCGGAGGGCGGGGAGGTTGTCGGCGACCCAGCGGCAGTAGGTGTCGTATTCGGTGCGTTGGATGTGGAAGCGTTCGGCGAAGTAGAAGGGGAAGAGGCGTTCTCGGGCTTTGAGGTGGTTGAGGAAGGTCCAGGGGTTGGCGGGGTCGGCGAGGGTGACGAGGTCGGCGAGGAAGGGGACCTGGATGCGTGCGCCGTCGATGAGGAGGCCGGGGTGCCAGTGGAAGGTGCGGCGCTGGTCGTAGAAGACGGTGTCGAGGCCGGTGAGGGGGTCGGCGAGGGCGGCGAGGGAGAGGTTGAAGGGGCCGATGCCGACGCCGACGAGGTCGCGGGGGGTGTCGGGGGTGCGGTGTGCGGGGGTGTTCATCGGGGGGTGTGTCTTTCTACGAGGGTGAGGAGGGTGGCGAGGTCGTCGGGTGTGGTGTGGGGGTTGAGGAGGGTGGCCTTGAGCCAGAGCCGGCCGTCGGCGTGGGCGCGGCCGAGGACTGCGTTGCCGGTGGTGAGGAGGGTGCGGCGCAGGGCGGCGACGGTGTCGTCGGTGGTGTGGGTGGGCCGGAAGAGGACTGTGCTGATGGTGGGTGGGGCGTGGAGTTCGAAGCGGGGGTGGTGGTGGATGAGGGTGGCGAGTTCCTGGGCGAGGGTGCAGACGTCGTCGACGAGGGTGCCGAGTCCGGTGCGGCCGAGGGTTTTGAGGGTGGCGGCGATTTTGAGGATGTCGGGGCGGCGGCTGGTGCGTGGGGAGCGGCCGAGGAGGTCGGGGATTCCGGCGTGGGTGTCGTCGTCGGCGTTGAGGTAGTGGGTGTGGTGGTGGAGGGCGCTGAGGTCGTCGGGGTTCTTGACGGTGAGGAGGCCGGCGGCGATGGGCTGCCAGCCGAGTTTGTGCAGGTCGAGGGTGACGGTGTGGGCGGCTTCGAGTCCGGCGAGTTTGGGGCGGTGCCGGTTGCTGAAGAGGAGGCCGGCGCCGTAGGCGGCGTCGATGTGGAGGCGGGCGCCGTGTGCGTGGCAGCGGTCGGCGATTTCGGGGAGGGGGTCGATGAGGCCGGCGTCGGTGGTGCCGGCGGTGGCGACGACGAGGTGCGGTCCCGGGATCTGGGTGAGGGCTTCGTCGAGGGCTGCGGGGTCGAGGGTGCCGGCGGGGGCGGGGACGACGGCGGGTTCGGGCAGTCCGAGCAGCCAGGTGGCGCGGGGCACGGAGTGGTGGGCGTTGGCTCCGTGGATGAGTCGCAGGCCGGGGCCGTGGGCTTCGCGGGCGAGCAGGGTGGCGAGCTGGTTGGATTCGGTGCCGCCGGTGGTGACGAGGGCGTCGGTGGCGCCGGTTTCCCGGGCGAGGGTGCGGGTGACGAGGGCTTCGAGGGCGGAGGCGGCGGGTGCCTGGTCCCAGGAGTCGAGGGAGGGGTTGAGGGCGCTGGCGGCGAGGTCGGCGGCGGTGGCGACGGCGAGGGGTGGGCCGTGCAGGTGGGCGGTGCACAGGGGGTGGGCGGGGTCGGCGGCGCCGTGGGCGAGTGCGGTGACCAGGGCGCGCAGGGCGTCGGGGTCGCCGTGCTCGGGGAGGAGGTCGCCGGCGGCGTCGGTCATGCGGGTGGTGACGGTGTCGGGGCCGCCTGCGGGCAGCGGGCCTCCGCGTGCTGTGGTGCCGGCGTGCAGTGCGTCGAGCACGGTGTCGAGCAGGGGGCGTAGGGCGTCGGGGCCGTGGGGGCCCGAGGCGAGGGGCGGCGGCGTGCCCATGGGCTGTCCTCCGGGCGTGGTGCGGGGAGTTCCAGCTTGGACGGGGATGCGCGTGTACGCCCGTACAGCTCAAGATCGCAACCCGAAAGGGGTATGCGGGGGGCCGGCCCGCGGGGGTGGGCCGGCCGTGTCCGGGGTCAGTGCGTGTCCGGGGTCAGTGGGTGTCGGTCTCCCGTACTCGCAGGGCGCGGGCGAGGTCGTCGAGTTGGTCGGTGAGCTTGCGGCGCAGGGCGGGGATGGGGTGGGCGTCGTTGAGGCATTCCTGGCCGAGGCGCAGGTTGTCGGTGTCGACGGCGTGGGCGGGGAAGGCCCAGCGGCCGGCGGCTTCGGCGATGGCGGGGCCGCGGCGGGCGGCGACGGAGACGGCTTCGGTGTAGTAGCGCGGCACGTAGTCGTGGAGGAGGTCGGCTTGTTCGGGCTGCCAGAAGCCCTTGGCGGTGGCGGTGAAGAGGTAGTTGGAGAGGTCGTCGGTGGTGAACATGGCCTGCCAGGCGCGGCTTTTGGCGTCGGGGTGGGGCAGGGCGGCGCGGCAGTGGGCGGCGCCTTCCTGGCCGGTGTCGCTGGGGTCGCGGCGGAGTTCGGCGGCGATGGCCCTCTCGTCGGTGGCGCCGAGGACGGCGAGGCGGGTGAGGATGCGCCAGCGGAGTTCGGGGTCGAGTTCGGGGCCGCCGGGGACGGTGCCGTCGGCGAGCCAGGCGGCGATGGTGTCGGGGTGGGCGGCGGTGGCGATGCGGTGGCGTACGGCGATGAGGCGCAGTCCGGGGTGGTCGCCGTCCTCGGTGCGGCGGATGAGGTCGCGGCACAGGTCGGTGAGGGTGGTCAGGGCGGCGGGCCGCCGGCCGGGGGCGACGTAGCGGTCGGCGACCTGGGTGGTGGCGAAGGTGAGGACGCCGTCGACGAGGGCGAGGTCGGTCTCGTGGGGGAGGTGGGCGCGGGCGATGTCCAGGTAGGTGCCGGTGGGGAGTTCGCCGTCGCGGACGGCGTCCCTGAGGGCGTTCCAGACGACGGCCCGGGTGAGGGGGTCGGGCAGGCCGGACAGGCCTTCGCGGAGGGTTCGGAAGGAGTCGGCGTCGAAGCGGATCTTGGCGTAGCTCAGGTCGCCGTCGTTGAGGACGACGAGTGCGGGGAGCTTGCCGATGGGCCGGGGTCCGGCCTGGGGGAGGTCCAGGTCGAGGCTGGTGCGCAGGGTGAGCCGGCCTTCGTCGGTGAGGTCGCGGTCGTAGAGGCCGGCGGCGATGCGGTGGGGGCGCTCGCCCTTGCGGCCGACTTCGAGTGTTCGGGTGCCGTTGTCGCCGGTGACGTGGGGGGTGAGGGTGTCGACGCCGGTGGTGCGCAGCCAGGCGTCGGCCCAGGCGTGGACGTCTCGGTCGGTGGCGGCGGCGAGGGAGTCGATGAAGTCGGCGAGGGTGGCGTTGGCGAACTTGTGCCGTTCGACGTGGGTGTTGATGCCGGCCAGGAAGTCCTTCTCGCCGAGCCAGTGGACGAGTTGGCGCAGGGCGGAGGCGCCCTTGGCGTAGGAGATGCCGTCGAAGTTGAGGAGGGCGGAGGCGGTGTCCTGGACGTTCTCGGGGGCGACGGGGTGGGTGGAGGGGCGTTGGTCGGCGTCGTAGCCCCAGGGTTTGCGGGTGACGCCGAAGTCGGTCCAGGTGTCGGTGAAGCGGGTGGCTTCGGCGGTGGTCTGGTAGCCCATGTACTCGGCGAAGGACTCGTTGAGCCAGATGTCGTCCCACCAGCGGAGGGTGACGAGGTCGCCGAACCACATGTGGGCCATCTCGTGGGCGATGACCATGGCGCGGGTCTGTCGCTGGGTGTCGGTGACGGCGGAGCGGAAGACGAATTCGTCGCGGAAGGTGACCAGTCCGGGGTTCTCCATGGCGCCGGCGTTGAATTCGGGGACGAACGCCTGGTCGTAGGAGTCGAAGGGGTAGGGCTCGGTGAACTTCTCGTGGTAGCGGTCGAAGCAGCCGCGGGTGACTTCGAGGAGTTCGTCGGTGTCGGCGTCGAGGTGGGGGGCGAGGGAGCGGCGGCAGTGGAGGCCGAAGGGGAGGCCGCGGTGTTCGGTGCGTACGGAGTGCCAGGGGCCGGCGGCGACGGCGACGAGGTAGGTGGAGATGGGTGGGGTGGTGGCGGCCTTCCAGTGGCCGTCGCCGGTGTGTTCGGTGATGCCGTTGGCGAGGACGGTCCAGCCCTGGGGTGCGGTGACGGTGAGGTCGAAGACGGCTTTGAGGTCGGGCTGGTCGAAGGCGGCGAAGACGCGCTGGACGTCGTCCAGGAAGAGCTGGGTGTAGACGTAGGTCTCGCCGTCGGCGGGGTCGGTGAAGCGGTGCATGCCCTCGCCGGTGCGGGAGTAGCGCATGGCGGCGTCGACGCGCAGTTCGTGGTCGCCGGGGGCGAGGTTCTTCAGGGGGAGCCGGTTCTCGTCGAGGGCGCCGGGGTCGAGGGGGTGTCCGTCCAGGGTGACGGTGCGCAGCTCGGCGGGCTTGACCTCGACGAAGGTGTCCGTGGTGTCCGTGGTGTCCGGTTCGCCGTGGACGGTGAAGCGGATGACGGTGCGGGAGTCGAAGGTGTCGTCGCCACGGGTCAGATCGAGGTCGATCGTGTAGTGGTGGACGTCGAGGAGCCGGGCTCGGGTCTGCGCTTCGTCGCGCGTCAGTACGGACATGCACGCCATGCTGCCTGATGCGGTCGGCAGGGCACAGAGGCGGATCGGTACGCGGATTTTGTCCGGGCCGGCGGGGTGGCCGGGGCGCTCCCCGGCGCGCGCCCCCGTGGGCGGGGGCGCGGGGCCGGCGGGGTCAGTCGGAGGCGGGGGCCGGGTCGCTGCCGTTGCCGTTGTTCTCCGCGATGCGTTCGTGGTGGTGGATCACCTCGGCGATGATGAAGTTCAGGAACTTCTCGGCGAACGCCGGGTCGAGTTTGGCGCTCTCTGCGAGGGCGCGCAGCCGGGCGATCTGTTTCGCCTCGCGGGCCGGGTCGGCGGGCGGGAGTTGGTGCCGGGCCTTGAGGTGGCCGACCTGCTGGGTGCATTTGAAGCGCTCGGCGAGCATGTGGACGACGGCCGCGTCGATGTTGTCGATGCTGTCCCGCAGCCGGGCCAGTTCCTCGCGGACGGCGGGGTCGACGGCACCGGTGCCGGTGTTGCTGGTGGTCATGGGTGCTCACCCTAAGGGCGGATCCCGGGCCGTCGCAGACCGTCTCAGGCCCCGGGAAGCCCGCCGGTGCCGACGCGCTTGTGGACGTAGACGTCGTCGTGCCCGCCTGGGGGCGCCCCCGATGCGGCCCCGCTCCCGGACTGTGCGGCCGCGCGCACGAGCCGGCTCCCCCGGCCGGGCTGCCGTGAGCCGCTGTTCCAGGTCGGTGTCCGCGCCGCCCGCGTGCGGGGAGGAGGCGGCGACGGTGTGCTGTTCGCCGGTCACGGTCGCCGCCTGTGCCGTGGGCCGGGGCCGGGGGCGAACGGTTTCCGCCGGACGGCACCGGTGGCCGTGCGGGGCCGGCCGTACAGTGGGAGACGGGTTCAGGAGCGTCTTGGGGGTTCAGGCGTGGCGAACGGCGGACCGGTCGAGCACGGTTACCCGCATCTGGAGACGGTGCGGGCCGCCGTCACCGCGTTGTACAGGCGGTTGTCGTACGACACCGTGCGGACGTTCTCGGCCAGTGTGGCCCCGGCCGACGTGGCGTTCTGCGACACCGACGACCTGTATCTGGGTGCGCAGCGGGTGGCGCACGAGCTGGTGCGTCACTACCGTCTCCCGGATGCGCGGATGATCGTGTCCTTCCGGGAGATGACGCATGCGGCGAGTGTCGAGCTCGCGGCGGGCCCGGAGTACTTCATCGAGTTGAACGACCGGTTCCGTACGCATCGCCGGGACATCGGCGCGGCCCTCGCGCACGAGGTGATGCACGTGTACCTGCACCGTCTCGGTCTGTCCTTCGCCGGCACGCGGGACAACGAGATCCTCACCGACACGGCGACGACGTACCTGGGCGCCGGCTGGCTGCTGCTGGACGCCTACCGGGAGGACTCGGCGTCGTCGCAGAAGCTCGGGTACCTGACGCCGGAGGAGTTCGGCTACGTCCTGGCCAAGCGGGCGCTGGTGTTCGGTGAGGACCCCGCGGTGTGGTTCACCAGTCCGCAGGCGTACACGGCGTACGTCAAGGGCATGGCCCGGGCCCGCCGGGACGAGCAGCAGCCGCCGCTGTCCGCGGCGGGCTGGGCGGGCCGCCGCCGCTATGCCCGGGACCGTCGCCACGCCCAGGACCCGCGTGCCGCCGCGGACCTTGCGGTGGACGGGCCGTACTCCTTCACGCCGGTCGGGCGGGGGCCGCTGCGGGTGTCGTTCTCCTGTCCGACCTGTCATCAGCAAATCAGGGTGCCGGTGCGGGGGCGGGTGCGGGCGCGGTGCGGGCTGTGCCGGACGGTGCTGGAGTGCGACACGTGAACGGGCTGGTCCCCCGCACCGGCCGTCCCTCCGGCGGCCCCTGCGCGCCCTCCGCGCCCCTGCGCGCCCTGCGGTGTCCCTGAGGCGTCCCCGCGGCGTTCCTCCGGCGTCCTTCCGGCGCTCCCGGGCGGTACGGCCTAGGGCCGTACGATGCCCTGCGCGCGTGCGGCCACCAGCCACGTGGGGAACTCGCCCACCAGGTGGTCGTACAGCTCGGCGTCGGTCACCTTCCGCGGGTCGCGGCCCGCGTGGAAGAACCCGGCGTTGTCGACGACCCGCTTGTCCGGCACCGCCAGTTCGTCGAGTCTGCGCAGGTACTCGAACTGGCGGCTGTCCGGGTCGCCGAAGCCGACGAACTGCCAGAACAGGGGGAGCGTCGCCGCCTTGCACAGGTACCGCTCCGCGGCGAGCCGGTTGATCGGGCCGCCGTCGGTCTGGAAGACGACCAGGGCGGGGTGGCGGGCGCCGCTGTCGAGGTAGTGGTCGATGACGGCGTCCATGGCCAGGTGGTAGCTGGTCTTGCCCATGTGCCCGAGGCCGGCCGCGATCCGCTCGATCCGCCCCTCGTGGTCGGCGAGGGCGATCTCGGTGACGGCGTCGACGTCGGTGGAGAAGAACACGACCGGCACGGTGCCGTCGTCGTCGAGGTGCGCGGACAGTCCGAGGACCTGGTCGGCGAGCGCCTGCACGCTGCCGTCCTTGTAGTACGGCTTCATGGAGCCGGAGTAGTCGACGACGAGGTAGACGGCCGCCCGGGTCCCCTCCAGTCCGTGCTTGGCCAGCGACACCCCGGCGCTCCGGTACGGATCGACCAGTGCGGGCGCGGTCTCCCGCACCTTGGTGAGACTGATCGCGGCCATGCGGACTCCCCCGTCGCTCCTGGGACTTACGACATCTGGCTGCCGAGGTTACGGCACGGCGCACCCCGCCTCTCAGCTCGTCCACAGGCATTCGCTATTTTGTTCGCCGCCGTCCCCACCGGCTCACCGTCCGTCCGTCCCGAGGAGCCGGCCGTGGATTCCGAGTCCACCGTCACCACCTGCTACCGCCATCCCGCGGTGGAGTGCCATGTCCGCTGCACCCGCTGCGAGCGCCACATCTGCCCGGACTGCATGCGGGAGGCGTCCGTCGGCCACCACTGCCCCGAGTGCGTGCGGGAGGGGGCGCGGTCGGTCCGGCAGGCCCGGACCCTCGCGGGCGGCCGGGTCTCGGCGACGCCCGTGGTGACGTACGTCCTGTTCGGGCTCAACCTCCTCGTGTACCTGGCGGAGGTGGTGCGGCCGGAGATCGTGGACCGGTTCTCGATGGTCGGTGCGCGGCTGGTCGGCCCGGACGGCGGGCACTACGTCTACGAAGGTGCCTACTTCGGGCTTTTCCGGGCGGAGGGCGTCGCCGCCGGCGAATGGGAGCGGATGCTGACCAGTGCCTTCCTCCACCTGTCGCCGTTCGAGGGCACCTTCGGGATCCTGCACCTCACCATGAACATGGTCGCTCTGTGGCAGCTGGGGCGGGTGGTGGAGCTGATGCTCGGCCGGGTCCGCTTCGTGGTCCTGTACCTGCTGTCGGCGCTCGGTGGTTCCGTCCTGCAACTGGTGCTGGGTGACTCCGGGCAGTCCTCGGTCGGCGCCTCGGGCGCGATCTTCGGTGTGGGGGCCGCGTACTACGTCCTGCACCGCCGTCTGGGCGCGGACATGGCCTCGGTCAACCGTTTCATGGCCCTCCTGCTGTTGTGGCTGGTGGTGTCCGCCGGGTTCACCTCCTGGCAGGGTCATCTCGGCGGCCTGCTGGCGGGCGGCGTGCCGGCCCTGGCCTTCGCGTACGCGCCCCGGGACGGGCGCCGGGTGGCGGTGCAGGCGGGAGCGTGCGCCGGGCTGGTGGTGCTGCTGGCGGTGACGGCGGCGGTCAAGGTGTCGCAACTGACAGGTGGAGGCATTTCCCTATGAGAGGTATTCCCCGATGAAACGTGCCGGTGTGCTGCTCCTCGCGGCCGTTCCCGTGATCGCCACGGGGGTGTACTTCGTGATGCCGACGGACTCGGCCGACGCCCCGGTGGCGCCGCCCGTGTCCACCGCCCAGTCGTCCCGCGAGGACGCGAAGAGCCGGGCGGAGCAGGAGCGGGCGGCGGACGACGCGCTGATCGCCGACCTGCCGCCGGGGCTCGCCGCCCCCGCGAAGAAGGAGCTGGCCCAGCAGCTGGTGTCCAGCGCCGAGAACTCGACCACGAAGTGGCGCACCTCCTACGGCGTCATCGAGGACCTCGGCGACGGGTGCGGCTACACGGCGGGCATCATCGGCTTCTGCACCGGCACGCACGACCTGCTCACGCTGGTCGAGCGCTACACCGAGGCCCACCCGGGCAACGGTCTGGCGGCGTACCTGCCCGCCCTGCGCGAGGTGGACGGCAGCGACTCGCACGAGGGCCTCGACCCCGGTTTCACGGCCGCCTGGCAGGCCGAGGCGGAGCTGCCGGCGTTCCGTGCGGCGCAGGAGGAGGAGCGCGACCGGGTCTACTTCGAGCCGGCGGTCCGCCTGGCCAAGCTGGACGGCCTGGGCACGCTGGGCCAGTTCGTGTACTTCGACGCGATGGTCTTCCACGGCCCGGACACGAGCGCCGACGGCTTCTACGGGCTGCGCGAGCAGGCCATGGGCAAGGCGAAGACGCCGGGGCAGGGCGGCGTCGAGAAGACCTACCTGGACGCCTTCCTGGACGTCCGCCGCGACGCCATGCGGGCCCGGCGTCCGGGGATCGACACCTCCCGCGTCGACACGGCGCAGCGGCGGTTCCTGGAGGCCGGGAACATGAAGCTCGACACGCCGCTGGTGTGGGAGATGTACGGGCAGACGTACCGGCTGCCGTAGGCGCGCATGCGACGGCGCCTGCCCCTTTGTCCGGTCGGGGACAGGGCAGGCGCCATCATGTTCCGCACGCCTTTGTGCGGGACGTTCTTCGGTTGTTCCGTCCGTCAGACCGCGAGGGCGCGGTCCGTCGGGCGGATCGGGGCCGGCAGTTCGCTGGCCCCGGTCAGGAAGCGGTCGGCGCCGCGGGCGGCGGAGCGGCCCTCGGCGATCGCCCAGACGATGAGCGACTGGCCGCGGCCGGCGTCGCCGGCGACGAACACACCCGGCACGTTGGTCTGGAAGTCGGCGTCCCGGGCGATGTTACCCCGTGCGTCGAGCTCCAGGCCGAACTGGTCGACCAGTCCGTTCTCCCGGTCGGTGCCGGTGAAGCCCATGGCGAGGGTGACCAGCTGGGCCGGGATCTTGCGCTCGGTGCCCGGCTTCGGGGTGAGCTTGCCGTCGACGAACTCGACCTCGCTCATGTGCAGCCACTGGACGTTGCCGTCCTCGTCGCCCTCGAAGTGGGTGGTGGAGACGGCGTAGACCCGCTCGCCGCCCTCCTCGTGGGCGCTGGTGACCTTGTAGAGCATCGGGAAGGTCGGCCACGGCTGGCGCACCGCGTCCCGCTCCTCGCCCGGCCGGGGCATGATCTCCAGCTGGGTGACGGAGGCCGCGCCCTGGCGGTGGGCGGTGCCCACGCAGTCGGCGCCGGTGTCGCCGCCGCCGATGACGACGACGTGCTTGCCCTCGGCCGTGATCGGCGGGGCGACGTAGTCGCCCTCCTGGACCTTGTTGGCCAGGGGCAGGTACTCCATGGCCTGGTGGATGCCCTTGAGCTCGCGGCCGGGGACCGGCAGGTCGCGGGCGGTGGTGGCGCCGGCGGCGATGACGACGGCGTCGTAGCGCTTCTTGAGGTCGGTCGCCTTGAGGTCGCGGCCGATCTCGACGCCGGTGCGGAAGCGGGTGCCCTCCGCGCGCATCTGCTCGATGCGGCGGTTGATGTGCCGCTTCTCCATCTTGAACTCGGGGATGCCGTAGCGCAGCAGGCCGCCGATGCGGTCGGCGCGCTCGTAGACGGCGACGGTGTGGCCGGCCCGGGTGAGCTGCTGGGCGGCTGCGAGGCCGGCCGGGCCGGAGCCGATGACGGCGACGGTCTTGCCGGACAGGCGCTCGGGGATCTGCGGGGCGACGTCCCCGGTCTCCCACGCCTTGTCGATGATGGAGACCTCGACGTTCTTGATGGTGACCGGCGGCTGGTTGATGCCGAGGACGCACGCCGACTCGCACGGGGCCGGGCACAGGCGGCCGGTGAACTCCGGGAAGTTGTTGGTGGCGTGCAGGCGCTCCTGCGCGGCCTGCCAGTCCTCGCGGTAGGCGTAGTCGTTCCACTCGGGGATCAGGTTCCCGAGCGGGCAGCCGTTGTGGCAGAACGGGATGCCGCAGTCCATGCAGCGGCTGGCCTGCTTGCTGATGATCGGCAGCAGGGAGCCGGGGACGTAGACCTCGTTCCAGTCCTTGACGCGCTCGTCGACGGGGCGGGTCCGGGCGACCTCGCGTCCGTGGTTCAGGAAGCCCTTGGGGTCAGCCATTGGTCGCCGCCTCCATCATCTTCTCGGTGGTCTCGGTCTCGGAGAGACCGGCTCGCTCGGCGGCGTCCTTGGCGGCGAGCACTGCCTTGTACGTACTGGGGATGATCTTGCTGAAGCGCTCCACGGCGGTGGGCCACTCGGCGAGCAGCTTCTCGGCGACGGTCGAGCCCGTCTCCTCCCGGTGCCGGCGCACGACGTCGTGCAGCCACGCGCGGTCGGTGTCGTCCAGTGCCTCGACGGCGTTCACGTTGCCGGCGTTCACGTTGTCGCGGTCCAGGTCGATGACGTAGGCGATGCCGCCGGACATGCCGGCCGCGAAGTTGCGCCCGGTCTCGCCGAGGACGACCGCGTGGCCGCCGGTCATGTACTCGCAGCCGTGGTCGCCGACGCCCTCGGAGACGACCAGCGCGCCGGAGTTGCGGACGCAGAAGCGCTCGCCGACCTTGCCGCGCAGGAACATCTCGCCGCCGGTGGCGCCGTAGCCGATGGTGTTGCCGGCGATGGTGGAGTACTCGGCGAGGTGGTCGGCGCCCCGGTCCGGGCGGACGACGATCCGGCCGCCGGAGAGGCCCTTGCCGACGTAGTCGTTGGCGTCGCCCTCCAGGCGCAGCGTGATGCCGCGCGGGACGAAGGCGCCGAAGGACTGGCCGGCGGAGCCGGTGAAGGTGATGTCGACGGTGTCGTCGGGCAGGCCCGCGCCGCCGAACTTCTTCGTGACCTCGTGGCCCAGCATGGTGCCGACCGTGCGGTTGATGTTGCGGATGGCGACCTGGGCGCGCACCGGGGCGGCGTCGGTGGCGTCCGTGGCACCGAGCGCGTCCGCCGCGAGCTTGATCAGCTGGTTGTCGAGGGCCTTCTCCAGGCCGTGGTCCTGGACGGCCGTCTGGTGGCGCACCGCGCCCTCGGGCAGCGCGGGCACGTGGAACAGCGGCTCCAGGTCGAGGCCCTGTGCCTTCCAGTGGTGGACGGCGCGGGTGACGTCGAGGGTCTCGGCGTGGCCGACGGCCTCCTCGATGGAGCGGAAGCCCAGCTCGGCGAGGATCTCGCGGACCTCTTCGGCGATGAACCGGAAGAAGTTCACGATGTACTCGGCCTTGCCGGAGAACCGGTCGCGGAGCACCGGGTTCTGGGTGGCGATGCCGACCGGGCAGGTGTCCAGGTGGCAGACGCGCATCATGACGCAGCCGGAGACGACGAGCGGCGCGGTCGCGAAACCGAATTCCTCGGCGCCCAGCAGCGCGGCGATGACGACGTCGCGGCCGGTCTTGAGCTGGCCGTCGGTCTGGACGACGATCCGGTCGCGCAGGCCGTTGAGCAGCAGGGTCTGCTGGGTCTCGGCGAGGCCCAGCTCCCAGGGGCCGCCCGCGTGCTTGAGCGACGTCAGCGGGGAGGCGCCCGTGCCGCCGTCGTGGCCGGAGATGAGGACGACGTCCGCGTGGGCCTTCGACACACCCGCCGCGACCGTGCCGACGCCGACCTCGGAGACCAGCTTGACGTGGATCCGCGCCTGCGGGTTCGCGTTCTTCAGGTCGTGGATCAGCTGGGCCAGGTCCTCGATGGAGTAGATGTCGTGGTGCGGGGGCGGGGAGATCAGGCCGACGCCGGGGGTGGAGTGCCGGGTCTTGGCGACCCAGGGGTACACCTTGTGGCCGGGCAGCTGGCCGCCCTCGCCGGGCTTGGCGCCCTGGGCCATCTTGATCTGGATGTCGTCGGCGTTGACCAGGTACTCGGAGGTGACGCCGAAGCGGCCGGAGGCGACCTGCTTGATCGAGGAGCGGCGCGCCGGGTCGTACAGGCGCTCCGGGTCCTCGCCGCCCTCACCGGTGTTGGACTTGCCGCCCAGCTGGTTCATGGCGATGGCGAGGGTCTCGTGCGCCTCCTGGGAGATGGAGCCGTACGACATGGCGCCGGTGGAGAAGCGCTTGACGATCTCGGAGACGGGCTCGACCTCGTCGATCGGGACCGGCTGCCGGTCGCTCTTGAAGCCGAACAGGCCGCGCAGCGTCATGAGGCGCTCGGACTGCTCGTTCACGCGCTCGGTGTACTTCTTGAAGATGTCGTACGTGCCGGAGCGGGTGGAGTGCTGGAGGCGGAAGACCGTCTCCGGGTCGAACAGGTGCGGCTCGCCCTCGCGGCGCCACTGGTACTCGCCGCCGATGTCGAGGGCGCGGTGGGCGGGCGCGATGCCGCTGGCCGGGTACGCCTTGGCGTGCCGGGCGGCGACCTCCTTGGCGATCACGTCGATGCCGACGCCGCCGATCTTGGTGGCGGTGCCGTTGAAGTACTTCTCGACGAAGGCCTCGTCCAGGCCGACGGCCTCGAAGACCTGGGCGCCGCGGTAGGAGGCGACGGTGGAGATGCCCATCTTGGACATGACCTTGAGGACGCCCTTGCCGAGGGCGTGGATCAGGTTGCGGATGGCCTGCTCGGGCTCGGCGCCGGGCAGGAAGGTGCCCGCGCGGACCAGGTCCTCGACCGACTCCATCGCCAGGTACGGGTTGACCGCGGCGGCGCCGTAGCCGATGAGCAGGGCGACGTGGTGGACCTCGCGGACGTCGCCGGCCTCGACCAGCAGACCCACCTGGGTGCGCTGCTTGGTGCGGATGAGGTGGTGGTGGACGGCCGCGGTGAGCAGCAGCGACGGGATCGGCGCGTGCTCGGCGTCCGAGTGGCGGTCGGACAGGACGATCAGCCGGGCGCCGTTCTCGATGGCGGCGTCGGTCTCGGCGCAGATCTCCTCGATGCGGGCGGCGAGCGCGTCGCCGCCGCCGTGCACCCGGTAGAGGCCGGAGAGGGTCGCGGCCTTGAAGCCGGGCATGTCGCCGTCGGCGTTGATGTGGATGAGCTTGGCCAGCTCGTCGTTGTCGATCACCGGGAACGGCAGCAGGACGCTGCGGCAGGAGGCGGCCGTCGGGTCCAGCAGGTTGCCCTGCGGGCCCAGCGAGGAGCGCAGGGAGGTGACCAGTTCCTCGCGGATGGCGTCCAGCGGCGGGTTGGTGACCTGGGCGAAGAGCTGGGTGAAGTAGTCGAAGAGCAGCCGGGGGCGGTCGGAGAGCGCGGCGATCGGCGAGTCGGTGCCCATGGAGCCGATCGGCTCGGCGCCGGCCTTGGCCATCGGCGCGAGGATGACGCGCAGCTCCTCCTCGGTGTAGCCGAAGGTCTGCTGGCGGCGGGTGACCGAGGCGTGGGTGTGCACGATGTGCTCGCGCTCGGGCAGGTCGGACAGCTCGATCTCGCCGGCCTCGATCCACTCGGCGTACGGCTGCTCCGCCGCGAGCTGGGCCTTGATCTCGTCGTCCTCGATGATGCGGTGCTCGGCGGTGTCCACGAGGAACATGCGGCCGGGCTGCAGGCGGCCCTTGCGGACGACCTTCGCGGGGTCGATGTCGAGGACGCCGACCTCGGAGCCGAGGACGACGAGGCCGTCGTCGGTGACCCAGTAGCGGCCGGGGCGCAGGCCGTTGCGGTCGAGTACGGCGCCGACCTGGGTGCCGTCGGTGAAGGTGACGCAGGCGGGGCCGTCCCAGGGCTCCATCATCGTGGAGTGGAACTGGTAGAAGGCGCGCCGGGCCGAGTCCTTGATGTTCATGGACTCGTGGTTCTCCCACGCCTCCGGGATCATCATCAGCACGGAGTGCGGCAGCGAACGCCCGCCGAGGTGCAGCAGCTCCAGGACCTCGTCGAAGGAGGCGGAGTCCGAGGCGTCCGGCGTGCAGATCGGGAAGAGCCGCTCCAGGTCCGTGGACGAGCCGAACAGGTCGGAGGCGAGCTGGGACTCGCGGGCGACCATCCAGTTGCGGTTGCCCTTGACCGTGTTGATCTCGCCGTTGTGCGCGACGAAGCGGTACGGGTGGGCGAGGGGCCAGGCCGGGAAGGTGTTCGTCGAGAACCGGGAGTGCACGAGCGCGATCGCGGAGGCGAAGCGGCGGTCGGACAGGTCCGGGAAGAAGGGCTCCAGCTGGCCGGTGGTCAGCATGCCCTTGTAGACGATGGTCCGCGCGGACAGCGACGGGAAGTAGACGTCGGCCTCGCGCTCGGCGCGCTTGCGCAGCGCGAAGGCGTGGCGGTCGAGGGTGATGCCCTGCGACGTACCGTCGGTCACGAAGATCTGGCGGAAGACCGGCATGGTCGAACGGGCGGTGGCGCCGAGCATCTGCGGGGCGACCGGGACCTCGCGCCAGCCGAGGACGGTGAGGCCCTCCTCGGCCGCGATCGCCTCGATCCGCGAGACGGCGTCCTCGGTGCCGTCCACCGGGAGGAAGGCGATGCCGACGGCGTACGCCCCGGCCTCGGGCAGTTCGAATCCGGCCACCTCGCGGAAGAAGGCGTCCGGCACCTGGGAGAGGATGCCCGCGCCGTCGCCCGAGTCGGGCTCGGAGCCGGTGGCTCCCCGGTGCTCCAGGTTGCGCAGCACGGTGAGCGCTTGGTCGACCAGGGTGTGGGACGCCTCGCCGGTGAGGGTGGCGACGAATCCGACGCCGCAGGCGTCGTGCTCGTTGCGGGGGTCGTACATGCCCTGCGCGGCAGGGCGAGCATCCATGAAGGACCGGTTCTGGCCACTCGCGGAGTGCTGGGACGGCTGGCGCGGCGTACGCATCGGCTCTCCCGTCGTCGTCATCTGGCTGGGGACCTCCCAGGCCCTTGGGCTCTGGGGGAGCAGTGCCGAGGGACGACGCTGGCCCTCTGCGTGTGCAAAATTTGGTGCAGGTTACATGATGGAGCGGTTCTCGGACAGCGGGATAATCCGTTCCGACATGCGGACACCGAGGGGCGCGGCGGGGGTTCCGCACCCGGCGGTGGAGGCTGTGGGGGCCGTGGCGGACAGATCGATGTCCGTCGGCCCGAGGCGCGGAGGAAGCGTCGTCGCTCACTCCGCGGGTGTGCGGCAGGCCTCATTGCCTACGGCGCTTACGGCTCATGCCCGGGGATCACACACTCGAAACCCGCACGCAACGGTTACTTATGCGTTCGGGCGCATAAGTTCGAGCCGCGCTATCCTACGGCCGTCCCGAACAGGCTGCCCAGGACGTACGTCACACCGGCCGCCGCGCCGCCGAGCGCGAGCTGCCGCAGTCCGCTGTACCACCAGCTGCGTGCCGTGACCTTGGCGACCACCGCGCCGCACAGGAACAGCCCGGCCAGCGCGAGCACCACCGCGGGCCACAGCGCACTGGCGCCGAGCAGGAACGGCAGGACGGGAAGCAGGGCACCCAGCGCGAAGGACCCGAACGACGAAACGGCCGCGACCAGCGGCGACGGCAGGTCGGAGGGGTCGATGCCCAGTTCCTCGCGGGCGTGTATCTCCAGGGCCTGCTCGGGGTCGCGGGACAGCTGACGGGCCACCTCGCGGGCGAGGCCGGCCTCGACGCCGCGGGCCTCGTAGAGCGCGGCGAGCTCGGCCTCCTCGTCCGCCGGATGCTTCCTCAGCTCCCGGCGCTCCACGTCCAGCTCGGCCTCGACGAGCTCGCGCTGCGAGGCGACGGAGGTGTACTCGCCGGCGGCCATGGAGAAGGCGCCGGCGGCCAGTCCGGCCAGCCCGCTCAGCACGACGGTCTGCTGACCGGCCGCGCCGCCCGCGACACCGGTCATCAGGGCGAGGTTGGAGACCAGGCCGTCCATCGCACCGAAGACGGCGGGGCGCAGCCAGCCGCCGTTCACGTCGCGGTGCGTGTGGTTGTCGCGGTGCGCCTCGTGCAGCGGCGCCTCGGTCTCGATGATGGCCATGAGGGCTCCCCGGGAAGCTGGTTTGGACACGTTCTACTTCTCGACAACGCCCAATCTATGCCCGTGATGTCCGCGTCGCCAGCAAGGAAAGGCTGGGCTTACCTGCGGTTTTACCCTCCTGCGCTCATACGTGATCTTGCCTGCACATATGTCGACCGGGTGACGCTGAGGCCTGTGAGGCTGCGCGACGCACCGCACCGGGGACACATCAGCAAAGGGAGAGGAGAGGCCGCATGGCATCCACCGCCTGCATTCCCCCGGCCCCCGCGCCCGGGGACGCCGTCGGACTCCGCGAACGGGCCCGGGGCGCGCTGCTCGGGCTGGCCGTCGGGGACGCCCTCGGGGCACCGGCCGAGAACATGCTGCCCTCCGAGATCCGCGCCCGCTGGGGACGGATCACGGGATACGTGGCCAAGAAGCCGGCCGGCACCGACGACACCGAGTACGCGATCTTCTCCGGCCTGCTGCTGGCCCGGTACGGCTCCGCGCTCACCCCCGGCCATGTCGAGACGGCCTGGCACGAGTGGATCGCGGACCGGGAGGAGGGCCCGTTCCGGGGCGCGGGCTTCAGCGAACGCGGCACCCTGGAGAACCTGCGCCGCGGTCTGGCCGCCCCCGTTTCCGCCCAGCACCGCCACGCCTGGAGCGACGGACTGGCCATGCGGGCCGCGCCCCACGGAGTGTTCGCGGCGGGACGGCCCGCCGAGGCGGCCCGGCTGGTGGCGATCGACGGCTCGGTCAGCCACGACGGCGAGGGCATCTACGGCGGCCAGGCGGTGGCGGCGGGTGTCGCGGCGGCGATGGCGGGGGCACCGACCGTCGCGGTCGTGGCCTCCGCCCTGGCCGTCGTCCCGGACGACTCCTGGACGGCCCGCTGTCTGCGCCGCGCGATGACGGCGGCCCACCTCGGCGAACGCGCCGTCCGCTCCGCCGTGGTCATCGGCGGCTACCCGTGGACCGACCTGGCCCCCGAGGCGGTCGCCCTCGCCTTCGGCGCGTACGCGGCGGCCGACGGCGACTTCACGGACGCCGTGCTGACGGCCGTCAACATGGGCCGCGACGCCGACACCACGGCGGCGGTGGCCGGCGCCCTGGCCGGCGCCTCCCGGGGCGCCGCCGCCATCCCGGCCGAGTGGGCGGCGGCCATCGGTCCGGCCCGCGGCAGCTGCCTGCCCGCGATGGCGGGCCACCACGTGCTGGAGGTGGCCGATCTGCTGACGCGGGACGCGGAGCACCCGCAGGACCGCTCACGCACCGCCCGGGCCTGGGACGGTCCACGGGACGAGAGACCTCGACCCCGCGCCGCCCCTGCCCCTGCCCCTGCCCCTGCCCCTGCCCCAGGAGGGCACGCCGCACGGCTCACCGGTCCCGTACCGGAGCCCGCCGACGGTCCCGTACCGGAGCCCGGCGGCCCGGCGCTCGGACTGGGACCGGTATCGAAGCAGGGGCGGGAGCCCGCACCCGACGACCGGCTCGCACCGGTACCGGGCGGCGCGTCCGCGGAGCACGGCGACGAGCACCCAGGCCACCCAGAGCACCCAGACCACCCAGAGCGCCCACAGCCCGTGGGGCCCGCAAGGCCCGCGCCCCCGCCGTACGGCGACGCGGCGGCGGGGGTGCGGCCGTGAGCAGGTCCCGTGCCGCCGGTGAGGGGCCGGCCACCACCGCGTACGTCGCCCCGCCCGGCGCGCCGGAGCGGTCGGCGCCCGCCGGGAGCGGACACCGGCCGGGGCCCGAGCCCGGGTCCGCCACGCCGGCCCGCACGACGGCGGGGCCCGACCGCATCGAGGGCCTCCTCCTCGGACTCGCCGCGGGGGACGCCGCCGGCTGGCCCGCCGCCCGGCACCGGGCCGCCCGGATGCCCGAGTGGACGCGCCGCCTCACCCGCGAGCTGGACACCTTCGCCGAGCAGAACGCGACCACCACCCTCCCCGTCCCCATCGCCCTCAACCAGCCCTCGGAGCCGCTCCGCCTCGGCCCCTCCGACGACGCCGAGTGGGCCGCGTTCGCGGCGGAAGCGGTGCTGCGGGCCGGGGACGACACCGCGCTCGGCGACCTCAGCCGGGAGCGGCGGATGCGGGCCGCGATCGACCTGACCTGGAACGCCGTCGCCAGCGAGGTGGCCGCGGCGGCGGACCGCGCCCCCGAGGTCGAGTCGGCGGTGCTGCCGCTGCGGGCCCGCATCTCGGTACGGGCCGGGCTCGGCAACCTCGCCACCGGCCTGCGCCCGCCCGCCACCGGCCACGACAACCCGCACTACTTCGACGACGCCGCCTGCGTCCGGGCCTGCGTCCTCGCCGTCGCCCACCCCGGCGCCCCGCGGCTCGCCGCCGACCTCGCCGAGTTCGACGCCCGCTACACCCAGGACGGCGACGGCGTGCACGGCGCCCGCGCCATGGCCGCGGCACTGGCGTGCGCCCTCGACGGCGCCGGCGTACGCACCTGTGTGGCGGCCGCGCTCGCCGAACTGCCCGAGGAGACGGAGATCGGCCGCAACGCCCGCCTGGCACTGGCCCTGGCGACGGACACCGAAAGCACCTTCGCGCTCGTACCGCTGCTGGAGCACAGGATCGTCGATCACGTCTACAGCTACGGCATCGCCGCCGCCGAGACCGTCCCGGTCGCCCTCGCCCTGGCGACCGCCGCCCGGGGCCGCGTCGCGGAGGCGGTACCGGCGGCGGCCTGTCTCTCCAGGGTCGCGGACTCCGCTCCCGCACTGGCCGGCGCCCTCACCGGCGCGCTGGGCGGCGGCACGTCGGTCCCCGCGTCCTGGAGGGAGGCCTGCCGCACGCTCCCCGGCTGCGTACTGCCCCGCCTCACCGGCACCGACCTGGTCGAACTCGCCGGACTCCTGCACGCCACGCAACCGTCCCGGCGAGGACCACGAGAACCACGAGAACGACCAGAAGGCCGCACAGGCTGCGAAGACCGCGACACGACATGAGGACGCGACACGACATGAGGACATCCGGAACAGCGGAAAGCGGCACGCCGGCCCTGGAGGAGCGCGTCACCGGCGCCCTCGTCGGCGCGGCCGTCGGCGACGCGCTCGGCGGCCCGGTCGAGGGCTACTCCCCCGAGCAGATCCTCGAACGCCACGGCGGTCGCGTCCACGGCGTCGTCGGCCCCTGGAACGGCGGCGCCTGGCGCACCGCCCGCCCCATCGCCCCGTACCACAAGGGCGACGGCCACGTCACGGACGACACCCTGATGACCCACGCGCTGGTACGGGTGTACGACACGGTCCGCGACCACCTCGACGCCTACGCGGTTGCGGAGCACCTGGTCCCGGACCTGGTGACCACCCCGCGCTGGATTCCGGAACTGGAGGCGGAGGCCCTCCCGCTCCAGCGGATCTTCCTGGCGGAGAAGTGGCTGGTGGCGAGGATCCACTACGGCCACGTGGACCCGCGCGAGGCGGGCACCGGCAACATCGTCAACTGCGGTGCCGCGATGTACATGGCCCCGGTCGGCCTGGTCAACGCGGGCCACCCGGCGGGCGCCTACGCCGAGGCGCTGGACGTCGCGGGCGCGCACCAGTCGTCGTACGGCAGGGAGGCGGCCGGTGTCCTCGCGGCTGCGGTGGCCGCGGCCTGCCTGCCCGGCGCGACACCGGAGTCGGTGGTGGCCGCCTGTCTGTCCCTGGCCAAGGACGGCACCCGGGCGGCGATCGAGGCGGTCTGCGAAGTGGCCTCGCGGTACACGGACTTCGAGTCGGCGCTCGCACCGCTGCGGGACGCGGTGGCCCCGTACGACACGGTGGGCGCCGACTACCGCGCGCCCTCGCTCGGCGCCCGCCGCCCGTCCCGGCTGCACGCGATCGAGGAACTGCCCGTCGCCCTCGGCATGCTGCTCGTCTCCGGCGGCGACTACCGGCACGCCGTCCTCGGCGCGGTGAACTACGGCCGGGACTGCGACTCCATCGCCACGATGGCGGGCGCGCTGGCCGGGGCGCTGGGCTCACCGGTCCCGGAGGACTGGGCGAAGACGGTCGCGGAGGCGAGCCGCCTGGACCTGTGGCAACCGGCGTCGGTACTCACCGCGGTGGCCCGGGAGGTCTTCGAACGCGACGTGACGCGGCGCCGCGCGCACGAGCGGGCGTTCACCGCGATCGGAGGTGCGGGATGCTCCGGCTGACCTGGGTCCAGCCCGAGGACCTCGTCGGCCACGAGGTGCGCCAGGCGGCGCTGGACGGCCGGGACGCGTCGTCGGTCGCGGCGCGCTGGCGGGCGGCGGGCGGCTGCGAGGCCCCCGCCCGGGCGGGCGCGTCCGCCCGGCCGGCCCCCCGCCGCCTTCGGCTGCTCGCGGAGGACCTGCTGGACGAACTGTCCGGCCTGCCGAGTCCCCTGGCCGACGCGGAGCCCACGGACCTGGACCGGATCAGGGCCCTGTGCCCCGACTGGCCCGCGCCCCGCGCCTCGGCCGTCACCGTGTCCCGCCCCCGCCTCGAAGCCGCCTGGCTCGGCCGGGCCGCCGGCTGCCTCCTCGGCAAACCGGTCGAGAAGCTCCCCCTGACCGGGATCCGGCTCCTCGCCCGGGCCGCCGGCAACTGGCCCCCGACCACCTACTTCACCGCCCGGGGCGTCCCCGCGGACCTCCTCGCCGCCCACCCCTGGAACCGCCGCTCCGCGCCCACCTCCCTCGCGGAGAACATCGACGGCATGCCCGAGGACGACGACCTCAACCACCCCCTCCTGGGCCTGCTGCTCCTGCAACGCCACGGCAGGGCCTTCACCACCGCCGACGTCGCCCGCCTCTGGCTCGACGAGCTCCCCGCCGGCCGCACCTTCACCGCCGAACGCCTCGCCTACCGCAACCTCCTCACCGGCCTCGAACCCCCGCACACCGCCCGCCACCGCAACCCCTTCCGCGAGTGGATCGGCGCCCTGATCCGCGCCGACGTGCACGGCTGGACCCACCCCGGCGATCCGGCCGCCGCGGCCGCGCAGGCGCACCGCGACGCCACCCTCAGCCACACCGCCAACGGCGTCTACGCGGCGATGTTCGCGGCGGCCGTCATCGCCACCGCCGCGACCGGCGCCCACGACGTCCACGCCTGCCTGCGCGCGGGCCTCGCGGTCGTACCGCCCGGCTCCCGCCTCGCGGCAGCCGTCCGCCACGCCGTCCGCCTCGCCGGGACGCACACCGACTTCGACACGGTCGTGGACGCGCTCCACGCCCGGTACTCCCCCACCCACCACTGGGTCCACGCCGTCCCCAACACGGCCCTGATCGCCGCCGCCCTCACGCACGCGGACGGCGACTTCACCGGCTCGGTCTCCCGTGCCGTGTCCGGCGGCTGGGACACCGACTCCAACGGCGCCACCGCCGGCAGCGTCGCCGGCCTGCTCGCCGGTTCCCCCGCCGCCCTGCCCGAGCACTGGACGGCCCCGCTGAAGAACCGCCTGGCCACCTCGGTCGGCGGCTTCGACGGCACCGGCTTCGACACCCTCGCCCACCTCACCCACCGGGAGGCCACCCGCCCATGCCCCAGCCCCACGTGACCCCTGCCCCCGCCTCCCCGGCTCTCCCGGCCTCCCCGCTGACCGGTCTGCGCGTCCTCGACCTCGCCACCCTCTTCGCGGGTCCGCTCGCCGCCACCCTGCTCGGCGACTTCGGCGCCGAGGTCGTCAAGGTCGAACACCCCGACCGGCCCGACCCCTCCCGGGGCCACGGCCCCTCCAAGGACGGCATCGGCCTGTGGTGGAAACTGCTGGGCCGCAACAAGCGCACGATCACCCTGAACCTGTCCAGGCCCGCCGGCCGCACCACGCTCCTCCGCCTCGCCGCGACCGCGGACGTCGTCATCGAGAACTTCCGGCCGGGCACCCTGGAGAAGTGGGACCTGGGCTGGGACGAACTGTCCGCCGTCAACCCCCGCCTGGTCCTCACCCGCGTCACCGGCTTCGGCCAGTTCGGCCCGTACGCGCGCCGCCCCGGGTTCGGCACGCTCGCCGAGGCCATGAGCGGCTTCGCCGCGATGACCGGCGAGCCGGACGCCCCGCCGACGCTGCCGCCGTTCGGCCTCGCCGACTCGATCGCCGCCCTGGCCACGGCGTACGCCGTGATGACCGCGCTGGCCGCCCGCGAGCGCACCGGCGAGGGCCAGGTCGTCGACATGGCGATCATCGAGCCGATCCTGACCGTGCTGGGCCCGCAGCCCACCTGGTACGACCAGCTCGGCCACGTCCAGCCGCGCACCGGCAACCGTTCGCAGAACAACGCCCCGCGCAACACCTACCGCACCGCCGACGGCACCTGGGTCGCCGTCTCCACCTCGGCCCAGTCGGTCGCCGAGCGCGTGATGCGCCTGGTGGGGCGCCCGGAGCTGATCGACGAGCCCTGGTTCGCGTCGGGCGCGGACCGGGCCCGGCACGCCGACGTGCTCGACGCGGCGGTCGGCGACTGGATCGCCCGGCACAGCCGCGCCGACGTGCTCGCCGCCTTCGAGAAGGCCGAGGCGGCGGTCGCCCCGGTCCAGGACGTACGGGACGTGATGGCCGACCCGCAGTACCAGGCCCTCGACACCGTCACCACCGTCGACGATCCCGAACTGGGCCCGCTGCGCATGCAGAACGTCCTCTTCCGGCTCTCCGCGACCCCCGGCGCGATCCGCTGGGCGGGCCGCCCGCACGGCGCCGACACCGAGGAGGTGCTGACCGAGCTGGGCCTCACCCCGGCGGACGTGAAGGAACTGCGCGAGGAGGGCGTCGTATGACCGCACCCCCGCTGACCTGGCTGTACGCCCCCGGGGACCGGCCCCGGGTGGTCGCCGGGGCGCTGGCCGCCGGTGCCGACGTCGTCGTGGTCGACCTGGAGGACGCGGTCGCCCCGGACCGCAAGGCCTACGCCCGCGAGGCCACCGCCGAGCTGCTCACCGAGCCGCAGCCGGTGCCGGTCCACGTCCGCGTCAACGCCCTGGACGGGCCGCTCGCCGCGGCGGACCTGGCGGCACTGGCCGCGCTGCCCGGGCTGTCCGGGCTGCGGCTGCCCAAGGTGACGTCCCCCGAGCAGATCACCGGCGTCGCGGCGGCCACCGGCGGGCCCGCGCTGTACGCCCTGATCGAGTCGGCCCTCGGCGTGGAGCGGGCGTACCTCGTCGCCCGCGCCCATCCGTCGCTGCGCGGCATCGCCCTCGGCGAGGCGGACCTCCGCGCCGACCTCGGCGTACGCGGCGACGCCGGCCTGGACTGGTCGCGCTCGCGCGTGGTCGTGGCCGCGCGGGCGGCCGGCCTGGCGCCGCCGGCCCAGACGGTGCATCCGGACATCCGGGACCTCGAGGGCCTGGCGGCGTCCTGCGCCCACGGCCGTGCCCTGGGCTTCCTGGGGCGCGCCGCGATCCACCCGCGTCAGTTGCCGATCATCGAGCGGGCGTACCTGCCCACCGAGCGGGAGCTGGAGGAGGCGGAGACGATCGTCAAGGCGGCCACCGCTCAGCCGGGCGCGCTGGCGCTGCCGGACGGGCGGTTCGTCGACGCGGCGGTGGTGGCGACGGCCCGGCGAACCCTGTCGCTGGCCCGGCGGCCCGCCCTGTCCTGACACACGCCGAGGGCGCCCGGAGAGTCCCGGGCGCCCTCGGCGACGTACGGCGGCGGGCCGTCAGCCCTTCTTGGCCGAGTCGGCTCCGTCCTTCACGTCGTCAACGTCCTTCTCGTCGGTCTCGTCCTTCGAGGTGGCGTCCCCGGCGTCCTTGGAACCGGCGTCGGCGTCCTCCGTGGCGGCTTCGGCGTCCTCGGAGCCGGCGTCGGCGTCCTTCGCGTCGTCCCCGGCGTCACCGGCGGACGACTGTGCCCTCGGCTCGACCACGGCCTCCCGTCCCGGCCGCATCCGCGCCGAGAGCACGATGTAGACCACGGCCAGCAGGAACACGAAGAGCGCGGTCCAGTTGTTCAGCCTGAGGCCCAGGATGTGGTGGGCGTCGTCGACGCGCAGGTACTCGATCCAGAACCGGCCCACGCAGTACGCGGCGACGTACAGCGCGAACGCCCGCCCGTGGCCGAGCTCGAAGCGGCGGCCGGCCCAGATGACGAGCACGGCCACGCCGACGCACCACAGCGACTCGTAGAGGAACGTCGGGTGGTACGTGCCCGGCACCCGGCCGTCGGCCGACGAGGTGATCTCCACGGCCCACGGCAGGTCGGTGGCCTTGCCGTACAGCTCCTGGTTGAACCAGTTGCCCCAGCGGCCGATGGCCTGGGCGAGGGCGATGCCGGGGGCGACGGCGTCGGCGTACGCGGGCATCGGGACGCCCATGCGCCGGGCGCCGATCCAGGCACCCAGCGCGCCGAACGCGATCGCGCCCCAGATGCCGAGACCGCCCTCCCAGATCTTGAAGGCGTCGACCCAGTCACGGCCCTCGCTGAAGTACAGCTGGTAGTCCGTGATCACGTGGTAGAGCCGGCCGCCGATCAGGCCGAACGGAACGGCCCAGACCGCGATGTCGGCCACCGTGCCGGGCCGCCCGCCCCGGGCGACCCAGCGCTTGTTGCCGAGCCAGACGGCAACGAAGACGCCGATGATGATGCAGAACGCGTAGCCGCGCAGCGGGATGGGACCGAGGTTCAGCACCCCGCGCGACGGGCTGGGAATGAAGGCAAGTTCCATGGCAGGGTCGACGCTACCGTGTCGGACGGGACCCGCGGAGGGCAGCCCGGCTACGGGTCCGTAACGGGCGGACGGAGTGAGCGTCCTCCCGGACGCTCCGCCGCCGCGCTACTTGTCGGCGTCCCGCACCATCTGCTTCAGCTTCTCCGGGGTCATGGAGCGGTCCTGGTAGACGTTCTTGCCGTTCAGCAGGACGGTCGGCGTGCCGCCGAAGTCGCCGTCGAGGAAGGCCTTGTTGGACTTCTCCACCCAGCTGTTGTGCGTACCGTTCTCGACGCACTCCTGGAAGAGGGGGGTGTCGAGGCCGTCGACCTTGCGTCCCAGGTCGAGCAGCTTGTCCTCGTCGGCGAAGGCGTCGTCGGACTCCGCCGGCTGGTTGGCGAACAGCACGTCGTGGTACGGCGTGAACTTGCCCGCGTCCTGGGCGCAGGCCGCCGCGTTGGCCGCCTTGCGGGAGCCGGTGCCGCCCATGTTGCCGTCGATGATCGTCGCCAGGTGGTACTCGACCTTGAGCTGCCCGGCTTCGGTGAGCTCGTGGATCGTGTCGCGGTACGCCAGCTCGAAGCCCTTGCAGGCCGGGCAGCGGAAATCCTCCCAGATGGTGAGCGTCGACCTGGCGCTCTCCTTGCCGACGGGGATCGCGAGGCTGTCCTTGCCCTGCGCCCCGGAGGGCGCCACGACCGGACCGGCCGACTCGCTGCCGTCGTCCTTGCCCGCGTTCGCGGCGACCACGCCGATCACCGCCGCGAGCCCCAGGACGCAGACCACGCTCGCGCCGACGATCAGCGCGCGGCGGCGCTTGTCCTTGGACTTCTGCTTCTCTCGCTCGGCCGCCAGCTTCTGACGGGCGGTGCGCTTTCCCTCTCGGTTCTTCTCGCTCACACCCGCAGAACGAACCGGGGAGGCGCAGCGCGCCTCCCCGGTCCCAGGTCCACCCGTACGAGGGACCCGTATGACATACCTGTCGGTCCCTCCGGCCGGGCGGGACGACTACGCCTGTCCGCGCACGCCCTTCGCCAGGTCGGCGGCGAGCGTGCGGACGCCCTCCAGGCCGGCCGCGTCGTCGGGGGCGTCGAGCATGCGCTTGACGAACGCCGAGCCGACGATCACGCCGTCGGCGAAGCCCGCCACTTCGGCGGCCTGTGCGGCGTTGGAGACGCCGAGCCCGACGCAGACGGGGATGCCGGTGGTGGCGCGGGTCCGGCGGACCAGGTCCTCGGCCTGCGCGCCGACCGACTCGCGGGTGCCGGTGACGCCCATGAGGGAGGCGGCGTAGACGAAGCCGCTGCCGGCCGCGGTGATCTCGGCGAGCCGCGTGTCCTTGCTGCTGGGCGCGACCACGAAGACGGTGGCGAGCCCGTGCTTCTCGGCGTGCTCCCTCCACAGCGCCGACTCCTGGACGGGCAGGTCGGGCAGGATGCACCCGGCGCCACCCGCCTCGGCCAGCTCGGCGGTGAAGCGCTCGACGCCGTAGCGGTCGATGGGGTTCCAGTACGTCATGACGAGGATCGGCTTGCCGGTGGCCGCGTGGGCCTCCCGGACCGTCCGCATGACGTCGGCGATCCGGACGCCGCCGCGCAGGGCGATGTCGTCGGCGGTCTGGATGACCGGGCCGTCCAGGACGGGGTCGCTGTGCGGCAGCCCCACCTCGACGACGTCGGCGCCGCCGTCGAGCGCGGCCTTGACCGCCGCGATGCCGCCGTCCACGGTCGGGAACCCGGCCGGGAGGTAGGCGATGAGGGCGGAGCGGCCCTCGGCCTTCGCCGCGGCGAGGGTGTCGTTCAGCAGCTGCACGTTCCCGCTCACTTGGCGTCCCCCTCGATCTCGGCGGTGCCGGCCTCGTCGGCGGCGACCTCGGCGTCGGTGTCGTACAGCCCGAAGTAACGGGCGGCGGTGTCCATGTCCTTGTCGCCGCGGCCGGACAGGTTGACGACGATCAGCCCGTCCTCGCCCAGCTCCTTGCCGACCTCGATGGCGCCGGCCAGCGCGTGGGCGGACTCGATGGCCGGGATGATGCCCTCGGTGCGCGACAGCAGGCGCAGCGCCCGCATGGCGGCGTCGTCGGTGACCGCGCGGTACTCGCCGCGGCCGGAGTCCTTGAGGTAGGAGTGCTCGGGGCCGATGCCCGGGTAGTCCAGGCCGGCCGAGATGGAGTACGGCTCGGTGATCTGGCCCTCGTCGTCCTGGAGGACGTACGAGCGTGAGCCGTGCAGGATGCCGGACTCGCCCGCGGTCAGGGTGGCCGCGTGCTCGCCGGTCTCGATGCCGTGTCCGGCGGGCTCGCAGCCGATGAGGCGGACGTCCGCGTCGGGGATGAAGGCGTGGAAGAGGCCGATGGCGTTGGAGCCGCCGCCGACGCAGGCGATCGCGGCGTCGGGGAGGCGTCCGGCCTGCTCCAGGATCTGGCGGCGGGCCTCGACGCCGATGACGCGGTGGAAGTCGCGCACCATCGCCGGGAAGGGGTGCGGGCCGGCGACGGTGCCGAAGAGGTAGTGGGTGCGGTCGACGTTGGCGACCCAGTCGCGGAAGGCCTCGTTGATCGCGTCCTTCAGGGTGCGGCTGCCGGACTTCACGGCGATGACCTCGGCGCCGAGCATGCGCATGCGGGCCACGTTGAGGGCCTGGCGCTGCGTGTCGATCTCTCCCATGTAGATCGTGCAGTCGAGGCCGAAGAGCGCGCAGGCCGTCGCCGTCGCCACGCCGTGCTGGCCGGCGCCGGTCTCGGCGATCACGCGGGTCTTGCCCATGCGCTTGGTCAGCAGGGCCTGACCGAGCACGTTGTTGATCTTGTGCGAGCCGGTGTGGTTGAGGTCCTCGCGCTTGAGGAAGACGCGGGCGCCACCGGCTTCCGCGGCGAAACGGGGGACCTCGGTGAGCGACGACGGGCGGCCGGTGTAGTGGACGAGCAGGGCGTCGAGCTCCCGGGCGAACTCGGGGTCGGCCTTGGCCTTGTCGTACTCGACGGCCACCTCGTCGACCGCCGCGACGAGGGCTTCCGGGATGAACTTGCCACCGAAGGCACCGAAGTAGCCGTCCATGGTGGGGACTTGGCCGTCCGGGTCGGGGATGAAGAAGGTGCTGGGCATGCGTCAACCTCACGGTAAGTGGTGTTTGGTCACTGGTCGCCGTGGGGCGGGGGGCGGCCGGGTCGCTGCGGGCCGCGCGTGGTTACTCGCGCACACGCGGCGACGTCGCAGATCAGTGCGGCCCCGCGCCCCTCGCGGGACGCCGGTGCCATCGCATGCCGTTGACCTGCCCGGGTTCGTCACCGATGACGTACCGCACCCGGCGGCCGTGCACCCGGCGTGCGGGCGCGCGACAGCCTCGGGGCCGGCAGCCGCGCGCGAGGCGGGCGTACGGGTCCCGGGCGGCCGGGGTGAGCGGGAGAGTCATCGGGAGCAAGCCTACCGATGTCAGCCGCGGCCGTGGCGCAGTGCCGGATGTTCGCCGGCGGCGACCAGGTCGGCGACGGCGGTCTTGGGGTCCCGGCCGGTGACCAGGGACTCGCCGACCAGGACGGCGTCGGCCCCCTCGTTGGCGTAGGCGATGAGGTCGTGCGGGCCGCGGACGCCGGACTCGGCGACCTTGACGATGTGCGCGGGGATCTCCGGGGCGACCCGCTCGAACGTGCCGCGGTCGACCTCGAGCGTCTTCAGGTTGCGCGCGTTGACGCCGATGATCTTGGCGCCGGCGTCCACCGCGCGTTCCACCTCGTCCTCGTCGTGCACCTCGACGAGCGGGGTGAGGCCGATGGACTCCGCGCGCTCGATCAGTGACTCCAACGCCGGCTGCTCGAGGGCCGCGACGATCAGGAGCACGAGGTCGGCGCCGTGCGCGCGGGCCTCCCACAGCTGGTACGAGGTGACGATGAAGTCCTTGCGCAGCACGGGGATGTCCACGCGCGCGCGGACCGCCTCCAGGTCGGCCAGCGAACCGCCGAAGCGCCGCTGCTCGGTGAGGACGGAGATGACGGCGGCGCCGCCCGCCTCGTAGTCCGCGGCGAGGCCCGCCGGGTCGGCGATGGCGGCCAGCGCGCCCTTGGACGGGCTGGAGCGCTTGACCTCGCAGATGACCTTGACGCCGTCGCCGCGCAGCGCGGACACGCCGTCCTTGGCGGGGCGAGCCTTGGCCGCGCGCTCCTTGAGCTCGTCGAGGCTGACGCGCGTCTGCCGCTCCGCGAGGTCGGCACGGACTCCGTCGATGATCTCGTCGAGCACACTCACGCGAGCGGCCCCCTTTCAGACGGCGAAACCTGTGGTCACTGTGATGATATCCGGAGCGTGGCACGGACCTCGCATCCGATTGACGCCGGTACCTCACCCCGGCACGAAGGTGCCCCCGTCCTGGGTGTCCGCCGGGTGGTCAAGGGCGGAGCCAGCCGCCGAATGGCAGGTTCCGGACAACTGTGAAGGCCAGCAGCAACGCCCCCAGCGTCCACAGGGGGACCGGGCCGAGGTCGACCCGCACGGGCCGGCCGCGGATCACCCGCACCACCCAGACGGTCCACAGCACGGCGAAGCCCAGATAGCCGAGGACGGCAGGCGCGTTGGCGTGCAGCGCGGTCAGCAGGTCACCGTGGACGAACGCGTGGGCACTGCGCAGACCGCCGCAGCCGGGGCAGTGCAGGCCCGTGAAGCGCAGCAGGGGGCAGACGGGGTAGTGGCCGGGTTCGCCCGGGTCCACGCGCGCCACGTACGCGAAGGCTCCGACGACGGCCGCGAGCACTCCGGCCGGGACGGCCAGGCCCGCCAGGGCGGGCGCTCCCCGTGTCACGGCCCTGCTCCGCGTCGGCTTCCCGGTTTCGGCGTCCACGCTCCGCATTCTGCACCCGCCGGGCCGTACGCGCACGTGAGGGGCGGTCCCGGCATCCCGTGCCGATCCGCCCCTCAGGAAGTACCGCGACCGCCGTGCCCGGTCAGCCCTTGGCGTCGGCCGGCTCGCGCTCGCCGGCGACCTGGTGCACGGGGTGGTTCGTCCTCGGCTGTCCCAGGCCCATCATGCGCATGACGCCGCCCACGGCACCGCCGAGGAGCACGACCGCCATGCCGGCCCAGAAGCCCACCGGCTTGGCCGCCACCATGAACACGCCCGCGACGCAGAAACCGATGAAGGCGATGATGACACCCGTCCAGGCGGCCGGGGTGTGACCGTGGCTGCTGCCCGACATTGCTTGCTCCTCGTTGCTGTGTGCCAAGTCTGAGCAGGACGCTCATTCCCATTGTCCCGCACGGGCGCGCGCGCCGTGAGCGGGGGTGCTCCTCTGCGCGCGCGTGACGGCGGCCGGACGCCCGGGTGCCCGGGGCGCGTCGACGGGTGCCCGCGTGCGCACGGGCCCGGTCCTCGGGGGTTCAGGCGCCGGTCGGGTCCTCGCCGCGGTCGAGGGCCTTCCAGAGGTCTTCGGGACGGTCCGGGTCGACGGTCTGGGGGGTGCGGCGCGGGCGCGGGGTGCCGTCCCGCTCGTAGCGGCCGGACATGGCGGGCCACAGGCGGCCGTAGCGCAGGGCGAGCAGCCCGGCCAGCAGGAGCAGTGCTCCGCCCACCGCCGCGACGTACGGCCAGGCGGTGTGGGAGAGGGCGTCCACGGTGGCGGAGGTGTCACCGGCGGCCTTCGCGGCCTTGTCGTCCAGCGCGGAGCTGTCGGAGGCGCCGGCCAGCGCCGCGGCGACGGTGCCCGCGCCGCTCAGCGCGAGGACGGCGGCGACGGCGAACCGGCCCGCGCGGCGGACGGCGAAGACGGCGACGAGCGCGGCGAGGCCCACTATGGCGAGCGCCGCGGGCACACCCGTGACGTCGCTGCCCTTGGCGGTCAGGGGGAACGCGCCGCCGGCCACCGTCGCGGTGCCCTCCGACCACTCCTGCCGGGTGGCGAGCAGGGCGACGGCCGCGCCTAGCGCGCCGCACAGCAGGGCGGCGGCGAGGCTCCGGCGGCCGGCCCGGGCGGGTCCTGCGGCTGGGGTACGGGGGTGAGGAACGGCTGTCACGTACTCCACTATCACCCGAACACCGGGCGAACCGTTACCCGGGGCTCGGATTGACGGGCGTGAGAATCGCCCCACCGTCCCGGACGGATCTCCCGACCGCCCCGCCGGCTCGGCCCCACCGTCCCGGACGGATCTCCCGCCGTCCGCCCTACTGACCCGGCTGCCCCAGCCGGTTGGCCGTGTGCACCGCCCGCAGCACCGCAGCCGCCTTGTTGCGGCACTCGGTGTCCTCGGCGACCGGGTCGGAGTCGGCGACGACGCCGGCGCCGGCCTGCACGTAGGCCGTGCCGTCGCGCAGCAGGGCGGTGCGGATGGCGATGGCGGTGTCGGAGTCGCCGGCGAAGTCGAGGTAGCCGACGCAGCCGCCGTACAGGCCTCGCCGGGACGGTTCGAGTTCGTCGATGATCTGCAGGGCGCGCGGCTTGGGGGCCCCGGAGAGCGTGCCGGCCGGGAAGCACGCGGTGAGGACGTCGAAGGCGGTGCGGCCCGGGGCGACCCGTCCGGTGACCGTCGAGACGATGTGCATGACGTGCGAGTACCGCTCGACGGACATGAAGTCGACGACCTCGACGGAGCCGGGTTCGCAGACCCGCCCCAGGTCGTTGCGGCCGAGGTCGACGAGCATGAGGTGCTCGGCGCGCTCCTTGGGGTCGGCGAGCAGCTCGTCGGCGAGCGCCTGGTCCTCCTGCGGGGTTGCGCCGCGGGGCCGGGTGCCGGCGATGGGGTGCACCATGGCGCTCCCGTCCTCGACCTTGACCAGCGCCTCGGGGGACGACCCGACGACGTCGAAGCCGTCGAGGCGGAGCAGGTACATGTACGGGGAGGGGTTGGTGGCCCGCAGCACCCGGTACACGTCCAGGGCGCTCGCCGTGCACGGCGTCTCGAACCGCTGGGAGGGTACGACCTGGAAGGCCTCGCCCGCGCGGATGCGCTCCTTGATGTCCTCGACGGCGTCCTGGAAGTCGGGGCCGCCCCACTGCTCGGTGTACTCGGGCAGCTCGGAGGGCGGCAGCGCGGCCGGGGGCTGGGCCACCGCGCGCGTGAGGTCGGCCTCCATGGCGTCCAGGCGGGCGATCGCGTCGGCGTAGGCCTCGTCGACGCCCGTTTCGAGGTCGTTGTGGTTGATCGCGTTGGCGATCAGCAGGACGGAGCCCTCCCAGTGGTCCATGACGGCGAGGTCGCTGGTGAGCAGCATGGTCAGCTCGGGGAGTTCCAGGTCGTCGCGCTCCCCCGGGCCGACCTTCTCCAGGCGGCGCACGATGTCGTAGCCGAGGTAGCCGACCATGCCGCCGGTGAAGGGCGGCAGTCCCAGGTCGTGGGCAAGGTCGCGCGGGGTGTGCAGGCACTCGACGGTGGCGCGCAGGGCGGCCAGCGGGTCGCCGTCGGTGGGGACGCCGACGGGCGGGGCGCCCTGCCAGTGGGCCCGGCCGTCCCGTTCGGTGAGGGTGGCGGCGCTGCGGACGCCGATGAAGGAGTACCGAGACCATTGGAACGCCGTGCGTCCGTTCTCGGCGGACTCCAGCAGGAAGGTGCCGGGGCGTTCGGCGGCGAGCTTGCGGTAGAGCGCGACCGGGGTGTCGCCGTCGGCGAGGAGCTTGCGGCTGACCGGGATCACCCGGCGGTCGGCGGCCAGCTTGCGGAAGGTGTCGAGGTCCATGGCGTCCATGGGGGCAGACCCTACTGATCCGCGCCGGGCGCGTCGGAGCCCGCGCCGTCGCCGTGCACGCCGTCCGCGCCGCCCGCGCCGTCCGTGAGGAGGACGTCGGCGTCGAAGCAGGTGCGCGCGCCGGTGTGGCAGGCGGCACCGACCTGGTCGACCTTGACCAGGACGGTGTCGGCGTCGCAGTCCAGGGCGACGGACTTCACCCACTGGAAGTGCCCGGAGGTGTCGCCCTTGACCCAGTACTCGCGGCGGCTGCGCGACCAGTAGGTGCAGCGCCCGGTGGTCAGCGTGCGGTGCAGTGCCTCGTCGTCCATCCAGCCGAGCATCAGCACCTCCCCGGTGTCGTACTGCTGGGCGATGGCGGGCAGGAGGCCGTCGGCGCTGCGCTTGAGGCGGTCGGCGATCTCCGGGGCGAGCGGGCTGGGCCGCCGGGGGGAGCTGCTGGTCATGCGCCCATTGTGCCGCGCGGCGCGGACAGTCTCCGGCGCTGTCCATTGGGCGGACCCGGCCGGCGGCCGTAGGCTGACTCCATGTCGACTTTCGCCAAGCGTGAACGACTTCTGCTCGCGGACCTGTTGGAGACGGCCGGGCCGGACGCCCCGACCCTGTGCGACGGCTGGCGGACCCGTGACCTCGCCGCGCACGTGGTGGTGCGCGAGCGCCGGCCGGACGCCGCCGGGGGCGCCCTGATCAAGCAGCTGGCGTCCCGGCTCGACCGGGTGATGGAGGAGTACGGCGCGAAGCCGTACGAGGAACTGGTCCAGCTGATCCGCACCGGCCCGCCGCGGTTCTCGCCGTTCCAGCTCAAGCAGGTCGACGAGGCGGCGAACACGGTGGAGTTCTACGTCCACGCCGAGGACGTCCGCCGTGCCCAGCCGGACTGGTCGCCGCGCGAGCTGGACCCGGTCTTCCAGGACGGCCTGTGGTCGCGCCTGGAGCGCACCGCCCGTCTGATGGGCCGCGGCATCCCGACGGGCCTGGTGCTGCGCCGGCCGAACGGTCAGACGACCGTCGCCCACCGCGGCACACCGGTGGTGACCGCGACGGGCGAGCCGTCCGAGCTGCTGCTCTTCGCGTACGGCCGGCAGAGCGCCGCGAAGGTGGAGCTGGAGGGCGAGAAGGACGCGATCGCCCGGCTGTACGAGACGAAGCAGCTGGGGATCTGACGGGCCGGGCGGCTACCCCGGGAGTTCGGCCCGCCGCACGCCGGGCGCGCACAGGGCGACGACCCCGCCGAGGCCGCAGACCGCGGCGCTGACGGCGAAGACCGGGCCGGTGCCCCAGACGCCGATGGCGGCGGCGGACAGCGGCATGCTCAGCGGGGCGACGCCGAGGCTGACGATTCCGCCGACCGCGGTGACGCGCCCCAGGTAGGCGGGGGCCGCCCCGGTCTGGAGCAGAGCCCCGCACAGGGCGCCGCTGAGCCCCGCGAGCAGGCCGATGAGCAGCGCCGTCCCGACGGCCACGGGAAGGGTGGGCGCCTGTGCCAGCGCGCCGATCGCGGCCGCGCCGGGGACGAGGGCGCCGGCGACGACGTACCCGGCGTGCGGCACGCGCCCCCGGACGGTCAGCAGCAGGGCCGCCGTCCCGGCGCCCACCCCGAAGCCGGCGAGTACCCAGCCCATTCCGGCGGCTCCCCAGCCGCGTTCGTCGGCGAGCAGGGTCAGGCCGATGTTGAGCGGGCCGACGAAGCCGAGGTCCCCGAGGGCGATGACCAGCATCAGCGGTCCGAGGACGCGATGCCGGCGGATGTACCCGAGCCCGTCCCGCAGGTCCCGCCACGCGGTGCCGCCCCCAGCGGCCGTCACGTCGTCGGGGGGCAGCTCGCGCATCCGTACGGAGACCAGCAGCGGTACGGACACGGCGATCAGCAGACCGGCGCCGGCGAAGGCCGCCGCCGCGCCGCCGACCGCCACGCCGAGGCCGCCGAGGGGGGCGCCCACGACGGAGGAGAAGCGGATGGCGAGGCCTCGCATGCCCTGGACGCGGGCGAGCTGGTCCTTGCCCGTGATCCTGGCCGGGAGCGCCCCGACGGCGGGCAGGAAGAGGGCGTCCACCGCGCCGAAGACGAGGGCGAGGACGGCGAGGAGCCACAGTCCGGGGTCGGTCGCGAAGAGCAGTGCGGCCACCACGAGGACCGCCGCGCACCGTACGGCGTCGCTGCCGATGACGACCCTGCGCGGTCCCAGCCGGTCGACGACCACTCCCCCGCCGAGCATGAGCAGGGCGCGCGGCACCGCGCTCACGGCCGTGACGATCCCGGCCTCGGCGGGGCTGCCGTGCTGCACGGCGGCCCAGGACAGCGCGAGGAAGAAGATGCTGTCGCCGAGAGTGGAGGCGGTGTAGGCCGCGACCCAGCGCAGGACGTTGGGGTCGCGGTGGGCGGCGCGGCCGGGGGCGGCGATCCGGGGTGCGAGTGTGTCCGGCACGGACGTGCCCGTGTCAGCCACGGAACGGGAATCCGTACACGTGCAGCGCGACGTTCTCGCGCCCTTCGGTGTCGCCGGCTGCTTCGGCGGCCCGGCCCCGCTCGTCGTACTTCTTCGCCAGGGCGAGCAGCTCCGCGCCCAGTTCGCTCAGGTCGGCGGGGGTCAGCCGGAGCAGGGACTCGTTGTCGGGGGCGGCGGAGTTCCACTCGGGGCCCCAGGTGGGGCGTTCGTCGAGGTAGCGGCGGTACATGTCGGCGCGCTGCTCGTGGAAGAGCCGGGTGGCGGCGAGGTGGGCGGCCGCCCGCTCGGGGGCGTCGCGGACGTTCTCGTCGCGGATGGTCACGCTCGTCGAGGAGGGCTGCCACCAGCGCTCCCGGCCGTCCGCGCTCTGCGGGTCGGCCTGCTCGACCAGCCCGTGCTCGGCCAGTTTGCGCAGGTGGTAGCTGACGAGGGAAACGGCCTCGTCGACCTGCTCGGCGAGCTGTGAGGCGGTCGCCGTGCGTGCGACGCACAGCCCTCGGTAGAGCTGCAAGCGGAGGGGATGGGCCAGGGCCTTGAGGGTGCCCAGGTCGGTGATCGCGTGGTTCCGCTGGCTCGGCATACCGCCACACTAGATCGCGAAAGGAAAATTGCGCAATGCTTGTTGCGCAATTTTCCTTTCGCATTACCGGGTGGGGCAGGTCCGTGTGTCAGCTCTGTCCGCCGCGCCTACCTGACGGGGTGTCCCGCCTCGCGCAGTGCGCTCTTGACCTGCCCGATCCGCAGATCGCCGAAGTGGAAGACGGACGCCGCCAGCACGGCGTCCGCACCCGCCTCGACGGCCGGCGGGAAGTCGGCGAGGCGGCCCGCGCCGCCGGAGGCGATGACGGGGACGGTCACGTGCTTACGGACGGCCGAGATCATCTCCAGGTCGTAGCCGTCCTTCGTGCCGTCCGCGTCCATCGAGTTCAGCAGGATCTCCCCCGCGCCCAGCTCGGCGGCGCGGTGCGCCCACTCCACCGCGTCGATGCCGGTGCCGCGCCGGCCGCCGTGGGTCGTCACCTCGAAGGTGCCCGCCTCGGTGCGTCGGGCGTCGACCGACAGGACGAGGACCTGGCGGCCGAAGCGCTCGGCGATCTCGCGGATCAGGTCGGGGCGGGCGATGGCGGCCGTGTTCACGCCCACCTTGTCCGCGCCGGCCCGCAGCAGTTTGTCGACGTCGTCGGCGGTGCGCACGCCGCCGCCGACGGTCAGCGGGATGAACACCTGCTCGGCGGTGCGGCGCACCACGTCGTACGTCGTCTCGCGGTTGCCCGACGAGGCGGTGATGTCCAGGAACGTCAGCTCGTCGGCGCCCTCGGTGTCGTACACCTTGGCCATCTCGACGGGGTCTCCCGCGTCGCGCAGGTTCTGGAAGTTGACGCCCTTGACGACCCGGCCGTTGTCCACGTCCAGGCAGGGGATGACTCGGACCGCCAGGGTCATGAATCCACGGCTCCTTCGATGCCTCTCACTGTCCTCTGAATGCTTCCAGCTCCACCGACACCAGGACCCGCGAGTCCATGAAGCCCTCCACGACCAGCAGGGTCGTGACCGGGCGTACGGCGTCGAACAGCTCCTTGTGGGCGCGGCCCACCTCGTCGACGTCCCGCGAATGGGCGAGGTACACACGGGTCCGGATCACGGACCCGATGCCCAGTCCGAACTCGCCGATCGCCTCGACCGCGGTGGCGAAGGCCACCTTGGTCTGTTCGTACGGGTCGCCGTCGCCGTACAGCAGGTCGCCCTTGAAGGCGGTGGTGCCCGCCACGATGACGCGATCACCCGCCGCCACGGCACGTGCGAAACCGAAAGAATCTTCCCAGGGACTTCCGCTCTGCACGCGCCGTACGGCTTCGGATGTCATCGCGACACAGCCTCCAAGGCTTGCTCCAGGGTGAACGCCTTCGCGTACAGGGCCTTCCCGACGATGGCGCCCTCGACACCGGACGGGACGAGAGAGGCGATCGCGCGCAGGTCGTCCAGGGACGACACGCCGCCCGACGCCACGACCGGGCGGTCGGTCGCCGCGCAGACGTTCTTCAGGAGCTCCAGGTTGGGGCCCTGGAGGGTGCCGTCCTTGGCGATGTCGGTGACGACGTACCGGGCGCAGCCCTCCTTGTCGAGGCGGGCCAGCGTCTCGTAGAGGTCGCCGCCGTCACGGGTCCAGCCCCGCCCGCGCAGGGTCGTGCCCCGTACGTCCAGACCGACCGCGATCTTGTCGCCGTGCTCGGCGATGACCTCGGCGACCCACTCGGGGGTCTCCAGGGCGGCCGTGCCGAGGTTCACGCGGGTGCAGCCGGTGGCGAGCGCCGCGGCGAGGGTGGCGTCGTCGCGGATGCCGCCGGACAGCTCGACCTTGATGTCCATGGCCTTGGCGACCTCCGCGATCAGCTCGCGGTTGTCCCCGGTGCCGAACGCGGCGTCCAGGTCGACGAGGTGCAGCCACTCGGCGCCGGAGCGCTGCCAGGCGAGGGCGGCCTCCAGAGGGGAGCCGTAGGAGGTCTCGGTGCCGGACTCGCCGTGCACGAGGCGGACGGCCTGGCCGTCGCGGACGTCGACGGCGGGGAGGAGTTCGAGCTTGCTCATCTCTACAGGGTCTCGATCCAGTTGGTGAGGAGCTGGGCTCCGGCGTCGCCGGACTTCTCGGGGTGGAACTGGGTGGCCCACAGGGCGCCGTTCTCCACGGCCGCCACGAAGGGCTTGCCGTGCGTGGCCCAGGTGACCTTGGGGGCGGCGATCAGCGGGTTGTGCGACTCCTGCGTCCACTCGTGGACGGCGTAGGAGTGCACGAAGTAGAAGCGGGCGTCCGCGTCCAGCCCCGCGAAGAGCTGGGAGCCGGCCGGTGCCTCGACCGTGTTCCAGCCCATGTGGGGCACGACGTCGGCCTGGAGCGGTCCGACGGTGCCGGGCCACTCGTCCAGGCCCTCGGCCTCCACGTCGTGCTCGATGCCGCGCGCGAACAGGATCTGCATGCCGACGCAGATGCCCATCACCGGGCGTCCGCCGGCCAGCCGGCGGTCGACGACCCAGTCGCCGCGCGCGGCCCTGAGGCCCTCCATGCAGGCGGCGAAGGCGCCGACGCCGGGAACCAGCAGCCCGTCGGCGTTCATGGCCTTGTCGAAGTCACGGGTGATCTCGACGTCGGCTCCCGCGCGCGCGAGGGCGCGCTCGGCGGAGCGGACGTTGCCGAAGCCGTAGTCGAAGACGACGACCTTCTTGTCGGCGGCGGTCAACTCCACACCTCCAGCCTCAGGACGCCCGCGAACAGACACATGGCGGCGCCGATGGAGAGCAGCACGATCAGGCCCTTGGGCATCTGCTGCTTGGCGAAGGAGATGATGCCGCCGATGAAGAACAGGCCGACGACGATCAGCGCGGTGGACGTACCGTTCATGGGTTACAGCGCGCCCTTCGTGGAGGGCAGGATGCCGGCCGCGCGCGGGTCGCGCTCCGAGGCGTAGCGCAGGGCGCGGGCCAGCGCCTTGAACTGGCACTCCACGATGTGGTGCGCGTTGCGCCCGTACGGCACGTGCACGTGCAGCGCGATCTGGGCCTGGGCGACGAAGGACTCCAGGATGTGCCGGGTCATCGTGGTGTCGTACTCGCCGATCATCGGCGCCATCTTCTCGGGCTCGGTGTGCACGAGGTAGGGGCGGCCGGACAGGTCGACGGTGACCTGGGCGAGGGACTCGTCCAGCGGGACCGTGCAGTTGCCGAAGCGGTAGATGCCCACCTTGTCGCCGAGGGCCTGCTTGAAGGCGGCGCCCAGCGCGAGGGCGGTGTCCTCGATGGTGTGGTGGGAGTCGATGTGCAGGTCGCCGTCGGTCTTCACGGTCAGGTCGAACAGACCGTGCCGGCCGAGCTGGTCGAGCATGTGGTCGTAGAAGCCGACGCCGGTGGCGATGTCGGTCTTGCCGGTGCCGTCGAGGTCGATCTCGACGAGGACCGAGGTCTCCTTGGTGGTGCGTTCCACGCGTCCTACGCGGCTCATGCGCTCTGCTCCTTCTTCAGTTCACGTACCGCGTCGAGGAACGCGTCGTTCTCGGCCGGGGTCCCCGCGGTGACCCGCAGCCATCCCGGCACGCCGTTGTCCCGGACCAGGACGCCCCGGTCGAGGATCTTCCGCCAGACCTCGTGGGCGTCCGCGAACCGTCCGAACTGGACGAAGTTGGCGTCCGACTCGGTCACCTCGTAGCCGGCCGCGACCAGTTCGGTGACCAGCCGGTCCCGCTCGGTCTTCAGCCGCTCGACGTACTTCAGCAGCGTGTCCGTGTGCTCCAGGGCGGCCAGCGCGGTCGCCTGGGTGACGGCGGAGAGGTGGTACGGCAGCCGGACGAGCTGGACGGCGTCGACGACGGCCGGGTCGGCGGCGAGGTAGCCCAGGCGCAGTCCGGCCGCGCCGAACGCCTTGGACATGGTGCGGGAGACCACGAGGTGGGGCCGGCCGTCGAGCAGCGACAGCAGGGAGTCGCCGTGGCTGAACTCGATGTACGCCTCGTCCAGGACCACCATGGACGGCCCCGCCGCCTGGGCCGCGTCGTACAGGGCGTGGACGGTCTCCGGCGGTACGGCGGTGCCGGTGGGGTTGTTGGGGGTGGTGATGAACACGACGTCGGGGCGGTGCTCGGCGATGGCCTTCTCGGCCGCCGCGAGGTCGATCGTGAAGTCGTCGTTGCGGGGCCCGGAGATCCACCCGGTGCCGGTGCCGCGGGCGATCAGGCCGTGCATCGAGTACGACGGTTCGAAGCCGATGGCGGTGCGGCCGGGGCCGCCGAAGGTCTGCAGGAGCTGCTGGATGACCTCGTTGGAGCCGTTGGCCGCCCACACGTTCTCGACGCCGACGCGGTGCCCGGACGTGCCGGTCAGGTACTCGGCGAGCCTGGTGCGCAGCTCGACCGCGTCCCGGTCGGGGTAGCGGTTGAGGTTCCGGGCGGCCTCGCGGACCCGCTCGGTGATGCGGTCGACCAGCTCCGCGGGGAGCGGGTACGGGTTCTCGTTGGTGTTCAGCCGTACGGGGACGTCGAGCTGGGGCGCGCCGTAGGGGGACTTGCCGCGCAGCTCGTCCCGCACGGGAAGATCGTCGATGCGGATGTCGCTCACTTGCCCTCGGGAACCTTCCAGTCGAACCTCGCCTTGACCGCCGCGCCGTGCGCGGGCAGGTCCTCCGCCTCCGCCAGCGTCACCACGTGGTGCGCGACCTCGGCCAGCGCGTCGCGCGTGTAGTCGACGATGTGGATGCCGCGCAGGAAGGACTGCACGGACAGGCCGGAGGAGTGGCAGGCGCAGCCGCCGGTGGGCAGGACGTGGTTGGACCCGGCGGCGTAGTCGCCGAGCGAGACGGGCGCCCAGGGGCCGATGAAGATCGCGCCCGCGTTGCGCACCCGGCCGGCCACCTCGGTGGCGTCGGCGGTCTGGATCTCCAGGTGCTCGGCGCCGTACGCGTCGACGACCTCCAGCCCCGCGTCGACGCTGTCGACCAGGACGATGGCGGACTGCTCGCCCTTGAGCGCGGGGACGATCCGGTCCTCGACGTGCTTGGTCGCGGCGACCTGCGGCTCCAGTTCCCGCTCCACCGCGTCGGCCAGTTCGGCGGAGTCGGTGACCAGGACGGCCGCCGCGAGCGGGTCGTGCTCCGCCTGGCTGATCAGGTCGGCGGCGACGTGCGCCGGGTCGGCGGTGGCGTCGGCGAGGACGGCGATCTCGGTGGGACCGGCCTCGGCGTCGATGCCGATCCTCCCGGTGAAGTAGCGCTTGGCGGCGGCGACCCAGATGTTGCCGGGGCCGGTGACCATGTTCGCCGGCGGGCAGGACTCGGTGCCGTACGCGAACATCGCGACGGCGGTGGCGCCGCCGGCCGCGTACACCTCGTCGACGCCGAGCAGGGCGCAGGCGGCGAGGATGGTCGGGTGGGGCAGGCCGTCGAACTCCGCCTGGGCGGGAGAGGCGAGCGCGATCGACGGGACGCCGGCTTCCTGCGCGGGCACCACGTTCATGATCACCGAGGACGGGTAGACCGAGCGTCCGCCGGGCGCGTACAGGCCCACGCGGTCCACCGGCACCCACTTCTCGGTCACCGTGCCGCCGGGCACCACCTGGGTGGTGTGCGTGGACCGGCGCTGGGCGCGGTGGACGAGACGGGCGCGGCGGACGGACTCCTCCAGGGCCGCGCGCACGGCCGGGTCCAGCCCTTCGAGGGCACGGGTGAGCGCCTCGGCGGGCACCCGCACCCGGTCCAGCCGCACGCCGTCGAACCGCTCGGCGAAGTCGATCAGCGCCGCGTCGCCCCGATGATGCACGTCCTCGCAGATCGGACGCACCTTCTCCAGGGCGGCCGAGACGTCGAAGTCGGCTCGGGGCAGCAGGTCGCGCAGGGCGGGGCCCTCGGGGAGGGCGTCGCCGCGCAGATCGATTCGGGAGATCACGGAACCAATTCTCTCAGACCCGCGTCGGGCACGGTCCGCGCGTATCAATGGCTGATACAGAACGCGACGGCCGGCCGGGCCACGAGCGGCCCGCGAACAGTTCGTGCTCACCATGAGTGTTCAGAGAGTCACTCAGTGGGCATGAACGGTTGTACGAACGGTGAGTGACCGACGAGTAGCTGGGGAGGGAGTGAAGCGCCGTGACCGAGGGGGCCGGCCACCGTGACGGAGAGCTGCCGGACGACCTGACGGCCACTGAGGCCGGCATGTGGCAGGCCTTCCGCAACGGCAGCGTGTACGACCTGAGCAGCGGCGACGCGTTCGCCGACGACCCGCACGGCGGGCATCCGTGGGGGCCCGAGCGGACGGTGCGGGCCCGCATCGTGTGCTGGCTGCTTCTCGACGGTCCGCCCGCGCTCGCGGGCCGGGTCTCCTCCCTGCAGCTCGTGGGCGTGCGGATCAGCGACACGATGGACCTCGCGGGCGGCACGGTGGTGCCCTACGTCGAGCTGCGGCGCTGCCGGTTCGAGCGGGAGGTCCTGCTGCCGGAGACCCGTTTCACGACCGTGCGGCTGGTGGACTGCGCGGTGCCGCGGCTGGAGGCGGCCCGGCTGCAGACCGAGGGCGACCTGCACCTGCCGCGCTGCCGGTTCCGGGCCGGCATCCGGCTCACCGACGCGCAGATAGGCACCGACCTGCTGCTCAACCAGGCGGTCGTGCACCGGGACCGCAGTGGCCGCTCGATCGCCGCGGACGGCCTGAGCGTCGGGCAGGACCTCCAGGCCGAGATGCTGGAGTCGTACGGCGAGGTGAGTCTGCGCAGCGCCCAGGTCGGCGTCTCGCTGAGCCTGCGTGGCGCCCGGCTCCTCAACCCGTACACGCGGCACGCGCTGAACGCCCCGCAGCTGACGGTGGAGCGCACGCTGTACCTGACCCCGGCCGGGCTCGGCAGCCCGCTGCTGCGGGGCACGACTCCGGCGCAGGGGACCCGGATACAGCGGTTCGAGTGCGAGGGCGGGGTGCGGCTGGACGACGGGCGGTTCGGCGACGCCGTCGACTTCGAGCACGCCCGGTTCACCTTCACCGACGAGCAGGAGCTGTCGCTGCGCCGGGTCCAGACGCCCGAGCTGCGGTTCCTCGGCGAGCGGCCGGCGCGCGGCCGGGTGGTGCTGTCGGGGGCGCGGGTGGTCAACCTGATGGACCGGGCGGACAGCTGGCCGGGGCCCGGCCGGCTGCACATGGGCGGCTTCGCCTACGAGAACCTGGTGCCGCGGGGGCCGTTCCCGCTGGCGAAGCGGCTGCGCTGGGTGGGCGCCGCGACCGCCGAGTACCACCCGGAGCCGTACGAGCGCCTCGCCGCGGTGCTGCGGGCCGGCGGCGAGGACGAGGACGCCCGCGAGGTGCTGCTCGCCAAGCACCGACGGCGCCGCGAGAGCCTGCCCATAGCCGCGAAGCTGGTGGGGTACGCGCAGGACTGGACGGTCGCCTACGGCTACCGGCCGGGCCGGGCCGCGGTGTGGATGGCGGTGCTGTGGGCGACCGGCTCGTTCGCCTTCGCGCGCGCCGACCCGCCGCCGCTCAAGAGCGACGAGCACCCGGACTGGAACCCCGCCCTCTTCGCTCTCGACCTGCTGCTGCCGGTCATCGACCTGGGCCAGGCCGCCTCCTGGCGACTGCACGACGGCTGGCAGTGGCTGGCGACGGCCCTGATCCTGTTGGGCTGGATCCTGGCGACCACGGTCGCGGCGGGAGCGACGCGGCTGCTCCGCCGGAACTGACCGCGTTCCCGGCGCGGAAGGCACCGCCTCGCGCGGCGGAACGCGGCTCACCCGTCGTGGGGAGGCGCGACACCCGCCGCCGGAGCGGCCCCGCGTCCCGGAGCCCGACGCAGCACGCCCCCGCCCGGCGGGCAGAACACGAACGGCCGAAGGCACAGCCGCACCGCACAACCATCGCGAACCGTCGGCCGTCGTACTGGCCATGCTGCGCGCGTTCCTCCGGACGGCGGCCCGGGCCCGTACCCGGACGTCACGGCTCGTCCCAGACGACGACGTGCTCCTCGACGCCCCCGACGACCACCTCGCCCCCGCCCTCGTCGCGGCGGCCCGCGGCGAGTACGCCCCGGCGGCCGGCCTCCTCGCCCGCACCCGCGAGAACGCCGAGTGGGAGCACCGCGACCGCTACGCGACCCGGCTGGCCACCTTCGCCCGCTCACGCTCCGAGTGGCTCGACGACTGGCGGGCCACCGCCCCCGGTGACCCCGACGCCCTGCTGGTCGACGCCCGGCTGACGGTGGACCGCCACTGGGACTCGCCGGCCCGCACGGAACTCCTGCGCCAGGTCGCCCCCGCCGTCACGGCCGCCGCCGAGGCCGCCGGAGGCGACCCGGTGCCGTGGCGGACCGCCCTGGACACCGCTCGGGGCGCACACGCCGGGCACGCCGAGTTCGAGCGGCTGTGGGCCGAGGCGGTCCGCCGCTCCCCGCACCACTACGGCTGCCATGTCGCCGCCCTGGAGTACCTGGCGGCCTCCTCGCCCGGCGCGCATCCCGAGTGCCTGGACTTCGCCGAGACGGCCGCGCAGGACGCGCCCGAGGAGGCGCTCGTACGCGCGCTGCCGCTCAGGGCGGCCTTCACCTGCCTGACCGCGGGCGGTGGGGGCGGCGACGCGGCCGGCGTACCCCGGGCCCGCCTGGACGCGGCGGCCGACCACGCGATCGCCCTCTCGGCCGCCCACCCGGCGGCCGACCCGTGGCCGGCGGAGCTGCGGAACCTCCTGACGTACGTCCTGGTGCGCCTGGAGCGCCACCAGGACGCTGCGGAGCAACTGCGTCTGACCGGCCCGTACGTCACGTCCTTCCCCTGGGACCGGGACGGGGACGACCCGCTCGGCCGCTTCCTCCAGGTACGCGCCGAGGTCCGTGCGGCGGTGGCCTGCGACCCCGGGGCGACGGGTTCACGCCGGCCGCGAAGTGGGCACGGCGGTCGCTTCCGCCCCGGCGACCATTAGGCTTCTGCGTCGTGACCACCGTCCGGCTCCCCCTCTTCCCCCTGAACTCGGTCCTGTTCCCGGGGCTGGTGCTCCCGCTCAACATCTTCGAGGAGCGCTATCGCGCCATGATGCGCGAATTGCTGAAGACTCCCGAGGACGAACCGCGCCGGTTCGCCGTCGTGGCGATCCGCGACGGCTACGAGGTGGCCCGGAGCGGGCCCGGCCTGCCCGACCCGACGACGACGCTCGAACGCGGACCGACGGCCGGGTTCGGGCCCGATCCGGTCAAGGCGTTCCACAAGGTGGGCTGCGTCGCGGACGCGGCGACGATCCGCGAGCGCGCCGACGGCACCTTCGAAGTGCTGGCGACCGGCACGAACCGGGTGCGGCTGCTCTCGGTGGACGCCTCGGGCCCGTTCCTGACGGCCGAGTTGGAGCCGCTGGCCGAGGAGGCCGGTGACGAGGCGGGGGCGCTGGCCGAAGGGGTGCTGCGGTCCTTCCGGCAGTACCAGAAGCGGCTGGCGGGGGCCCGCGAACGGTCGCTGGCGTCCGGGGCCGAACTGCCGGACGAACCGGGTGTGGTCTCCTACCTGGTCGCCGCCGCGATGGTGCTGGACACGCCGACCAAGCAGCGTCTGCTCCAGGCCCCGGACACCGCCTCCCGCCTGAGGGACGAGCTGAAACTCCTTCGCTCCGAGACGGCCGTCATCCGTACGCTGCCGTCGTTGCCGGCGTCGGACCTGACGCGCGGTCCCACGAGTCTCAACTGAGGTACTGGCCCGGATGGCGAAGAAACCGAAGAAACAGCAACAGACCGGCGGCACCCCCGCGACGGTGGCGCTCGCGGCGGCCGGAGCGGCCTACACGGTCCACGCGTACGAGCACGATCCCGCCCACCCGTCCTACGGCGAGGAGGCGGCCGAGGCGATGGGCGTCTCGCCGGAGCGGGTCTTCAAGACGCTGGTGGCGGACGTCGACGGCGCGCTGACGGTCGCCGTGGTGCCGGTGGCCGGCCAGCTGGACCTGAAGGCGCTGGCGGCCGCGGTGGGCGGCAAGCGCGCGGCGATGGCCGACCCGGCCCTGGCCGAGCGCACCACGGGCTATGTGCGGGGCGGCATCTCCCCCCTGGGGCAGCGCAAGAGGCTCCCGACGGTCCTGGACGCGTCCGCCTCGGGCCACGCCACGATCTGCGTCTCGGCGGGCCGCCGCGGGCTGGAGGTCGAACTCGCCCCCGACGACCTGGCCAGGCTGACGGAAGCGGTCCTCGCCCCGATCGGACGCGCGTAGTCCCCGCACCCCCTCGACGAACGCCCCGGTTCTCGGCCGATCAGGCAGAACACGTCGCAGAGAACCCGCGAACTCAGGTGGCGCGTCGAGTGGGCGCAGGGCGGACCACGGCCGCCGCCCCGCCCAGCGGGGCCTACGCCGGCTTCTCCCCCGTCGGTCCCGGCGGGGACTGCCGCGGCTCCGGCCAGGGGTCCGGCTCCGGATCCCTGGGTCCGAACAGCCCCGTCAGTGACAGATGCACCACCAGCGCCGCCACCGACCACACCAGCAGCGCCCCCTTCGCGCCCAGCTCCATCGGTGCGGAGAACGTCACCCCCTGGCCCACGTCCTTCGCGTGGGCGATCACGTCCTGGGTGGGCCCCAGCCACACCCCGACCCGCCACGCCAGCAGCGACCCGAGCAGCCCGCCGACGGCCAGGGCCACCACCAGCGGCACGCCCCCGCGCCGCCGCAGCAGGAAGACGACCACCGCGCTGAGTGCGCCGAACGCCAGCGCGAGCAGCGTGAACACGCCGTCGACACCGACCACCCGCTCACCCTCGGGGTTCTCGGGGACGACCGCCCAACTGTCCCCCAGCACGCCGCCGACCAGCGGCACGCTGGGTGCCAGCTGCCACCACAGCACGCCCAGCAGCGCACCGGAGAGCGCCACCGCCACCACGGTCACGGCGGCCTGCCGCACTTCGCTCAACATCCCGGGGCCGTCCTGTTCGCCGTGGTGGTCGCGCGTGGTGCCGGACCCGGTGCCCAGCGCGTGCGCGCCGACGGGCGGCGGCACCGGCCCGCCCTGATACGACGAGTGTTCGTTCGGTGGCGGTGGCGGAGTAAGAGGTGCGGTCACTCCGCCATCGTGCCAAACCCGCCTGTGCGGCGCGTCACCGGACGGCGGCCCGGCGGTACGCCCAGGTGGCGACGGCCAGCGAGAGCACGCCGACCACGGCGCACACCGCGAGGTCACCGAGGACGAAGGCCCAGTCGGGCCGTTCCCCGAAGGTGCGCGCGAAGGCCTCCACGCCGTACGTGGAGGGCAGCAGGTCCCGGGCCAGGCGGACCGCCTCGGGCATCCGCTCGGCCGGCAGCACCCCCAGCAGCAGCGCCGCGGACATGCCCAGCTGGCCGAGGAGGGTGGCGAGCTCCGGCCGGGGCGCGAGCAGTCCCAGGGCCGCGCCCAGCCCGGCCAGCGCGGCGCCCGCCAGCGGGATCACGGCCACCAGCACCCACAGGTGCGTCATCGGCAGCCCGAACAGCAGGCAGCCGAACACCGCCGTCACCACGGTCCCCGGCACGGTGAAGGACGCGTACGCGCCCGCCGCGCCCAGCACCACGGCGGCCGGGGGCACGGGCAGCGTCGCGTAGTGGTCGAGGCCGCCGCTGGCGCGCAGCTGGCCGAAGTACTGGGCGAGGAGGTTCAGCGCGACGAAGGCCACGACCAGCACCGCCGACCCGGCGACCACGGCCTGTGCCTCGCCACCGCCGTCCACGACCCCGCGCATCAGGATCATGATGCCGATCGACTGGAAGGTGGCCACGAACAGCAGCGGGATGCGCGCGACCCGCGCCCGGGACAGCTGCGCCCGGTAGACGGCCACCAGGGAGGGCCACAGCCGTGCCTTGGGGCCGAGCTCGGCCGCGCCGGCGGCGCCCTGCTCGTCGGCGGCCAGGGCACCGCCCGGCAGGACATCGGCGGGTACGACACTCACGTCGCGCTGCTCCCCTTCGTTGGGTCCTTCGAAGCTTCGGTCGCTGTCCTTCGAAGCGGTCGCCCTGACGGGTACGGACGCGGCGGCCGGTGTGCTCACCGTTCGGGTGCTCAAGCCCTCACCAGCCCCTGCCGCGCGGCGCCGCCCAGCGCCAGGTACACGTCCTCCAGGCTGGGCGTGGCGAGGGTGAAGTCGTCGAGGGCGGCGAAGGCGGCGCCGCCGGTGACGGTCGCGACGACCGCGCGGGCCTCCTCGGGGGCGAGCCGCAGCGTCCAGCGGCGTCCCGACTCGGCGGCGCGGTCGCGCAGGGCGGCGACCTCCGGCACGTGCAGCGGTGCCGTCTCGCGCCACACCAGGTCGACGCGGACCTCGCCGGCGACCTTCTCCTTGAGTCCGGAGGGCGTGTCGCAGGCGATGACGCGTCCCCGGTCGAGGACCGCGACCCGGTCGAGGACGGTCTCGGCCTCGATGACGTTGTGGGTGACGAGCAGCACGGTGGTGCCCCGCTCGGCGCGCCGCCGGTCGACGGCCCCCCACACCGCGCGCCGGGCCACCGGGTCCATGCCGGTGGTCGGCTCGTCCAGGACGAGCAGCGAGCGCTCCCCCACCAGAGCGGCGGCGAAGCAGGCCAGGCGGCGCTGCCCGCCGGAGAGCTTCTTGATCGGGCGGGCGGCGAGCGGCGTCAGGCCCAGCTCGTCGAGGACGGCGTCCCGCTCGGCGCGTGCCTGCCGCACCTCCAGGCCGCGCAGCCGTCCGGTGGTCTCGGCGGCGAGCGACACGGTCAGCTCGTCCAGGGCGCTGGACTCCTGCCCGAGGTAGGCGAGGATCCGCGCGGCCCGCTCCGGGTGGCGGACGATGTCGTGTCCGAGGATCTCCACGCTGCCCGCGTCGGGCCGCATCAGCCCGGTGAGCTGGCGTACGAGGGTGGACTTGCCGGCACCGTTCGGCCCGAGCAGTCCGAAGATCTCACCGCGGCGGATCTCCAGGGTCACGTCGTCGGTGGCCCGCACCTCGTCGGTCGCGGGAACGCCGCGTCGGCCGCGGACCGGCGGATAGGTCTTGGTCAGCCCGCGCACCACGCACACGGCATCGCCACCGGGTCGAAGTGCCTGTGCCGCGCGCGTACTCACAAGGGACGAGACTACGGGGTCCGTCCCTCAGCCCCGCCCTCGGGTCCGCCCATAAGTGTCGATTCGGCCGGGGGAACCGCGAGAAGCCGGCGGGAGGAACCCGGAGGAAGGCCGGAGGGACTCACTCCGCCGCGGGGGTGCGCTCGGTCGCCGTCCGGACGTCGACCTCCCGCCAGAACCCGGCCCGGATCGCGTACCGGTCGTGCTCGTCGATCTGGTCGTCCTTGTGGGCCAGCAGCCCGAAGCGGGCCGCGTAGCGCAGCAGTTCCCCGTCGACGCGGTGCGGGATGCGGGGGTACATACCGGAGAGCTTCTGCAGGTGTCCGTGGTCGCCGAGGCGCTCCAGCCAGCGGCGGGCGAAGACCTGCCCGACCTCGTACGGGTCGCCGCCGACCGTGGTGATGTCCTCCTCGCGGTCGGCCCACCGCTGCTCGGCCGTGGTGAGCTGGGCCAGCGTCGGCATCGAGACGGCCTCGGACGAATCGGCGGCGGACCGGTCGACCCAGCCCTTGTCCGAGGACCAGCGCAGGGTGGCGGTGGGGGGGTGCGGGGCGGGGTGGGTGCCGGGGGCGCGCAGCGCGGCGAGGTCCTTGGGGGTGGGGACGCCTTTGGCGGGCGCCACGCGCTCCGCGGTGCCGTTGCGGGCGGCGGCGCCGGTCGCGGTGGGGTGCTCCGGCTCCTCGGCGGGCCGTTCGGCGGCCGCGGAGAGGGCGGACTCGGGCAGCGGTGCGGAGAGGATCGCGGCGATCTCGGGGCGGGGCACGGGCGGCGGCGCGCAGATCCCGCCGAGTTCCTTGGCGCGTACGGCCTTGGTGATCCACGTACGGTCCAGCACGCGTCGCTCGTCGGCCTCGGCGACCAGGTCCTCGGACTGGTTGTAGTCGCCGTCGGCGGCCTGCACGGCCCACAGGTGGACGGCGACGCCGTGCTCCTTGGCGGCCATCATGCCGGGCAGCAGGTCGCCGTCGCCGGTCACCAGGACGACGTCGGAGCAGGCGCGGTTGCGGGCCAGCTCGGTCAGCTCGGCGTGCATGGCGGCGTCCACGCCCTTCTGCGCCCAGCGGCCGTCGCTGCGTGTGAGAGCGCCGAGCCGGACGGTGACCCGGGGCATCACGCGCAGCCGGCGGTGTTCGGGCTGGGGGACCCGGTCGGGTGCGCCGTCGAACCAGTAGATGCGCAGCAGGGGCTGCTGCGTGTCGGACTCGGCGCGATCGCGGAGCCCCTGGACGAGGGCGGCGTGATCGACGGTGATGCGCGAGCGCGAGGGCTCTCCGGCGAGGAGACTGGCGGCGGCCCCCAGCAGATACCCGGCGTCCACCAGGACGATGCAGCGGTCCACGCGATCCACCCTCTTTCCGGGAGGTTTGCTTCGGGCTTCCTTCGAGTCTGCCCGACCACGCGGAGGTTAACGGCCCGAACTCGATCTTCGGCGTGGCGTTTCCGCACAAGCCGTTCGGCCTCGCGCCTCGGCGATCCAGGTCACGGATGGTAATTGCCCGATATGCGTTCTTCGTTGGCCTATGTGAATCTGATCCCGGACCTGGCCCCCAGATCCCCCTCAGGAGGTAGATCACCATGGCCAAGAACAAGAACACCCGTGAGCGTAAGCAGCCCCAGGCACAGCACCCCCAGAAGGCGGCCGAGTCGACCGTGATGGACCGCGAGGAGCAGCACGGCCCGCAGCTGACGCCCGGCGACGCCACCTCCCGCAAGCGGCAGAAGCGCTTCGGCCACAACTGACACCCGTACGACGGGCCGTTGCGCCCCGCACGTCCGAGGGGCGCACCCGGCAACGGGTGCGCCCCTCGGGCACGTCGGGTGCTTCAGGCACCTGGGCACTTCACAGGCTCGGCCCCTTCGGCCGCCTCGGCCGCTCGGTCCACCGGGCGGGACGGTCCGGGCGGCCCCCTCAACCCGCCGGGCGGGACGGCCCGGGCGCCCCCGTCAGCCCGCCAGGCAGGACGGCCCGAGCAGCACCTTCAGGTCGCCGAAGAGGGCCGGATCGGGCTTCACCCGGTGCCGGTCCAGGCGCAGCACCGTCGTCTTCGTGGGCCCCTGGAGCTTGATCCGGACCTCGCTGTCGCCCCGGTGGTGGGTGAGGATCTCGCCGAGCCGGCTGACCATCGGCGGAGTGACCCGGGTGGCGGGGATCGTGAGGACCACCGGCGCGTTGGTGCCCGCGTTGGACAGGTCGGGGACCATCAGCTCCATGGCGACCAGGCGCGGCACGTCCTCCCGCTTGTCCAGGCGCCCCTTGACGAACACCACCGCGTCCTCGACGAGTTGGGTGGACACCAGCTGGTAGGTCGCCGGGAAGAACATGCACTCGATGGAGCCGGCCAGGTCCTCGACGGTGGCGATGGCCCAGGCGTTGCCCTGCTTGGTCATCTTGCGCTGGAGGCCGGAGATGATGCCGCCGATGGTGACGACCGCGCCGTCGCCGAAGTCACCTCCGGTGAGCTGGGAGATGCCCGCGTCGGCCTTGTCCGACAGCACGTGCTCCAGACCGAAGAGCGGGTGGTCGGAGACGTAGAGACCGAGCATCTCCCGCTCCTGGGCGAGGAGGTAGGTCTTGTCCCACTCGTCCTCGCCGAAGACGACGTCGAGTCCGAAGCCGGGCTCGTCGTGCGCCTCCTCGCCCATGCCGCCGAAGAGGTCGAACTGGCCCTCGGCCTCCTTGCGCTTGACCGCGACCACGTTGTCGATCATCGGCTCGTACTGCGCGGTGAGGCCCTTGCGGGTGTGCCCCATCTCGTCGAAGGCGCCGGCCTTGATCAGCGACTCCGTCGTCCGCTTGTTGCAGACGACCGCCTCTACTTTGTCCAGGTAGTCGGGGAAGGACGCGTACTTCCCCTTGGCCTTGCGGCACCTGATGATCGACTCGACGACGTTGGTGCCGACGTTGCGGACGGCGGAGAGGCCGAAGAGGATCACGTCGTCGCCCTGCGCGGCGAAGTTCGACATGGACTCGTTGACGTTGGGCGGGAGGACCTTGATGCCCATGCGCCGGCACTCGTTCAGGTAGACGGCCGACTTGTCCTTGTCGTCCTTGACCGAGGTGAGCAGACCGGCCATGTACTCGGCGGGGTGGTTCGCCTTCAGGTACGCGGTCCAGTACGAGACCAGTCCGTACGCGGCCGAGTGCGCCTTGTTGAAGGCGTAGCCGGCGAAGGGGACCAGCACGTCCCACAGGGCCTGGATGGCCTCGTCGCTGTACCCCTTCTTGCGGGCGCCCTCCTGGAAGAGGACGAAGTTCTTCGCCAGTTCGTCGGGCTTCTTCTTGCCCATCACGCGGCGGAGGATGTCGGCCTCGCCGAGCGAGTAGCCCGCGATGATCTGGGCGGCCTTCTGCACCTGCTCCTGGTAGACGATCAGGCCGTAGGTGACCGACAGCACCTCCTGGAGGGGTTCCTCCAGCTCCTTGTGGATCGGCGTGATCTCCTGCAGACCGTTCTTGCGCAGCGCGTAGTTGGTGTGCGAGTCCATGCCCATGGGGCCGGGGCGGTAGAGCGCGGAGACGGCGGAGATGTCCTCGAAGTTGTCGGGCTTCATCAGCCGCAGCAGCGAACGCATCGGCCCGCCGTCGAACTGGAAGACGCCGAGCGTGTCGCCCCGCTGGAGCAGTTCGAAGGTCTTGGGGTCGTCCAGCGGCAGCGACAGCAGGTCGAGGTCGATGCCCTTGTTGGACTTCACCATCTTGACGGCGTCGTCCATGATCGTGAGGTTGCGCAGGCCGAGGAAGTCCATCTTCAGCAGGCCGAGCGACTCGCACTGCGGGTAGTCCCACTGCGTGATGGTCACGCCGTCGGTGTGCCGCACCCAGATCGGGGCGTGGTCGACGATGGGCTCGCTGGACATGATCACGCCGGCCGCGTGCACGCCCATCTGCCGCACCAGGCCCTCGACGCCCTTGGCGGTGTCGATGACCTTCTTCACGTCCGGCTCGTTCTCGTACATCGAGCGGATCTCGCCGGCCTCGCTGTACCGCGGGTGCGTGGGGTCCGTGATGCCGTTGAGGTCGATGCCCTTGCCGAGGACGTCGGCGGGCATCGCCTTGGTGAGCCGGTCGCCCATCGCGTACGGGTAGCCCAGCACGCGCGCGGAGTCCTTGATGGCGTTCTTCGCCTTGATCTTGCCGTACGTGCCGATCATGGCGACCTTGTCGGCGCCGTACTTCTCCGTCACGTACCTGATCACCTCGACGCGCCGGCGCTCGTCGAAGTCGATGTCGACGTCGGGCATGGAGACGCGCTCGGGGTTGAGGAACCGCTCGAAGATCAGACCGTGCGGGATCGGGTCGAGGTCGGTGATGCCCATGGCGTACGCCACGATCGAACCGGCCGCGGAGCCTCGGCCGGGGCCCACCGCGATGCCCTGGTTCTTCGCCCACATGATGAAGTCGGCGACCACCAGGAAGTAGCCCGGGAACCCCATCTGGATGATGACGTCCATCTCGTACTCGGCCTGCTTCTGGCGGTCCTCCGGGACGCCGCCGGGGAAGCGGCGCGCCATGCCGCGGCGGACCTCCTCCTGGAACCAGGTGACCTCGGTGAAGCCCTCGGGGATGTCGAACTTCGGCATGAGGTCGCGCTTCTCGAACATGCCGGTGGTGTCGATCATCTCGGCGATCAGGCGCGTGTTGGCGCAGCCCTCCTGCCAGGCGTCGGAGGAGTCGATGGCGTACATCTCGTCCGTCGACTTCAGGTAGTAGCCGGTGCCGTCGAACCGGAAGCGGTCCGGGTCGGAGAGGTTCTTGCCGGTCTGGATGCACAGCAGGGCGTCGTGCGCGGTCGCCTCGTGCGCGTAGGTGTAGTGCGAGTCGTTCGTCACCAGCGGCGGGATGCCGAGCTTCCGGCCGATCTCCAGCAGGCCGTCGCGGACCCGGTGCTCGATCTCGATGCCGTGGTCCATCAGCTCCAGGAAGTACCGGTCCTTGCCGAAGATGTCCTGGTAGTCGGCGGCCGCCTTCAGGGCCTCGTCGAAGTGGCCGAGGCGCAGGCGGGTCTGCACCTCGCCGGAGGGGCAGCCGGTGGAGGCCACGATCCCCTCGGACCACTGGGAGATGGTCTCCTTGTCCATCCGGGGCCACTTCTGCAGCCAGCCCTCGGCGTACGCGTCGGAGGAGAGGCGGAAGAGGTTGTGCAGGCCGGTGCTGTCGGTCGCCCACATGGTCTTGTGGGTGTAACCGCCCGAACCGGAGACGTCGTCCCGCTTCTGGTGCGGCTGGCCCCACTGGATCTTGCGCTTGTTGCGGCGTGACTCGGGGGCGACGTACGCCTCGATCCCGATGATCGGGGTGACTCCGGCCTTCTTCGCGGAATGGAAGAAGTCGTACGCCCCGTGCAGGTTGCCGTGGTCGGACATGGCGATGTGCGTCATGCCCATCTCATTGCAGGCGTCGAACATGTCCTTCAGCCGCGCGGCACCGTCCAGCAGCGAGTACTGGGTGTGGACGTGCAGGTGCGTGAACGGCGGCTTGGACACGTTCGGCCTCCAAATCAGGGCTGTGGCGCGAAGCGCCTCGTCGAGGGGCGGTGGTCGGGCGACGGGCAGGTGACGGGCCGGCGGCGGGCGGCGGTCGGTCCGGGGGGTCAGCGTCGAAGTCTATGCCTCGGCACTGACACTCCGGGGGCATCCCCGCGTACCTTCGGGGGCGGACCCGCGTGTCGGGGCGGACCCCGGCGCGGGCACTCCCGCACCTCTTCGAACGTTGGTCCGAGTGGAGATCCGCTCCATTCGTCACGCACCACCCGCACCAGGAGGCACCAGGCATGTCGGTCCCGCAGCTCAACGAGGAGCACCGCGGCGAGGAGATCCTCGCCGTCTTCGACACCGCCTTCGGCCAGCTGCTGGCCGCGGATCCGGCGGCGTTCCGCGTGAAGTTCCGGAAGATGGCGGCCTCGGCCTTCGCCTTCTACCGCGGCACGGCATGCCTCTTTTATCATGATGTGACCGTCGACCAGGAGTTCGGTCCGAAGAGCGGCGGACCGTATCTGGACGAGCGCACCTCGCGGGTGTGGATCCACGGCGACCTGCACGCCGAGAACTTCGGCACGTACATGGACTCCACCGGCCGGCTGATCTTCAACGTCAACGACTTCGACGAGGCCTACGTCGGCCCCTTCACCTGGGACCTCAAGCGCTTCGCCGCCTCCGTCGCGCTGATCGGGTACGCGAAGGCGTTCAGCGACGAGCAGATCACCGAGCTGGTGCGGGTGTACGCGGACGCGTACCGCGAGCGGATCCACGCCCTCGCCACCGGTGCCAAGAGCGACGAGGTGCCGCCGTTCACCCTGGACACCGCCGAGGGACCGCTGCTGGGCGCGCTGCGCGTCGCCCGCTCCCTGACCCGCTTCGGGCTGCTGGAGTCGATGACCGAGATCCGGGACTTCGAGCGCCGCTTCGCCCCGGGCGGCGGCTCCATCGAGCTGGACGCCGCCACGCGCTACAAGGTGCTCGCGGCCTTCGACGGCTACCTGGAGACGCTCCCGGAGTCGTCCCTGGCCCGCCCGGACTCCTACCGCGTGAAGGACGTCGTCGGCCGCCGCGGCATCGGCATCGGCTCGGCCGGCCTGCCCTCGTACAACATCCTCCTGGAGGGCAACAGCGACGCCCTGGAGAACGACGTCGTGATCTACGTCAAGCAGGCCCAGACCCCGGCGGTCTCCCGGCACATCACCGACCAGGCCATCCGGGACTACTTCCAGCACGAGGGCCACCGCACGGTGATCTCCCAGCGCGCCCTCCAGGCACACGCCGACCCGTGGCTGGGCTGGACCGAGCTGGACGGCTCGGGCCAGCTGGTCGCCGAGGTGTCGCCGTACGCCGTCGACCTGGACTGGGGCGACATCGACGATCCGGAGGAGATCGCCGAGGTCGTCGCCGACCTGGGCCGGGCCACGGCCACGATGCACGCGGCGGCGGACGACCAGTCCGGTGAGTCCCTGGTGCCCTTCTCGACCGAGCGGGCCATCGACGCGGCGATCGCCGCCGACGAGGAGGGTTTCGCGCCCCTGCTGGTCGACTTCGCGCACCGCTACGGCGCACGCGCGCGTGCCGACCACCAGACCTTCGTCGACCTGTTCCGCAACGGCCGGATTCCGGGTCTGTAACCGTCGGCTCTCTCACAGGAACCCTTTAGGGGTCCCTTACCGGGCCCCATGACACACTCTGCTATCGCTATGGACATATCCGGAACCCCGCTCAGAGCCGTACGCGCGGCGCTGTTCACGGCACTCGTCGTGACCCTCAGCACCGCGTCGCACGTGCTGCTGTCCGGGGTCCCGCTGCCGCTGCCCACCGTGGCCGCGGTCGCCGCCGCCGTGTTCCTGATCGCGTACGCCCTGGCCGGGCGGCGCGAGCGCGGCTTCGGGCGGATCGCCGCCCTGCTGATCCCGCTGGAGCTGGCCGCCGACACGGTCTTCACCACCGGCCAGCACGTCTGCTACGGACGGACGGGCGGCCCGGTCACCGGCCCGCTGCGCTCCGTGGGCTTCGACGTGCTGTGCGGCGACGGGACCGGCGTCCACGCCGGTGTCGCCGCCCCGCTGACCCGGGTGACCGGCGCGGAGACCGACCGGCTGGCGACCGTGCTCACCGGCGCCGGCCCCGCGACCGCCTGGCTGCTGCTCGGCGCGCACGTCGGCGTCGGCCTGCTGGCGGCGGCCTGGCTGCGGCGCGGCGAGCGGGCACTGGCCCAGCTGCTGAGCGCGGTGGCCGCGACCACCTTCCGGCCGCTGCTGCTCGCCGTCGCGGCCGTGAGCGTACGCCGGGCCCCGACGGCGGTGCGCCGCCCGGCGGCCCCGGCCCGCCGCACCACCGGCGCCCGGATGCGGATCCTCACGCACTCCGTGGGACGGCGCGGACCACCGCGCCCGGTCGTCTTCGTGTGACCCGTCACCGAGTACCGGCAGTCCCCCCATACGTATTCCGCACACCCCCGTGTGCGCGTCCCCGGAGAGATCACCACCATGAGCAAGCGGAACAGCCAGGCGGCCAAGACGGCGGCCCGTGAGCGCCTGCGCCAGGAGCGCGAGCGTCAGGCCAAGCGCGACAAGGTCAGGCGGCAGGTCGTCGTGGCCTGCTCCATCGTCGGCGTGCTGGCGATAGCCGGCGGCATCGGCTACGCCGTCATGCAGATGAACGAGCCCTCGGGCTGGGAGAAGGCCGCCGACGCCAAGGTGACGGCCCCGGCCAACACCTCCGGCAAGAACGGCACCACGGTCACCCTCGGCGACTCCAAGAGCGACCACGTCGTCCACCTCTACGAGGACCCGCGCTGCCCCGGCTGCGCCTCCTTCGAGCAGGGCGTCGGCGAGGCCGTCAACAAGGGCATGGAGGACGGCACCTACAAGCTCTCCTTCACGATCGGCACCTTCCTCGACGGGAACCTCGGCGGCGAGGGCTCGAAGAACGCGCTGAGCGCGCTCGGCGCCGCGCTGAACGTCAGCCCCGAGGCGTTCATCGACTACAAGACCGCGCTGTACTCCGCCGAGCACCACCCGTCGGAGTCGACCGACGACTTCGCCAAGGACGACTACCTGATCAAGGTGGCGGACACGGTCGACGCCCTGAAGAACAACAAGGAGTTCCAGGACGCCGTGGAGAAGGGCACCTACGACGCCTGGGCGATGAAGATGAGCGATTCCTTCCAGAAGGCCGAGGACGTCCAGTCGACCCCGACCGTCAAGATCAACGACAAGGTGATCGAGACCCCGGGCACCGACGCCGATTGGCAGAAGGCCCTCAAGGACGCGGGCGTCACCAAGTGATCCCCGCGTGACCCCGGCGTGACCTCTGCCGGTGGTCACCGCCGGGGTCACCGCCGGGGGTGACACCGCACCGAAGCACGGCCGACGGGCGGGCGAACTTTTGCGAGTTCGCCCGCCCGCGCGCATACCGATCAGTAACCTGATCGGTCGTGACCAGTCGACACAGATCATCCGAGAACACCGCCGCGCCGTCCGCCGACAGCGCGAACACCCGTACCCCGAGCCGCCGTACGGTCGTCAAGGCCGCGGCGGCCGGCGCCGTCCTGGCCGCCCCGCTCGTCGCGGCGCCGCCCGCCGGTGCCGCAGGCGTCGCCCCCGCCTTCCTGCACGGCGTCGCCTCCGGCGATCCACTGCCCGACGGCGTCCTGCTGTGGACCCGGGTGACCCCGACGCCCGAGTCCATACCGGGCTCCGGTGCCGGGCCGGACACCGAGGTGAGCTGGGTCGTCGCCAGGGACAAGGCGTTCACGGACATCGTCGCCAAGGGGTCCACCACGGCGACGGCGGCCTCCGACCACACCGTCAAGGCCGACATCCGGGGCCTGGCGCCCGCCACGGACTACTGGTTCCGCTTCTCGGCCGGCCCCACCGACTCCCCCGCCGCCCGCACCCGCACCGCCCCGGCCCCCGACGCGGCCGTCACGGGCCTGCGCTTCGGCGTGGTCTCCTGCGCCAACTGGGAGGCCGGCCACTTCTCGTCGTACCGGCACCTCGCGACCCGCGGTGACCTGGACGCCTGGCTGCACCTGGGCGACTACATCTACGAGTACGGCACCGGCGAGTACGGCGCCCGCGACACCGTCGTACGCCCGCACGCGCCCGCCCACGAGATCCTCACGCTCGCCGACTACCGCGTCCGGCACGGCCGTTACAAGACCGACCCCGACCTCCAGGCGCTGCACGCCGCCGCACCGGTCGTGGCGATCTGGGACGACCACGAGATCGCCAACGACGCCTGGTCGGGCGGCGCCGAGAACCACACCGAGGGCGCCGAGGGCACCTGGGCGGCGCGTCAGGCCGCCGCCAAGCAGGCCTACTTCGAGTGGATGCCGGTGCGCCCCGCGATCGCCGGCACCACCTACCGCCGGCTGCGCTTCGGCCGGCTGGCCGACCTGTCGCTGCTGGACCTGCGCACCTTCCGCTCGCAGCAGGTGGCGCTCGGCGACGGCGAGGTCGACGACCCGGACCGCACCCTCACCGGCCGCGCCCAGATGGACTGGCTGAAGTCCGGGCTCGCCTCCTCCGACACCACGTGGCGGCTGGTCGGCAACTCGGTGATGATCTCGCCGTTCGCCGTCGGGTCGATCCCCGCCGAGCTGCTGAAGCCGCTCGCCGAACTGCTCGGCCTGCCCAAGGAGGGCCTCGCCCTCAACACCGACCAGTGGGACGGGTACACCGACGACCGCCGCGAACTGCTGGCCCACCTGCGCGCGAACGCCATCCGCAACACGGTGTTCCTGACCGGCGACATCCACATGGCGTGGGCCAACGACGTGCCGCACAACGCCGCCACGTACCCGCTGTCCGCCTCGGCCGCCACGGAGTTCGTCGTCACCTCGGTGACCTCCGACAACCTCGACGACATCGTGAAGGTCCCCGAGGGCACGGTCTCGGCGATCGCCGCACCGGTCATCCGGGCCGCGAACCGGCACGTCCGCTGGGTCGACACCGACCGGCACGGTTACGGCGTGCTGGACATCACCGCGGACCGGACGCAGATGGACTACTACGTCGTCTCCGACCGCACCGACCCGGACGCCACCTCGGAGTGGGCCCGTTCGTACCGCACCCGCAGTGGCACGCAGCGGGTCGAGCGCGTCTACGCCCCGGTCTGAGACGCGTCCGCGCCCAGCGTCTCCAGGAAGCCGAGCGCCACCCGCCAGGTGGCCTCGGCGGCCTCCTCGTCGTAGTCGGGCAGGCCGGGGTCGGTGTAGAGGTGGCCGGCCCCGGCGTACCTGTACACCTCGACATCGGCGCCGATCCGGCCCATCTGGAGATACCAGGCGCTGAGCCAGTCGTCCGTCTCGAAGGCGTCCGGCTCGGCGACGTGCAGCTGGACCGGCAGGTCGTCGACGGAGGCGGTGGCCGCGATGTCCGAGGTGCCGTGCAGGAGCAGCAGTCCGCGGGAGCGGTGGTCGCCGAGGGCGAGGGTCTGGGCGATGGAGGCGCCGAGCGAGAACCCGGCGTACACCAGTCCCCGTTCGGAATAGGGGGCGGCGGCCAGCACGGCCCGCTTCAGCAGCTCCTCCTTGCCGATCTCCTCCTGGTGGGCCATGCCCTCCTCGACCGTGTCGAACGTCCGGCCCTCGAAGAGGTCCGGGGTCCAGACCTGGTGACCGGCGTCGCGCAGCCGGTCGGCGGCCTGCCGCACCGCGGGCCTGGGGCCGAGGGTCGAGTGAAAGAGCACGATGTTCATGGGGCCATGGTGCCAGCCGGGTGTGACACCGCGGTCGCGGCGATACCCGGGACGGGACGGAAGTCACAGGTTCACTGCGCGGCGCGGCGGTTACGTTCGGGGGATGGAGACCATACTCCGCCCGCTGATCGTGGTCGGCGCCTCCGTCCTGCTGACCCTGGTCATCGGCTGGGCCACCGACCTCTTGCTGCGCAAGGCCGACGGACGGCACCCCGAGACGCCCCTGTGGGGGCTGCTGCGCCGTGCCCGCGTCCCGTACCAGCTCCTCCTGTGCGCGGCGCTGCTGAGAGGGTCGTACGTCGAGGCACAGGTGTTCCCCGACCACCGGGAGGGGGTCGGCCGGACGCTGACGCTGGTGCTGATCGGCTCGGTGGCCTGGCTGGTGATCCGGATCGCCGCGGCGGTCGTCGAGACGTCGTACTCCCGCTACGCCCACGCCCACGCCCAGCGGAACCCGGCCCGGGTGCGGCGCGTCCGCACCCAGGTCTCACTGATCATGCGGGTGGTCTCGGCGGTCGTCGGCGTGGTCGCCGTGTCGGCGATGCTGCTGACGTTCCCGGCGATGCGCGCGGCGGGCGCGTCGCTGCTGGCCTCGGCCGGTCTGCTCGGCATCGTGGCCGGCATCGCCGCGCAGTCCACGCTCAGCAACATGTTCGCCGGGTTCCAGATCGCCTTCGGCGACATGGTGCGCATGGGTGACACGGTCGTGGTGGACGGGGAGTGGGGCACCGTCGAGGAGATCACCCTCACGTTCCTGACCGTGCGTACCTGGGACGAGCGCCGGATCACCATGCCGGTGTCGTACTTCACGTCCAAGCCGTTCGAGAACTGGTCGCGCGGCACACCTCAGATGACCGGGACGGTCTTCTGGCACCTCGACCACTCGGCACCGCTGGAGCCGATGCGCGAGCGGCTGCGCGACATCCTGCGCGAGTGCCCCGCCTGGGACGGCCGCGACTACAACCTGACCGTCACGGACACCACCCCGAACACCATGCAAGTGCGGGCCCTGGTGACGGCCAAGGACGCGGACGACATCTGGACGGTCCGGGTCACGGTCCGCGAGGGAATGATCCGCTGGCTCGCCGACGAGCACCCGTACGCCCTGCCGCGGGTCAGCACGGCGGACGCGCCCCTGCGCCCGCCCCACGACGGTGCCCCGCACCCCCGCCGTTCCCCCGACAGCGCTCCCCGCCGCTTTCCGGAGCAGCCGGCGAAGAGCCTGTGACCCGCGCCGGGGCGGGCTCGTCTCAGCGCAGGCTGCGCTCGTCGAGGTGGCGCAGTACCCGGTCCACGATCTCCGGGTCGGCTCCGGGTTCGCTGCGTGCGGCCAGCACCTCGTGGCGCGCGGCGCTCATCATCTCGCCCTGGATGCGGCGGATCCGCTTGAGCCGGCGGGCCCGCTGCTCCTGCGCCTCGCGCCGCTCCTCGTCCCCGACGTCGGGGCTGATCCGCATGCCGATGTCGAAGGCCCGCCGCAGCATCTGCTCGGACAGCTCCTCGGGCAGTTCCTCGACCGACTCGATCTCCCTGAGCCGCCGCTTCGCCGCCCTGGCCGCCCGTACGGCCAGCTCCTTCTCGTACTCCTTCTCCCGCTCGGTGTCCGCCCGCACCCCGAGCCGGCCCACCAGCCACGGCAGGGTCAGCCCCTGCAGCAGCAGCGTGACCATGATCACGCCGAACGCGATGAAGACGATCTCCTCGCGGTGGGGGAAGGCGGACCCGTCGTCCGTCTCCAGCGGGATCGCGAGCGCCAGCGCGACCGAGGCGACGCCCCGCATCCCCGACCACCACATGACGACGGTCTCCCGCCAGGACGTGGGAATGTCCTCGTCGTGGTCGCGTCCGGCGTGCAGCCGCTTGGTCAGCCAGGTGGCCGGCAGCAGCCACACCAGCCGCACCATGATCACGACTCCGGTGGTCGCCGCGGCCCAGCCGAGCAGTTCGGTCCAGCGTCCGGAGGCCGTGCGGATCGCGTTGTTCAGCTCCAGGCCGACCAGCCCGAACGCGACACCGGTGACGAGTGTGTCGACGACGTCCCACACGGTGTGCCCGGCGAGCCGGGTCATCACGTCGTCGGCGTCGAAGGCGTACTCGGCGAGGAACATCGCGGTGGTGAGCACCGCGAGCACCCCGGAGCCGTGCAGTTCCTCGGCCAGGACGTAGGACCCGTACGGCACCAGCAGCGTCAGGCCGATCTGCAGGGTGGCGTCCCCCAGCACGCTCAGCAGCTTGTTGGTGGCCCAGCCCAGCGCGAGTCCGACCGCGACGGCGACGACGGCGGACAGCACCAGGTCGAGTCCGGCCCGCCACGGCGAGAAGGTGCCGCCGACGGCCGCGGCGATGGCCACGTGGTACAGGACGATGGCCGTGACGTCGTTGAACAGCCCCTCGCCCTCCAGGATGGAGACCAGGCGGCGCGGCAGACCCAGCTGCCCGGCGACAGCGGTCGCCGCGACCGGGTCGGGCGGCGCCACCAGGGCGCCCAGCGCGAAGGCGGCGGCGATCGGCAGCCCCGGCACGATGGCGCTCGCCACGGCGGCCACGCAGGTCATGGTGACGAAGACCAGCGCGACCGCCAGCAGGAAGATCGGGCGTCTGTTGGCCGCGAACTGTCTCCACGACGTGCGCCGCACGGCCGCGTACAGCAGCGGCGGCAGCAGCGCGGGCAGGATCAGCTCGGGCGGGATGTCGACGTCGGGCACGAAGTCGAGCAGCGCGAGGACGATCCCGAGGACCGTCATCAGCACCGGCGCCGGCAGCCCGAGGCGGGCGCCGACGGGGACGCTCAGCAGGGCCCCGAGCAGCAGCATGAACAACAGGGCCAGCTGGTCCACGGTCACCGCTCCGGCGGGGTCTCGGCGTCACACGGCGGACCTCAAGCCTGCCACGTCACCGGCCCCGCCGGCCCGTTCGGCGCCTTTGCCTACAGGGCGCGCCGCATCGCGCGGTGGGGGATCCCGGCGTCGGGGAACTCGGGTCCGTACGCCTCGTACCCCAGACGCTCGTAGAAACCCAGGGCGTGGGTCTGCGCGTGCAGGTCCACCGCGGTGAGTCCACGCGCGCGTGCCGCCTCCTCGACGGCTCGCACCAGGGCGGCCCCGACGCCCAGCCCGCGGGCGTGCGCGGTCACCGCGAGCCGGCCCAGGGAGCCGACGGCCGGGTCGCCGTCGCCGTTCTTCGCCGCGGCGGCCGCGCCGTGCAGCAGCCGGCCGGTGCCCAGCGGCACGCCGTCCGCCCGGACCGCCAGGACGTGCACGGCGTCGGCGTCGTAGGCGTCGTACTCGATGTCCTCGGGGACCTTCTGCTCCGCGACGAAGACGTCCTTGCGCACGGCGAAGCACGCCTCCCGGTCGCCGGGGTCCTCGGCGACCCGCACCTCGTACGACGGCGCCCGGTCCGGGGCGCTCATCCGTAGGTCTCCTCGCGGACCAGGTCCAGGGCCTGCTGGAGGTCCTCGGGGTAGTCGCTGGCGTACTCGACCCACTGGCCGTCGCCGGGGTGTTCGAAGCCGAGCCGTACGGCGTGCAGCCACTGGCGGGTGAGGCGCAGCCGCTTGGCGAGCGTGGGGTCGGCGCCGTAGGTCAGGTCGCCGACGCAGGGGTGGCGGTGGGCGGCCATGTGGACGCGGATCTGGTGGGTGCGGCCGGTCTCCAGCTTCACGTCGAGCAGGGAGGCGGCACGGAAGGCCTCGATCAGGTCGTAGTGGGTGACCGAGGGCTTGCCCTCGGCGGTGACGGCCCACTTGTAGTCGTGCTGGGGGTGGCGGCCGATGGGGGCGTCGATGGTGCCGCTGGTCGGGTCGGGGTGGCCCTGCACGAGCGTGTGGTAGCGCTTGTCGACCGTGCGCTCCTTGAACTGGCGCTTGAGCGAGGTGTACGCCCGCTCGGACTTGGCGACCACCATCAGGCCGGAGGTGCCCACGTCGAGGCGGTGCACGATGCCCTGGCGCTCGGCGGCGCCGGAGGTGGAGACGCGGTACCCGGCGGCGGCCAGTCCGCCGATGACCGTGGGGCCGCTCCAGCCCGGGGACGGGTGGGCGGCGACCCCGACCGGCTTGACGATCACGACCACGTCGTCGTCGTCGTGCACGATCTCCATGCCCTCGACGGGCTCGGCGACCACCTGCACCGGGGCGGGCGCCTGCGGCATCTCGACCTCGAGCCAGGCGCCGCCGTGGACGCGCTCGGACTTGCCGACCACCGATCCGTCGACCTGCACCTTGCCCGCCGCGGCGAGCTCCGCGGCCTTGGTACGGGAGAAGCCGAACATGCGGGAGATGGCGGCGTCGACGCGCTCGCCCTCCAGGCCGTCGGGCACGGGCAGGGTACGGATCTCGGGAATCGTGCTCACCCGTCGAGTATGCCGGACGGGTCGGACACTCCCGACCGCGCGCTCGGCCTCGTGGACGCGCGGCCCTCGTGGACGCTCAGTCCTTGTGGACGCTCAGTCCTTGTGGACGCTCAGTCCTTGTGGACGGTCAGTCCTTGTGGACGGTCCCGTCCGGGTCGAGGCCCCGGAAGGAGAGGATCACGATCAGGATGCCGCCGCAGACGATCGCCGAGTCGGCGAGGTTGAAGACGGCGAAGTGCTTGGGCGCGATGAAGTCCACGACCGCGCCCTGGAAGACGCCGGGCGCGCGGAAGATCCGGTCGGTGAGGTTGCCGAGGGCACCGCCGAGCAGCAGGCCGAGCGCGACGGCCCACGGCAGGCTGTGGAGCTTGCGCGCGAGGCGGGCGATCACGACGATCACGGCCGCCGCGATCACCGTGAAGAGCACGGTGAAGGCCTCGCCGAAGCCGAAGGCAGCGCCCGCGTTGCGGATCGCCACGAACCGCAGCCAGTCCCCGACGATCTCGATGGGCTCCTGGTGCTCCAGCTTGGCGACCACGATCATCTTGCTGACCAGGTCGAGGAGGTACGCGAACGCCGCGACCGCGAACAGCACGGCGATCCGCCGCCTGCCCCGGGGGCGCTCCGGGGGCTGCTCCTGCTCGGAGTCGGGCCGCTCCTGTCCGTCCCCGGCCGCGTCCGGGGTGTCCGGCGTACCGATGATGCGCTCCGCCTCTGCCACGTGAGTCCCTCAACCTAGGTACCTGACTGAGGACGAGGGTACGGCACGCCTTCCGTCCCGTACCTGCTCAGTAGCGGCGCTCCTGCCTCTGCTTGCACTCGACGCACAGGGTGGCCCTCGGGAAGGCCTGCATGCGCGCCTTGCCGATGGGGTTGCCGCAGTTCTCGCACAGGCCGTAGGTGCCCGCGTCCAGGCGTTCCAGGGCGCGCTCGGTCTGGGTGAGCACCTCGCGCGCGGTGGCGGCCAGCGCCAGTTCGTGTTCGCGCGTGATGTTCTTGCTGCCGGTGTCCGCCTCGTCGTCGCCCGCGCCGTCCCCGGAGTCCCGCATCATGCCCTGCAGCGACCGCTCGGAGGAGTCGATCTCGGTGCGCAGCCGGTCGGCCTCGGACCGCAGCTCCCCGCGCGCCTCCTCGACCTCCGCCGGGGTCCAGGGTTCCTCGCCGGGGCGTACGGCGAGGTCGCCGGGGTCCGCGGCGCCGCGGGCCTTGGGAACGGCGGACTTGGCCGCCGTGGCCGTGCCAGGGGTCTTCTTCGCAACCACCGTCGTGGCTCCCGTCTGCTCCGCGGCCTCGGCCGCGCCCACTTTCTTGGCCGTGCTCTTCTTCGCCGCGGCCTTCTTCGCCGCGGTCTTCTTCGCCGCGGTCTTCTTCGCGGCGCCCGGCTGCTTCGCCGCGGTCCTCTTCCCCGGGCTCTCCTCGGCAGCGGCCTTCACAGCGGCGGTCTTCTTCCCGGGCGGCGTCTTCTCGGCGGCCGTCGCCTTCTTGGCAGCGGACTTCTTCGCAGTCGCCTCCGACTGCTGTACGGCGGTCTTCTTCGCCACCATGGCCGCGGCCCCTTCACATATTGTGATCTTGCACGCGAATCGTGCTGGGACGATAAATCGACTCGAGTCCCACGGCAACGGGGCACGCCGCCCGATTCGCCCGCCCACCGCGCGCCGCGCGGTGAGCATGCATGCGTTGTGCCCAGCTCCCCGCCGGGTAATCCGCCGGGACGGCTCCCGGCCGGGGCGCCCGGGAGCCGGGCGCCCGACGACGGCATTCGGGTCACGACCCGCCGTACGGAAGCCGTACGCGCCCCCCGCGGCGCCCCCGCTCCCCCGGGCGCCGGAAACCGGTCCGACTCCGTCCCCGCGGCGCCGTACACTGGGCGCAGCGAAAGGCGTGGATGGGGACGAGTAGCGGCGTACGCAGCCCAGAGCGACCCGGGGACGGTGTGAGCCCGGGGGCGAGCGCGACGTGAAGATCACCCCGGAGCCGCCGGAAGAAAGCCGTGACGGGACGGTCACGGCGAGTAGAACCGGCTCGCGACCCCAATGAGGGGGCTCACCGGCGCACACGACGCACCGGGGAGCCAAGGAGGGTGGTACCGCGGGAGCACGGCTCTCGTCCCTCCGACGGAAGGCAGCACGTCCGCCGGAGGAAGCTCGTTGAATACGCAGCCGCAGTACCGCCAGGTGCCCGCCCAGGTCGACCTGCCCGCGCTCGAACACGCGGTGCTCGACTTCTGGCGTGAGCAGAAGATCTTCGCCAAGAGCCTGGAGCAGTCCGAGGGCCGCCCCGAGTGGGTGTTCTACGAGGGCCCGCCCACCGCCAACGGCATGCCGGGCGCCCACCACATCGAGGCCCGCGTCTTCAAGGACGTCTTCCCCCGCTTCCGCACCATGCGCGGCTACCACGTGGGCCGCAAGGCCGGCTGGGACTGCCACGGCCTGCCGGTCGAGCTGGCGGTGGAGAAGGAGCTCGGCTTCTCCGGCAAGCAGGACATCGAGGCGTACGGCATCGCCGAGTTCAACGCCAAGTGCCGCGAGTCGGTGACCCGCCACACCGACGCGTTCGAAGAGCTCACGACCCGCATGGGCTACTGGGCCGACCTCCAGGACCCGTACCGCACGATGGACCCGGAGTACATCGAGTCCGTCTGGTGGTCGCTCAAGGAGATCTTCAACAAGGGCCTGCTGGTCCAGGACCACCGCGTCGCCCCCTGGTGCCCCCGCTGCGGCACCGGCCTGTCCGACCACGAGCTGGCGCAGGGCTACGAGACGGTCGTCGACCCGTCCGTCTACGTCCGCCTCCCCCTGACCTCGGGCCCGCTGGCCGGCGAGGCCGCGCTCCTGATCTGGACGACCACCCCCTGGACCCTGGTGTCCAACACCGCGGTCGCCGCGCACCCCGAGGTCACCTACGTCGTCGCGACCGACGGCGAGGAGAAGCTCGTCGTCGCCGAGCCGCTGGTCGCCAAGGCCCTCGGCGAGGGCTGGGAGACCACCGGGCAGTCCTTCACCGGCGCCGAGATGGAGCGCTGGACGTACCGGCGTCCGTTCGAGCTGGTGGAGTTCCCGGAGCCCGCGCACTACGTGGTCAACGCCGACTACGTCACCACCGAGGACGGCACGGGTCTGGTCCACCAGTCCCCCGCCTTCGGCGAGGACGACCTCAAGGTCTGCCGCTCCTACGGCATGCCGGTGGTCAACCCGGTCCGCCCGGACGGCACCTTCGAGGAGGACGTCCCGCTGGTCGGCGGCGTCTTCTTCAAGAAGGCCGACGAGAAGCTGACGGAGGACCTGGACACCCGGGGCCTGCTCTTCAAGCACATCCCGTACGAGCACAGCTACCCGCACTGCTGGCGCTGCCACACCGCGCTGCTGTACTACGCGCAGCCGTCCTGGTACATCCGCACCACCGCCGTCAAGGACCGCCTCCTCCAGGAGAACGAGAAGACCAACTGGTTCCCGGACTCGGTCAAGCACGGCCGGTACGGCGACTGGCTGGACAACAACATCGACTGGGCGCTCTCCCGCAACCGCTACTGGGGCACCCCGCTGCCCATCTGGCGCTGCGAGGACGACCACCTCACGGTCGTCGGCTCCCGCGCCGAACTGACCGAACTGACCGGTACCGACCAGTCCGCCCTGGACCCGCACCGCCCGTACATCGACGACGTCACCTTCACCTGCGCCCACGAGGGCTGCTCCCTCGAAGCGGTGCGCGTGCCGGAGGTCATCGACGCCTGGTACGACTCGGGTTCGATGCCGTTCGCGCAGTGGGGCTACCCGCACAAGAACAAGGAACTGTTCGAGAGCCGCTACCCGGCGCAGTTCATCTCCGAGGCCATCGACCAGACCCGCGGCTGGTTCTACACGCTGATGGCGGTCGGCACCCTCGTCTTCGACCAGTCGTCCTACGAGAACGTCGTCTGCCTCGGCCACATCCTCGCCGAGGACGGCCGCAAGATGTCCAAGCACCTGGGCAACACCCTGGAGCCGATCCCGCTGATGGACCGGCACGGCGCCGACGCCGTCCGCTGGTTCATGGCGGCCGGCGGCTCCCCGTGGGCGGCCCGCCGCGTCGGCCACGGCACCATCCAGGAGGTCGTCCGCAAGACGCTCCTCACCTACTGGAACACGGTCGCCTTCCAGGCCCTGTACGCCCGCACCTCGGCCTGGGCCCCGAGCGAGGCCGACCCGGCCCCCGCCGACCGCCCGGTCCTGGACCGCTGGCTGCTCTCCGAACTGCACGCGCTCACCGACCAGGTCACACAGGCACTGGACGCCTACGACACCCAGCGCGCCGGCAAGCTGCTGTCCGCGTTCGTCGACGACCTGTCCAACTGGTACGTCCGCCGCTCCCGCCGCCGCTTCTGGCAGGGCGACAAGGCGGCGCTGCGCACCCTGCACGAGGTCGTCGAGACGGTCACCAAGCTGATGGCCCCGCTGACGCCGTTCATCACCGAGCGGGTCTGGCAGGACCTGGTCGTGCCGGTCACCCCGGGCGCCCCCGAGTCCGTGCACCTGTCCTCCTGGCCGGAGGCGGACCTGTCGGCGATCGACCCGGAGCTGTCGAAGCAGATGGCACTCGTCCGCCGCCTGGTCGAACTGGGCCGCGCCACGCGCGCGGAGTCGGGCGTCAAGACCCGCCAGCCGCTCAGCCGCGCGCTGATCGGCGTGACCGGCTTCGACGCCCTCTCCCCCGAGCTGCACTCGCAGATCACGGAGGAGCTGAACGTCGAGTCCCTCGCGTCGCTGAGCGAGGTCGGCGGCTCCCTGGTCGACACGACCGCGAAGGCCAACTTCCGGGCGCTGGGCAAGCGGTTCGGCAAGCGTGTCCAGGACGTCGCGAAGGCCGTCGCGCACGCGGACGCCGCGGCGCTCTCCGTCGCCCTGCGCGAGGGCACGGCGTCGGTGGAGGTCGACGGCGAGACGATCACCCTCGCCCCCGACGAGGTGATCATCACGGAGACGCCGCGCGAGGGCTGGTCGGTCGCCTCCGACTCGGGCGCGACGGTGGCGCTCGACCTGGAGATCACGGAGGAGCTCCGCCGCGCGGGCCTCGCCCGGGACGCGATCCGCCTGATCCAGGAGGCCCGCAAGAACAGCGGCCTCGACGTGGCCGACCGGATCGCCCTGCGCTGGACGGCCACGGACCCGGCGACGATCGCCGCCCTGACCGGCCACTCGGGCCTGATCTCCGACGAGGTCCTCGCCACGGACTTCGCACAGGGCGAGGCGGACGACACGTACGGGCAGCCGTTCACGGACGAGGGCCTGTCCCTGACGTTCCGGCTGCGCAAGCAGTAATCCCCGGGGAGTACGGCAGAAGGGCCCGGTCACCGGAAGGGATGCTGTTGGTCGACCACCAGCATCCCGGAAGGCGGCCGGGCCCTTCTGCCGTACTCGCGCAGCCGCGGACCGTCGTGCCCTCCCTCAGAGCCTGAACCGGCCTGGTGAACGGCCTGGGCCGTGTCCCAGGCCGGCACGGGCGGGCGGTGGGTCCCGGACCCACACCGACACCCCGCACCGCGCACACGACAAGGGCGGGCCCCGGGTCAGAAACCCGGGGCCCGCCCTGAACGCTGCCGACGGCTACGCCGTACTACCGTTCGTCAACCCGTCAGTTGTCGTCCTCGTCGATGAGGAACCCTCGCATCGGCGACGGCGCCTGCCCCATCGGCGACGGGCCCTGCGGCCGCACCGGAGCCATCGGCTGGGTCATCGCCGGCGACATCTGCTGCTGACCGCCGTAGGACGGCCCGTTCTGGCTCGGCCCGTTGCCCATCGACTGGTTGCCGCCGCCGTACGACGGGGCACTCGCGCCGGCCGGTGCCATGGAAGGCGCCGGGGACGGCGGCAGAGAGGCCGTCGCGGGCGTACGCGGCGGGGCGAGCGAGTCGTCCGCCTGGGTCTCCAGCTGACGCAGCTGCGACTCCAGGTACGACTTCAGCCGCGTCCGGTACTCGCGCTCGAAGCCGCGCAGGTCCTCGACCTTGCGCTCCAGCGTGGCGCGTGCGGACTCCAGGGAGCCCATCGCGACGCGGTGCTTCTCCTGCGCGTCCCGCTCCAGGGCGTCGGCCTTGGCACGGGCGTCCCGCTCCAGGCCCTCGGCACGCGAACGCGCCTCGCCGACGATCTTGTTGGCCTCGGAACGGGCCTCGGCGATCGCCTGGTCGGCGGTCTGCTGGGCCAGCGACAGGACACGGGCGGCGCTGTCGCCACCGGGGCCGCCCTGACCGGGCATGCCACCGGGACCACCGGGGCCGCCGTGCCCCTGCGGGCCGCCCATGGGGCCGCCCATCGGGCCGGGGCCCATCTGGCCCTGCATCGGACCGGGGCCGCCCTGGCCCATCGGCCCCGGACCCTGGCCCATCGGGCCGGGACCCTGCGGGCCACCCTGTCCGCCGGGGCCGGCGGGCAGCTGCGGGGCACCGCTCGGCAGCTGGGGCGGACCACCCATGGGGCCACCCATCTGCTGCTGCGGCGGGCCCGATATGCCGGCGGGCACCGGAGCGCCGGGACCTCGCATGCCCTGCTGGGGCATGCCGCCCTGCTGCGGCGGGCCCTGCTGCTGCTGGTGCTGCTGCTGATCCTGCGGCGACTCCGGGGGCTTGCGCATGTTCTGCTGGTTCTGCGCAGCCGCGCGCGTCGCCGCGGCCAGTTTGGCGCGCAGGTCCTCGTTCTCGCGGAGCAGTCGGGTCAGTTCGGCTTCGACCTCGTCGAGGAAGGCATCGACCTCGTCCTCGTCATAGCCTTCTCGGAGGCGGACGGTCGTGAACTGCTTGTTCCGCACGTCCTCGGGGGTCAACGGCATCTCTTCACCTCAACGTTGTCGTCGGCATTCGGCAAGCCCGTATCTCTCTCATCGATCACAGCCGGCTCACGATCGAGATCAGGATGTAGACGATGATCATCAGTACGAAGAAGGACAGGTCGAGCGCCACGCCCCCGAGACGCAGCGGCGGGATGAACCGCCGCAGAAGCTTCAACGGTGGATCTGTGACGGTGTAGGTGGCCTCCAGAACGACCACCATCGCCTTGCCGGGTTGCCACGAGCGGGCGAACTGGAAGACGTAGTCCATGACCAACCGGAAGATGAGCACGATGAGGAAGCACATCAGCGCGATGTAGACGACATCCAGGACCACGCTCATGACCTGTGCTTCCCTCTCCCCTGAACCATCTCTCGGACCCGTTGTCGGATCCGCGTTCTTGCTCTGTACCGGTGGTGCGTCTCAGCTCTGGTTGAAGAACCCGCCCTCTGCGATGCGGGCCTTGTCCTCCGCCGTGACATCGACGTTAGCAGGAGACAGCAGGAACACCTTCTGCGTCACCCGCTCGATACTGCCGTGAAGACCAAACACCAAACCGGCCGCAAAGTCGACAAGTCGCTTCGCATCTGTGTCATCCATCTCAGTGAGATTCATGATCACCGGCGTGCCCTCACGGAAGTGTTCCCCGATGGTACGGGCCTCGTTGTAGGTCCGGGGGTGAAGTGTGGTGATCCGGTAGGGCTCTCGTTCGGACACGACCTTGGGCATGATGACCGGTGCGCTCTTTTCCAGGCTTGCGCGTTCTTGTGTGATGGATGCCACGGGCGCGATACGCGCCGGGCGCCCCGATTCCGCCGCGAGCGAAGTGGCACGGGGCACCGGCTCACGCTGTGCGGGCGGTTGTACGACTCGTACCTCTTCGTCCCTTAGGGGCTGATGTGAACCGAGCGGCTGGTGCGCCGGTTCGTGCCGCCGGTGGTCCCGCTCGGGCTCCGGGTCCAGTTCCGGTTCGAAGTCGTCGTCGGGGTCGAACCCCCGGCCGTCGTACCCATCGTCCTCCACGAGGCCGAGGTAGACCGCCATCTTGCGCATCGCGCCGGCCATGCTCTGAGTCCTCCGCTCTGTGGTGGATCGGCTGACGACTGCCAAATGCCCGCGATCCACGAGGTCGTTACTTCCGCCTTTCGGCGGTAATGACCATATTTTCTGCTGTGGTCCGACTTCTTGGCGACGTTACCCGAGCCTCGGGCGGACTCCGAGTACCGCACTGCCGACGCGCACATGTGTCGCTCCGGCGGCCACGGCCTGCTCGAGGTCCGCACTCATTCCCGCGGAGACCATGTTCGCAGCCGGATGGGTTCGGCGCACGTAGGTCGACAAATCCATGAGGCGCTCGAACGCCGCCTGTTGGCGCCCCGCATACTCGCCGGTCAGCGGGGCCACGGTCATCAGCCCGTCGAGCCGCAGCCCCTCGGACCGGGCGACCAGGTCGGCCAACTCTTCGATTCCCGCGGGCGGGACCCCGCCGCGCCCGCCCGTCCCGCTCTCCCCCGCGTCGAGCGCGACCTGGAGGAGGCAGCCCACCTCGCGCCCGGCCCGCACGGCCTCCCTCGACAGAGCCGTGACGAGCCTGGCACGGTCGATGGACTGCACGACGTCCGCGTAACCGACCACGGAGCGCACTTTGTTGGTCTGCAACTGGCCGACGAAATGCCACGAAAGCGGCAGATCCGAGCATGCGGCGGCCTTGGGCGCCGCGTCCTGGTCGCGGTTCTCGGCGACATGGCGGACGCCGAGTCCGGCCAGGAGGCGCACATCGTCCGCCGGGTAGGTCTTGGTGACCACGATCAGGGTCACCTCGTCGCGGCGGCGCCCCGCGGCCGCGCACGCGGCGGCGATGCGCTCCTCCACTTTCGCCAGATTCGCGGCGAGTTCCTGCTTACGGTCCGTCATGCCCCATCAGTCCAGCCAGACATAGCCCGCGAGCCGCCCGGTGGTGCGGTCGCGTCGGTACGAGAAGTGGTCCTTCGACTCCAGGGTGCACACCGGCGACTGCGCCCGGTCGCACACCCCGAGGCGTTCGAGCTGTGCGTGCACGCCGGCGCTCACGTCCACCGCCGGTGTGCCCCAGCTCGTCTCGGCGTACGCCGCCGGTTCGGCCTCGGCGACCTCGGCCCGCATCCGCTCCGGCACCTCGTAGCACCGGCCGCACACGGCGGGCCCGGTGCGGGCGACGATCCGGGCCGGGTCGGCGCCGCGTTCCGTCATGGCCCGTACGGCGGCGGGGACGACCCCGGCGACCAGGCCGGGCCGGCCCGCGTGGGCCGCGGCGGCGACGCCGGCGACGGGGTCGGCCAGCAGGACGGGCACGCAGTCGGCGGTGAGGACGGCCAGGGCGAGACCGCGTTCGGCGGTGACGACCGCGTCGACCCGCGCGACCGGGCCGTCCCCCCAGGGCCCGTCGACCACGGCGACGTCGGCGCCGTGCACCTGGTTCATCCAGACGACCCGGGCCGCCTCGACACCCAGCGACTCGGCCGCCAGCTCCCGGTTGGCCATGACGGCGCCGGGGTCGTCGCCGACCGCGCCGCCGAGATTGAGCTCCTCGTACGGAACGGCGCTCACTCCGCCCCACCGGTCGGTGAAGCCGAAGTGCGCGCCGTTCACGGTGTCGCGCTGTCCTATCACTTCAGGAAGTCCGGCACGTCCAGTTCCTCGGCGGCGCTGTCCGAGTAGCTCCGGGACGGCGGCACCGGCGGCGCGGAGACCGGCGGCAGGTCGCTCACCGGCTCCGGGGCGGGGGCCGGCTCCGGGTCCTCCTTCGGCTTGACGCTGCCGAGCGACCCGAAGGACGGACGGCTCTCGGTCTGCCGCACCGGGGCGGGCTCCTCGCGCTTGGCGGAGGAGGAACCGAGGACGTTGTCCCGCTTGGACGGCGGCTGGCCCCCGTCGAAGCCGGCCGCGATCACGGTGACCCGGACCTCGTCGCCCAGGGCGTCGTCGATGACCGCGCCGAAGATGATGTTGGCCTCTGGGTGGGCGGCCTCGCTGACCAGCTGGGCGGCCTCGTTGATCTCGAACAGGCCGAGGTCGGAGCCGCCGGAGATGGAGAGCAGCACGCCCCGGGCGCCGTCGATGGAGGCTTCGAGCAGCGGTGAGGAGATCGCCATCTCGGCCGCGGCCACCGCGCGGTCGTCGCCGCGGGCCGAGCCGATGCCCATGAGGGCCGAACCGGCCTCGGACATGACCGACTTGACGTCGGCGAAGTCCAGGTTGATGAGGCCCGGCGTGGTGATGAGGTCGGTGATGCCCTGCACACCGGACAGCAGCACCTGGTCGGCGGACTTGAACGCGTCGAGCACGCTGACCTGGCGGTCCGAGATGGACAGCAGCCGGTCGTTGGGGATGACGATGAGGGTGTCGACCTCTTCGCGGAGTTCGGCGATGCCGTCCTCGGCCTGGTTGGCGCGGCGCCGCCCCTCGAAGGTGAACGGGCGGGTGACCACGCCGATGGTGAGGGCGCCCAGCGAGCGGGCGATGTTGGCCACGACGGGCGCGCCGCCGGTGCCGGTGCCGCCGCCTTCACCGGCCGTCACGAAGACCATGTCGGCCCCCTTGAGGACCTCCTCGATCTCCTCGCGGTGGTCCTCGGCGGCCTTGCGGCCGACGGCCGGGTTGGCTCCGGCGCCGAGTCCGCGGGTGAGTTCGCGGCCGACGTCGAGCTTGACGTCGGCGTCGCTCATCAACAGAGCTTGCGCGTCGGTGTTGATGGCGATGAACTCGACGCCCTTGAGACCGACCTCGATCATCCGGTTGATGGCATTGACACCACCGCCGCCGACACCGATGACTTTGATGACTGCGAGGTAGTTCTGCGGTGCTGCCACGTCGAAGGCCTCTCGCCTCGAGTTACGTGTCGTCGATGCGCCGGAGCACTGCTGCCCCCGCGACCCGACGACTGATGCCGAATGGGACGGTCCGTAGCGCCGACCCGAACCCTAACGCTGAAGTTTAGGGTTACCAGTGTGTCCGTTCCTTGGAGTCTTCTGAACAGGACACTAAGTCGACAAGTGGCGCACGTTCAACGAACACGCCGAACCTCCCGTTTTTCTTTTCACCCTATGTGATCAGCCGTAGCGCTGCCCAACCAGGGTGCTGGCCTGCGCGTATACCCGTCAACTCCCTGATGACGCCGGTGCGGTGGGCGCGCTCACGTCGAAGTGCCGCGCGTCGGGCGTCGCTTTCATCAGCGCGGTGAGCACACGCGCCTTCCGCACACCCTGCTCACCGCTCCCCCACACCACGGTCCGGCCGCCACTCAACTCCAGCGAGATGTCGTCGTAGGAACGGACCTTGACCACCCGCGCGTCCTTCGCGACCGCGTCCGGAAGACGGCCGGCCACCCGCACCGCTTCACGCACCAGACGGTCCTCGTCGAAGCGGCGCAGACTCGCCGCCGTCGTTCCGGAACGGGCGGGCTCCAATTTCAGCGTGGGAACGCCTTTCGGCGCCCGGGAGACCGTGGCGAAACGGACGCCTTCATCGTCCACTTCCACGAACTTTCGGCCCTTTTGAGCAACCAGGACCGGGGTACGCTCCGTCACTTTGAGTTCGATCCCGTGCGGCCAGGAACGTTCCACGCCGACCTCGTCGATACGGGGCAATTCCCGCCGCAGCCGCGCCTCGAGTTCGCCGGTGTCGACGGAGATCAGCGGGTCGCCGACGGGCACGTCGGCGGCCTCACGCACCTGGGCGGGTGTCAGGACACGGGTCCCCGAGACCGACACGCTGTCCACGCGCGTCCAGTTCGAGCCGTAGAGCAGCCAGACGGTCCCGCTCGCGACGAGCACGAGGGCGACCGCCAGGATGATGATCGTACGAAGACGGGGCGGGCCGAACCGCCGCGGCCCGCGCGGGCCGGACGGCTTCTGCTGGCGTACACCGCGCTCGGCGGCGGTCGGTCCGGCCACGCTCCCTGCCCTCCGTCATTCCTGGCTAGCGGTGCGCACGGGCGGCGATCGCCTCGTACACCATGCCGACGAGCAGGTCGTCGGCGTCCCGGCGGCCGAACTCGGCGGCGGCACGGGACATCTCGTACAGCCGGTGCGGGTCGGACAGCACGGGCAGGACGTTGTGCTGCAGCCACTCGGGCGTCAGTTCCGCGTCGTCCACCAGCAGTCCACCGCCCGCCTTGACCACCGGCTGGGCGTTGAGCCGCTGTTCGCCGTTGCCGATGGGCAGCGGAACGTAGGCGGCCGGGAGCCCGACGGCGGAGAGTTCGGCGACGGTCATCGCGCCCGCACGGCACAGCATCATGTCGGCCGCGGCGTACGCGAGGTCCATCCGGTCCAGGTAACTTACCGGGATGTACGGGGGCATCCCCGGCATCTGGTGCACCTGCGGCAGTTCGTTCTTCGGGCCGACCGCGTGCAGGATCTGGATGCCCGCCTGCTGGAGCCAGGGGGCGACCTGCTGGATCACCTCGTTGAGCCGCCGGGCGCCCTGCGAGCCGCCGGTGACCAGCAGCGTCGGCAGATTGGGGTCGAGCCCGAACGCCGCCCGGGCCTCGGGGCGCACGGCGGCCCGGTCGAGGGTGGCGATGGAGCGGCGCAGCGGGATGCCGATGTAGCGGGAGTTGCGCAGCTTGCTGTCGGGGGTGGAGACGGCGACCTGCGCGGCGTACCGCGAGCCGATCTTGTTGGCCAGGCCCGGGCGGGCGTTGGCCTCGTGGATGACGATCGGCACACCGAGCCGCTTGGCCGCGAGGTAGCCGGGCAGGGCGACGTAGCCGCCGAAGCCGACCACGGCGTCCGCCCTGGTGCGTTCCAGGATCTGCTCGGCCGCCTTGATGGTGCCGCGCAGCCGGCCCGGGACGGTGATCAGTTCGGGGGTGGGCTTGCGCGGCAGCGGGACGGCCGGGATCAGCGCCAGCTCGTACCCGCGCTCGGGTACGAGGCGGGTCTCGAGGCCGCGTTCCGTGCCCAGGGCCGTGATCCCCACGGTCGGATCCTGCCTGCGCAGTGCGTCCGCGAGGGCGAGCGCGGGCTCGATGTGGCCCGCGGTTCCTCCGCCGGCGAGTACGACATGCACCGAAATTCACCGCTCTCCGGACGAGCGCGCCGCTGAGGCGCGCCGTCGCATCGTGTTCCAACTCCGGGGGCTCCGCTTGGAGCCGGCACCCCCGGCCCCCCGCTTTCTACCAAAGCGAGGTTGCCGCAGCGCAAGCGCCGCCCGCGCACCGGGCTCGTCGCGCGCGAAGGCGATCAGCAGTCCGATGGCGAACATGGTCGGCAGCAGGGCGGAACCCCCGTAGGAGAACAGCGGGAGGGGGACACCGGCGATCGGCAGCAGCCCGAGGACCGCACCGATGTTGATCACGGCCTGCGCCGTGATCCAGGTGGTCACGCCTCCCGCGGCATACCTCACGAAGGGGTCCTCCGTACGTCCGGCCACGCGGATACCCGCATAGCCTAGAGCCGCGAAGAGGGCGAGCACCGACAGCGTCCCCGCCAGGCCCAGTTCCTCACCGGTGACGGCGAAGATGAAGTCGGTGTGCGCCTCGGGCAGTTGGCCCCATTTCTCCACACTGGCGCCGAGCCCGGAACCGAACAGTCCGCCCGAGGCGAGGGCGTAGATGCCGTGCACGGCCTGCCAACAGGAGTCGTTCGGACCCGGATCGGCGGCGAACAGGCAGCCGAGCCGGGCCATGCGGTTGGGGCTGGTCTTGATGAGGATGAAGCCGAGCAGCACGGCGATCGAGAGCACACCGGCGAACAGCCGCGTGGGCGCGCCCGCGAGCCAGAGCAGGCCGAACAGGATCGCCGTCAGGATGATCGCCGTACCCATGTCGCCGCCGAGCATGATCAGCCCGAGCAGCATGAACGCGGCCGGCACCAGCGGCACCAGCATGTGCTTCCACTGCGTCAGCAGCCTCTTGTCCTGCTTGCGGGCCAGCAGGTCCGCGCCCCACAGCACCAGGGCCAGCTTGCCGAACTCGCTGGGCTGGATCTGGAAGGAGCCGCCCAGCGAGATCCAGTTCTGGTTGCCGTTGACCGCCACCCCTATCCCCGGCACCTGTACCAGGATCATCAGGAAGACGGCACCGGCGAGGATCGGGTAGGCCAGCGCCCGGTGCAGTTTCACCGGCATCTTCATGGCGGCCACCAGCAGCCCGGCACCGATCAGCGCGGCCAGGGCCTGCTTGCGGAAGAAGTACGACCCCGGCAGCGACAGCTGGAGCGCGGTGATCTGGGAGGCCGAGTAGACCATCACCAGACCGAGCACGGTGATCAGCGCACTGCCGCCGGAGATCAGGTAGTAAGCGGTCAGCGGCCGGTCCCAGGCACGGCGGAGGCGGTGGTAGAGGCGGAGCGCGGGGTTCTCGTGCCGCGGGCCCGGCGCGGCGGGTCGCTTGACGGTCCGCTGTACGGGCGGATGCCCGGTACGGCTCTGGGGACTACCCGGCATGCGGGCCTCCGCTGTACGTCGGCATGGACCGTCCCAACACGTCCTCCCGAAGTCGCCCGGCGCAGGAGGCTGCCGGGTCAGGCGCCGAGTTCGCGAACGGCCTCCGCGAACGCGTCGCCGCGCTTGTTGTAATTGGTGAACATGTCCATGGAGGCACAGGCCGGGGCCAGCAGGACCGTGTCGCCGGGCCGGGCGAGCCGCTGGGCCTCCTGAACGGCCTGGAGCATCGCCCCAGTGTCGGTCCGGTCGAGGTCGACCACGGGTACCTCGGGGGCGTGTCGCGCCAGGGCTTCGCGGATCAGGGCGCGGTCGGCACCGATCAGCACCGCCCCGCGCAGCCGCTCGGCCGCCCCGGTGACCAGCTCGTCGAAGGTCGCGCCCTTGGCGAGCCCGCCGGCGATCCAGACGATCGAGTCGTACGCCGCCAAAGAGGCCTCGGTGGCGTGGGTGTTGGTGGCCTTGGAGTCGTCCACGTACGCCACGCCGTCGACGTCGGCCACGTGCGCGATGCGGTGGGCGTCGGGTGTGAAGGCACGCAGCCCGTCCCGCACGGCGGCGGCGGGCACGCCGTAGGCACGGGCGAGGGCCGCCGCGGCGAGGGCGTTGGCGATGTTGTGCGGGGCGGGCGGGTCGACGTCGGAGACCTCGGCGAGTTCCTGGGCGTTCTTCTGCCGGTTCTCGACGAAGGCGCGGTCGACCAGGATGCCCTCCACGACGCCGAGTTGGGAGGGGCCGGGGGTGCCCAGGGTGAAGCCGACGGCCCGGCAGCCCTCCTCGACGTCGGCCTCGCGGACCAGGTCCTCGGTGGACGGCTTGCCGGTGGCGTCCGCGTTGTAGACGCAGGCGACCTGGTTGCCCTCGTAGATACGGCCCTTGTCGGCGGCGTAGGCCTCCATGGAGCCGTGCCAGTCGAGGTGGTCGGGGGCGAGGTTGAGGACGGCGGCCGAGTGGGCGCGCAGGGAGGGCGCCCAGTGGAGCTGGTAGCTGGACAGCTCCACGGCCAGTACGTCGTAGTCCTCTTCGCCGGTGACCGCGTCCAGCAGCGAGACGCCGATGTTGCCGACGGCCGCGGTGCGCAGGCCCGCGGCCTTCAGGATCGACGCCAGCATCTGGACGGTGGTGGTCTTGCCGTTGGTGCCGGTGACGGCCAGCCACGGCGCGGCGCCGGGGCCGCGCAGGCGCCAGGCCAGTTCGACGTCGCCCCAGACCGGGACGCCGGCTTCGCGCGCCGCCGTGAACAGCGGCTTGTCCGGCTTCCAGCCGGGCGCGGTGACGATCAGCTCGGTGCCCTCCGGCAGGGTCGCGCCGTCGCCGAGGCGCACGGTGACGCCGAGCGCTTCCAGCTCGGCCGCCTGCGCCCGCGCGCGCTCGTCGTCGCCGTCGTTGACGACGGTGACCCGCGCGCCCAGGCCGTGCAGGACCCTGGCCGCCGGGACTCCGGAGACGCCGAGTCCGGCGACGGTGACGTGCTTGCCCTGGAAGTCGAAAGGCACCGAGGAGGAGGTCACTTGTCCGCTGCCCATCCCGCGTAGAAGAGGCCCAGTCCGACGATCACGCAGATGCCCTGGATGATCCAGAAACGGACCACGACAAGGACCTCGGACCAGCCTTTGAGTTCGAAGTGGTGCTGGAGTGGCGCCATCCGGAAGACCCGCTTGCCGGTGAGGCGGAAGGATCCGACCTGGATGACCACCGACATCGTGATCAGCACGAACAGGCCGCCGAGGATGGCCATCAGCAGTTCGGTGCGCGAGCAGATCGCCAGACCCGCGAGCACACCGCCGAGTGCGAGCGAACCGGTGTCGCCCATGAAGATCTTGGCCGGCGAGGTGTTCCACCACAGGAAGCCGAGGCAGGAGCCCATCAGCGCGGACGCGACCACCGCGAGGTCGAGGGGGTCCCTCACCTCGTAGCAGGCGCCCGGGTTGGTCAGGGTCAGCGCGTTGGCGCAGGACTCCTGGAACTGCCAGACGCCGATGAAGGTGTAGGCGCCGAAGACCAGGACGGAGGCGCCGGTGGCCAGACCGTCCAGACCGTCGGTGAGGTTCACGCCGTTCGACATGGCGAGGATCATGAACAGCGCCCAGATGACGAACAGCACCGGGCCGATCGACCAGCCGAAGTCGGTGATGAACGACAGCTTGGTGGACGCCGGGGTGTTGCCGCGGTTGTCCGCGAACTGCAGCGAGAGCACGGCGAAGGCGATGCCGACGATCAGCTGGCCGGCCATCTTCGCCTTGGCCCGAAGGCCCAGCGAACGCCGTTTGACGATCTTGATGTAGTCGTCGAGGAAGCCGACCAGGCCCATGCCCACCATCAGGCCGAGCACCAGCAGACCCGAGAAGGTCGGCGCGGTGTCGACCTCGGGCTCTTCCAGGTAGCCGGTGATCACCTTGGCGAGGAAGTACGCGGCGACCGTCGCGAAGATGAAGGCGATGCCACCCATGGTCGGCGTACCGCGCTTGCTGGCGTGCTCGCGCGGGCCGTCGTCGCGGATGTACTGGCCGTAGCCCTTGCGGGCCAGGAGCTTGATCAGCAGCGGCGTGCCGACCAGCGTCAGGAACAGGCCGATGACTCCTGCGAACAGGATCTGCTTCATCATCGGGCGGCAACCTCACCCTCGGCGCCGGTCTCCAGCAGCGCCGCGGCGACGCTCTCCAGACCCACCGAACGGGACGCCTTCACGAGCACGACGTCCCCTGGGCGCAACTCGCTGCGCAACAGGTCGACCGCCGCCTGTGCGTCGGACACGTGCACCGACTCCTCACCCCACGAACCCTCGTTGTATGCGCCCAGTTGCAGCCATCGGGCTTCCCTGCCCCCGACCGCGACGAGCTTGCTGACGTTGAGCCGGACGGCGAGCCGCCCGACCGCGTCGTGCTCGGCGAGCGCCTCGTCCCCGAGCTCGGCCATCCGACCGAGCACCGCCCACGTACGGCGTCCCTTGCCCATCGCCACGAGCGCGCGCAGGGCGGCTCGCATGGACTCGGGGTTCGCGTTGTAGGCGTCGTTGACGACCGTCACGCCGTCCGGGCGCTCGGTGACCTCCATCCGCCAGCGGGAGAGGGAGCCCGCCTCGGAGAGCGCGGTGGCGATCTCGTCTGCGGACATGCCCAACTCGTGGGCGACGGCGGCCGCGGCGAGCGCGTTCGACACGTGGTGCTCACCGTACAGGCGCATGGTCACATCGCTTGCACCGGAGGGTGTGTGAAGCCTGAAGGCAGGCTGTCCGCTGTCCGTGAGTCGCACATTCTCGGCGGAGACGTCCGCTTCGTCGGACTCTCCGAAAAGAACCACCTTCGCCTTCGTTCGGGAGGCCATGGCCCGTACGAGCGGGTCGTCCGCGTTGAGGATCGCGGTGCCGCCCTCCTCGGCCGGCGGCAGCGCCTCGACGAGTTCGCCCTTGGCCTGGGCGATCTGCTCCCGGCCGCCGAACTCGCCGATGTGCGCGGAGCCGACATTGAGGACGAGACCGACCTTCGGCGGGGTCAGTTCGGCGAGGTAGCGGATGTGGCCGATGCCGCGGGCGCCCATCTCCAGGACGAGGAACCTCGTCTCCTCGGTGGCGGTGAGCGCGGTGAGCGGCAGCCCGATCTCGTTGTTGAGGGAGCCCGGCGTGAACACCGTGGGTGCCTTGCGGCGCAGCACCTGGGCGATGAGGTCCTTGGTGCTGGTCTTGCCGGCGGACCCGGTGAGGGCGACGAGGGTGGCGCCGAGGCGCCGCACGACGTGCCGGGCGAGGGCGCCGAGGGCCGCCTGGACGTCGTCCACGACGATCGCGGGCACGCCGACGGGGCGGGAGCCGAGCACGGCCACCGCGCCCGCCGCGACGACCGCCGACGCGAAGTCGTGGCCGTCCACCCGCTCGCCGACGAAGGCGACGAAGAGGCAGCCGGGCCCCGCTTCCCGGGAGTCCCGGACGACCGGACCGGTGACCTGCGCGGACGCGTCCGGTATGTCATGCATCTGCCCGCCGACGACTTCTGCGATCTCGGCGAGAGAGAGGGCGATCACAAGTTCATCCCCTGGATCATCTGGATCATTCGGGATCTCATCCCTGGGTCTTCTGAATGGCTTCGCGAAGCACCTGGCGGTCGTCGAAGGGACGGACCACCCCGGCGATGTCCTGGCCCTGCTCGTGTCCCTTGCCCGCCACCAGCACGGTGTCGCCGGGCTCGGCCCGGGCGACGGCCGCGGCGATCGCGGCGGCCCGGTCCTCGAAGACCTGCACCTCGCCGCGCTCGTACGCGGGTACGGACGCCGCGCCCTGGAGCATGGTGGCCAGGATCGCGAGGGGGTCCTCGGAGCGGGGGTTGTCGGAGGTCAGTACGGCGGTGTCGGCGAACCGGGCCACGGCGGCGCCCATCGGCTCCCGCTTGGTGGTGTCCCGGTCGCCGCCGCAGCCGAGCACGGCGTGCAGCTTGCCCTCGGTGACCTTGCGCAGCGCTTTCAGGACGGATTCGACGGCGTCCGTCTTGTGGGCGTAGTCGACCACCGCGAAGTAGGGCTGCCCCTCGTCCACGCGCTCCAGGCGGCCGGGCACGCCCGGCACCGCGGCGATGCCGTCGGCGGCGGCCTGCGGGTCGAGGCCGGCGGCGGCGAGGGCGACGATCGCGGCGAGGGTGTTCGCCACGTTGAACGGACCGGCCAGCGGCGACGTGGCGGCGATCCGCTCGCCCTTCGGGCCGAGCACGGTGAACGTCGAGTCCAGCGGGCCGACCTCGACCTGGTCGGCACGCCAGTCGGCGTCGGGGTGGCCCTCGGCGGAGTAGGTGACGACCGGGACGGTGGCCTCGTTCGCGAGGCGGCGCCCGTACTCGTCGTCGACGTTGACGACGCCGAGCCTGCTGCGTTCCGGCGTGAAGAGCTGCGCCTTGGCCTGGAAGTAGTCCTCCATGCCGGAGTGGAACTCCATGTGCTCCGGGCTGAGGTTGGTGAAGACCGCGATGTCGAAGACGCAGGCGTCGACCCGGCCGAGCACCAGGGCGTGGCTGGAGACTTCCATGGCGACCGCCTCGGTGCCGCGCTCGCGCATCACCGCGAACAGCGCCTGGAGGTCGGTGGCCTCGGGCGTGGTGCGCTCGGACTTGATGCGCTCGTCGCCGATGCGCATCTCGACCGTGCCGATGAGCCCGGTGGACTTCGCCGTGCGCAGGCCGCCCTCGACGAGGTAGGCGGTGGTGGTCTTGCCGGAGGTGCCGGTGATGCCGATCTGGAGGAGATCGCGGCCGGGGTGGCCGTAGATCGTGGCCGCCAGTTCGCCCATCCGCGCGCGCGGGTCGTCGACGACGAGCGCCGGCAGTCCGGTGGCGGCGACGCGTTCCGCGCCGGCCGGGTCGGTCAGCACGGCGACGGCGCCGAGGCCGGCGGCCTGGGTGGCGAAGTCGGCGCCGTGGAGACGGGCTCCGGGGAGGGCGGCGTACAGGTCACCGGGGCGGACGGCGCGCGAGTCATGGGTGATGCCCGTGACCCGGGCGGTGCTGTCCGGCGCGGTGGCACCCAGCTGACCGGCGAGTTCCGCGAGGGGTGTGGCGGAGATCCGCACCGGCCTGGGCGGTCCCGGGTAGGTCACGGGGTGGCCCTTCTGGGTGGTTCGGGACTGATCAGCGTGTGGCACGGCGGTGAGCGTACCGGGCGTACCCGCTTCCGGGCGAAGTGAGGGGCGGGGGCTGCTCTGGTTCCCGGGATCGGGGGTGATCGTTGTCACGGGTGGTTCCTGGTGGCTCGGTACTGAATCGGCGCTGGCTCGGTACGGGCTCGCTGCTGGTCGGGATGCGTCGTCCGGGGTCAGGGCTTGAAGGTGACCGGGAGGTTCGCGGGGGCGGCCCCGGTCGGCGGGACCTGGAGGGTCTTCAAGGTGAACTCCATGACCTGCTTGTAGATGGGGCCGCAGATCTGGCCGCCGAAGTAGCTGCCCTCGGTGGCGTTCTGGATGGCGCAGTAGACGGTGACGCGGGGCTTGTCGGCGGGGGCGAACCCGGCGAACGACGAGGTGTAGCCGTGGTATTTGCCGGTGTCCGGATCCACCCGGTTGGCCGTGCCCGTCTTGCCCGCGACGCGGTAGCCGGGGATACGGGCCTTGGTGCCCGTGCCCTCCTCGTCGTCGACGACGGACTCCAGCATCTGCGAGAGGGTCTTCGCCGTCTTCTCACTGATCACACGGGTCTTCTTGGGCTCGGGGGACGGGGTGAAGCGTCCGTCGTCCCCCTTGGTGCCGCGTACCAGGGTGGGCTCGACGCGGACGCCGCCGTTGGCGATGGTCGAGTACACGGAGGCCGCCTGCAGCGCGTTCACGGAGACGCCCTGGCCGAAAGGGATCGTGTACTGCTGCGATGTCGACCACTGGCCGGGCGGCGCCAGGATGCCCTTGGTCTCGCCGGGGAAGCCGAGCCCGCTGTAGCCGCCGATGCCGAACTTGCGCAGGTAGGAGTAGAGCACCTTGTTGGCCTCCTCCTGGGTCCTGCCCAGCTCGCCGGTGGCCATGATGGTGCCGATGTTGCTGGACTTGGCGAGCACGCCGTTGAGCGTGAGGTACCAGGTGGGATGGTCGACGTCGTCCTTGAAGAGCCGGTCGCCGCGCTTGAGCCGGTTCGGGATGGTGAGGTGGGTCGTCGGCGTGGCGGCGTTCTCCTCCAGTACGGCGGCCATCGACATCACCTTGGCGGTGGAGCCGGGCTCGAAGGCGTCCTGGAGGGCGGCGTTGCCCAGCGCGTCCGGGTCGGCGTGGGCGAGGTCGCCCGGGTCGAAGCCGGGCGAGTTGGCCATGGCGAGGATCTCTCCGGTGGCCGTGTCCTGGACGATGACGTAGCCGCCGTCCGCCCGGGACTTCTTCACCTGCTCGCTGATGGCGTGCTGCGCGGCCCACTGGATGTCGCGGTCGATGGTGAGCTCGACGTCGCTGCCGGGCACGGCCGGCGTCTCGGTGGAACCGACGGTGGGCACCTGGCGTCCGCCGGACTGCGCGTAGCGGATCTCGCCGTCCTCGCCGGCCAGCGTGTCGTTCAGCTTCCGTTCCAGGCCGCCGCCGCCCTTGCCGTCCGCGCCGACCCAGCCGATGATGCCGGCGGCGAGGTCGCCGCCCGGGTACACGCGCTTGCTGCTGGGGTCGGCGAAGACGCCCGCGAGGACGTTGACCGCGGACTTGTCCGTCTCCGTCTTCTTCGTCAGCGCGGTCTTCAGGTCCTTGATCTGGTTCCACACCTGCGGGGTCTGCCGGCGGGCGAGACGGACGTAGCGCAGTCCCTCGTTCTCGGGGCGGAGCCGCTCGACCAGTTTCTCCTGGTCCTCTCCGAGGATCGGCGCGAGGAGCGCCGCCGCCTGCTCGGGACCGTCGCCGACCTCCAGCTGCTCCCGGGTGAACATCGTGGGGTCGGCGGTGATGTCGTAGGCGTCCACGGTGGTCGCGAGGGCCACGCCGTTGCGGTCGGTGATCCCGCCGCGCTCGGCGGGCAGGGTGTGGACGACGTAGCGGTTCTGCTCGGCCTTGGCGGCGTACGTGCCGGCGTCGACGGCCTGCACCTGGAGCAGCCGTACGACGAAGGCGCAGAGCACCAGGGTCAGCACGAGGCCGATCATGCGCAGGCGCGGGCGCGGACTGCCCAGCCGGAGGGCGCGGGGCGGGGCCTGCGGGGACGAGGCCGGCCGGCGGGTGGGCCGGGCGCCGGGGCCGGGCTGTCGCCGTCCGCCCGGGCCGGCGGGCCGCGCGGGTCCGGGCACTCGGCGGCGCGGCGGTTCCCTGTCGGACACTTCCGTCACCTGCCGGGAGTCGGGTTCGGGGCGGGGGTGGCCGCGGTGGTACCCGGCGCCGTGAGCGCCTCGGGGGCGATGACCAGCGGGGTGGCCGCGGCGGAGGCGGGTCTCGGCGAACCCTTGACCGTGCCGTCGGGAGCGAGGAAGGCGGGATCGCCGCCGGGCACCATGCCCAGCTCACGGGCGCGGCGCTGGAGGGCCCGGGGGGCGGAGTAGGCGTCGATGTCCCGCTGCAACGACTGCTCCTCGTCGGTGAGCTCCTTCGTCTCCTTCTTCAGGTCTTCCAGCTGGAAGGAGCCCTCGCTCATGGCGGAGTTCAGCACCAGGAGCCCGATCAGGCCGCCGCCGAGGAGGACGACCACCAGGAGGACGAACGGGGCCCGGGCCGCATGGCCGCGTCCGCCGACGGGCGGGAGGAGCTGCGCCAGCCGGGCCGCCCTCCCCCTCAGTTCGGGTTTCCTGCTCACACGCCCTCCCCCGGCCGGGGCGGGCCGTCCGTCCCCGCGCCTGCCCTGCCTCACTCGCTTCACTCGATGGACTCCCTGATGCGCTGGGCTCCGCGCAGCCGTGCCGGTGCCGCCCGCCGGTTCTCGGCGATCTCCTCCTCGGTGGGAAGTTCGGCACCGCGCGTGAGCAGCTTGAGCCGGGGCGCGTAGCGTTCGGGGACGACCGGCAGTCCGGGCGGCGCGGTGTTGGCCGCCCCCGCCGCGAACACCTGCTTGACCAGCCGGTCCTCCAGGGAGTGGTACGACAGCACCGCGATCCGGCCGCCCACGGCGAGCGCCCCGACGGCCGCCGGGATCGCCCGCTCCAGGACGGACAGTTCGCCGTTGACCTCGATGCGCAGGGCCTGGAAGGTGCGCTTGGCCGGGTTGCCGCCGGTGCGCTTGGCGGCCTGCGGCAGCGCCGCGCGGATCAGCTCCACGAGGCGCGCGCTGTTGCTGAACGGCTCCTTCTCGCGCTCGCGCACGACCGCGGACACGATCCGCTTGGCCTGCTTCTCCTCGCCGTACGCGCGCAGGATGCGGACGAGTTCGCCCGGCGGGTAGGTGTTGAGGACCTCGGCGGCGCTCATGCCGGTCGTCTGGTCCATCCGCATGTCGAGCGGGGCGTCCTGGGCGTAGGCGAAGCCGCGGTCCGCCTCGTCGAGCTGCATCGAGGAGACACCGAGGTCGAACAGCACGCCCTGGACGCGCGGGACGCCCAGCCGGTCCAGTACGTCGGGCAGCTCGTCGTACACGGCGTGCACGAGGGTGGCGCGCTCGCCGTACGGCGCGAGCCGCTCGCCGGACAGGCGCAGGGCCTCCTTGTCCCGGTCGAGGGCGACGAGCCGGGCCTCGGGGAAGCGCTCGAGGAGGGCCTCGCTGTGTCCGCCGAGTCCCAGCGTGCAGTCGACGACCACGGCCCCCGGCTCCGTCAGGGCGGGTGCCAGCAGGTCCAGACACCGCTGGAGCATCACCGGGACGTGTCGACTCTGGCTCAAGTGGGGCGGCCTCTCAGGTCCGGCGCGGCGTCACGCACCGCCGGGTCCCCTCCCGCTCGTGAAGGGGAGGCCTGCCGGCGCCGGAAGCGTCGGCCGGCCGGGAGCGGGAGGAGGCCGAGCCGTACGTACGCGCCGCGCACGTGGGGAGAACTGGCGGGACGTCGCCCAGGTCTCCGGGGAATGCAGTCCAGCGGTGAGAGCCTCGCCTCCCGCTTCGCGTCACTTTAGTCCACCCTGTCGCCCGGTCAATCAACCGGCCTGCGCGTCGCGGCCGCCGGCGTCCGCAAACCGGTGCCGCGCGGCTTTTCACTCGTACGGACGCGTGCGCACCACCCTGTGGGTTGGCTCACACCAAGCCTCGATGACGTTCTTTGTCCCGCTTCGCAGCGGGCCGCGGAGGAGGTCGGCCAGTAACGTCATGGATATGACGACTTCTGCATCGGTACCCGTCGGCTCCGAATCCGCGAAGGCCGGCGACCGCACCGTCACCGACCGGCTCGTCGAGGCGAACGAGCGCTACGCCGCCGCGTTCACCGACCCCGGGATGGACGCCCGTCCCGTCCAGCGCGTCGCCGTCGTGGCCTGCATGGACGCGCGCCTCGACCTGCACGCCGCGCTCGGCCTGAAGCTCGGTGACTGCCACACCATCCGCAACGCGGGCGGTGTCGTCACCGACGACGTGATCCGCTCGCTCACCATCAGCCAGCGGGCGCTCGGCACCCGCAGTGTGGTCCTCATCCACCACACCGGGTGCGGCATGGAGTCCCTCACCGAGGAGTTCCGGCACGACCTGGAGCTGGAGGTCGGCCAGCGCCCGGCGTGGGCGGTGGAGGCCTTCCGGGACGCCGACCAGGACGTGCGGCAGTCGATCGAGCGGGTGCGCACCTCACCGTTCCTGCTGCACACCGAGGACGTGCGCGGTTTCGTCTTCGACGTGAAGACGGGTCTGCTGCGCGAGATCGCTCCCGCCTGACCCGGTCGCCCGCCCCGATGACTCCCACCGCGCAAGCGCCGCAAAAGGCCGCAAGGCCCGAAATATCGCGGCCAGTTGCCCACAGGCGAGTGACACGAATCGGTAACGGCAGCAAGAATGCGTGAAGTGGTGTCGCGCGGAACTTTTTCGGCGCGCTGTCCGTGATTCGGGGTGGGCCGGTCCGCGATCCGGGGGCCGGCCCGGCACGTTGGGGTACTCCCGCTTCTCACGAAGCGCGGGGAAAGGCCGAGGAGGGCCGGTGACGACCTATGACGATCGAGCGAGCCAGGGGGGTGCCCCCGCGCGAGCGTATTCGAGCGTGGGGGATGATCTGACCGCTGTGGTGGAGCGGGTGCGCGGTTCCGTGGAGGCCGTGATCGAGGGCAAGCCCGAGGTCGTACGGCTCTCGCTGACCGTGCTGCTCGCCGAGGGCCACCTGTTGATCGAGGACGTCCCGGGCGTCGGCAAGACCATGCTGGCCAAGGCGCTGGCCCGGTCCGTCGACTGCTCCGTGCGCCGGATCCAGTTCACGCCGGACCTGCTGCCCTCGGACATCACCGGGGTGTCCATCTGGGACCAGCAGCGCCGTGACTTCGAGTTCAAACCGGGCGCGATCTTCGCGCAGGTGGTGATCGGCGACGAGATCAACCGCGCCTCGCCGAAGACGCAGTCGGCGCTGCTGGAGTCGATGGAGGAGCGCCAGGTCACCATCGACGGCCAGACCTACGAGCTGCCCAGCCCCTTCATGGTGGTGGCGACGCAGAACCCGGTCGAGATGGAGGGCACCTACCCGCTGCCGGAGGCGCAGCGCGACCGCTTCATGGCGCGGGTCTCCATCGGCTATCCCAGCCCGGAAGCCGAGCTGCAGATGCTCGACGTGCACGGCGGGGTGAACCCGCTGGACGACCTGCAGCCGGTGGCACACGCGCACGACATCCTGAAGCTGATCGAGACGGTCCGGGCCGTCCACGTCGCCGACCCGGTGCGGCGGTACGCCGTCGACCTGGTCGGCGCCACGCGCACCCACCCGGACCTCAGACTCGGCGCCTCGCCGCGCGCCACGCTGCATCTGCTGCGCGCGGCGAAGGCGTCCGCCGCCCTGAGCGGCCGGGAGTACGCGCTGCCGGACGACGTGCAGGCCCTCGCGGTCGCCGTCCTGGCCCACCGCCTGCTGCCCACCGCCCAGGCGCAGCTCAACCGCCGCACCGCCGAGCAGGTCGTCCAGGAGATCCTGCAGCGCACCCCGGTGCCCGCGGCGTCGCAGCAGCAGACGGGCTTCGGCGTGGGCCACGGCTCGCCGGCGTACGACCGGCAACCGCCGCGGAGGCTGTGATGGACGCCGGGGGGGCGGACCGGTCCCAGGACGACCGGGGCGAGGGCGGTGGCATCCGCACCGCCCTGGCCGGTCTGACCACCCGCGGGCGTTCCTTCCTGGCCGCCGGTATCGCCGCCGCGGTCTGCGCCTACGTCCTCGGCCAGAGCGACCTGCTGCGCGTCGGACTGCTGCTGGGTGTGCTGCCGCTGCTCTGCGCGACCGTGCTCTACCGCACCCGGTACCGGGTCGCGGGCAGCCGCCGGCTCTCCCCCGGGCGGGTGCCCGCGGGCAGCGAGGCCCGGGTGCACCTGCGGATCGACAACGTCTCGCGGCTGCCCACGGGCCTGCTGATGCTCCAGGACCGGGTGCCCTACGTGCTCGGACCGCGCCCCCGCTTCGTGCTCGACCGGGTGGAGCCGGGCGGTCGCCGCGAGGTGTCCTACCGGGTCCGCTCCGACCTGCGCGGCCGCTATCCGCTGGGCCCGCTCCAACTGCGCCTGACCGACCCTTTCGGGCTGTGCGAGCTGACCCGGTCCTTCTCGACGTACGACACCCTGACCGTGATCCCGCGCGTGGAGGCGTTGCCGCCGGTGCGGCTGAGCGGGGAGGCGAAGGGGTACGGCGAGGGCCTGCAGCGCTCGCTGGCGCTGGCGGGCGACGACGACGTGATCCCGCGCGGGTACCGCTACGGCGACGACCTGCGCCGCGTGCACTGGCGCTCCACCGCGCGGTACGGCGAGCTGATGGTGCGCCGCGAGGAGCAGCCGCAGCGCGCCCGCTGCACGGTGCTGCTGGACACCCGGGGCGGGGCCTTCGAGGGCGCGGGTCCCGACTCGGCCTTCGAGTGGGCGGTGTCGGGTGCGGCGTCCGTGCTGGTGCACATGCTGGAGCGGGGCTTCTCGGTCCGGCTGCTCACCGACACCGGGAACTCGGTACCCGGCGAGGGCGCCGACGGCTTCGCGGGTGCCGGCCAGGGCGCGGCCGACGCGGCCGGGCTGATGATGGACACCCTCGCGGTGATCGACCACTCCGAGGGCACGGGCCTGTCCCGGGCGTACGACGTGCTGCGCGGCGGGAACGAGGGGCTGCTCGTGGCGTTCTTCGGCGACCTGGACGAGGAGCAGGCCGCGGTGGCCGCCAAGATGCGGCAGCGCAGCGGCGGCGCCGTCGCCTTCGTCCTGGACTCCGCGGCCTGGGCGCGGGAGCCGGCCGACGCGCCCGGTCCGTCGGACAGGGGCACGCAACGGCTCCGGATGCTGCGCGATGCGGGCTGGACGGCCGTGAACGTGCCGCGGGGCACCCCCCTGGAAGAGCTCTGGCGCCTGGCGGACCACGAACGCGCCGGCCTCGCGACGGCGAGCGGCGGGGAGGGCACGCGATGAACGCACCGGCACGACCGACACCGAGCGCCTCGGCGGCCGCACCCGAACGACACGAGCGACCGGCGGGCCGCGGGCACACCGGTTCCACGACGGCCACCGGCCGGGAGGGCACACGATGAGTGGGCGGGCGCGGCTGGCTCTGTGTGCGTGGGCGGCCACGCTGATGGCGGCGTGCGCGCTGCTTCCCCTGGTCGACCCGGCCACCTGGATCCTGCAGGCCGCGCTCCTGCTGGCGGTCCAGGCCGGGGTGGGCGCGGCGGCCCGCCGGGTCCCGCTGGCCCGGCCGCTGACCATCGCCGTGCAGGCCCTGGTCACGCTGGTGCTCCTGACCCTGGTCTTCGCCCGGCAGCAGGCGCTCGCCGGGCTGATCCCCGGTCCACAGGCCGTTCAGCGCTTCGCCGACCTGCTGCGACAGGGCGGCGACGACATAGCCCGGTACGCGATCCCGGCGCCGCTGGAGTCCGACGGCATCCGGCTGATGCTGGTCGGCGGCGTCCTGGTGATCGGGCTGCTGGTGGACACGCTCGCGGTGACCTTCCGCAGCGCCGCCCCCGCCGGACTGCCGCTGCTCGCGCTCTACTCGGTGGCCGCGGGGCTGTCCGAGGGCGGCACCGACTGGCTGTGGTTCCTCGTCGCGGCGGTCGGCTACCTGATGCTGCTCCTGGCCGAGGGACGTGACCGGCTCTCACAGTGGGGCCGGGTCTTCGGCGGCACGCCACGCACCCCGGGCGGGGAGCAGAGCGGCGCCGTCGCCCCGGTCCGCACCGGGCGGCGCATCGGCGCGTTCGCTCTGGGCGTCGCCCTGGTGGTACCGCTCGCCCTGCCCGCGATGAACGGCGGGCTGCTGGACAGCGCCAGGACGGGCGCCGGTTCCGGGACCGGGGGCGGCGGCACGATCTCCGCGGTGAACCCGCTGGTCTCCCTGCGCGACAGTCTCAACGTCGACGAGAACCGGCAGGTCCTCTCCGTCGAGACCGACGCGAACGACCTGTCGAACCTGTACCTGCGCATCGTGTCCCTGGACGACTTCGACGGCACCACCTGGAAGCCGTCCAAGCGGGACATCACCGCCGTGCCGGACGGCACGTTCCCCACGCCGGCCGGCCTCGGTCCCGACATCGAGCGCACGGAGACCCGGACCGCCATCAGGGCCGCGGACTGGTACGCCCAGGACTGGCTGCCCATGCCGTACCCGCCGAGCGGCGTGCGGGTGGCGGGCAACTGGCGCTACGAACCGGTCGGCATGACCCTGGTCGGCGACCACGGTCAGAACACCCGCGGCGTGGCGTACGAGGTACGGAGCCTGAACGTGCGGCCGACGGCGGACCAGCTCGCCGCCGCCCCCCAGCCGCCCCCGGCGCTGCAGCAGGAGTACACCGAGCTGCCGGACTCGCTGCCCGACGTGGTCTCCCGAACCGCCCGACAGGTCACCGCCGGCGCGGCGAACCCCTACGAGCAGGCGGTCAAGCTCCAGGAGTACTTCGCGGTCAACGGCGGTTTCGAGTACGACACCAAGGTCAAGGTCGGCAGCGGCTCGCAGGCGATCGCCCGTTTCCTCGCGGACAAGCAAGGCTTCTGCGTCCACTTCTCCTTCGCCATGGCGGCGATGGCCCGTTCCCTGGACATCCCGGCCAGGGTCGCGGTCGGCTTCGCGCCGGGTTCCCCTCAGGCGGACGGCTCGGTGTCGGTGGGGCTGCGGGACGCCCATGCCTGGCCCGAGGTGTACTTCGAGGGCGTGGGCTGGACCCGCTTCGAGCCGACGCCGACGCGCGGGTCGACCCCGTCGTACACGCTGACGGAGACGCCCGGCAGCACGGTGCCCGACCCCGAGCTGCCGTCCCGGAACCCGGAGACGGAGCCCTCGGCGGCGCCCTCGGCGAGCGAGAGCTGCACGGCTCAGGACAAGAAGCTGGACGCCTGCGCCAGCGAGTCCGCGGCGGCCGCACCGGTCGCCGGCGGGAACGGACCGAAGTGGTACGTGGTGCCGGCCTGGGTCCTGGGAGGGCTCGCGGTGCTGCTGGTCCCGCTCGCACCGATGCTGTGGCGGCTGCGCACCCGGTCGGTACGGCTGGGGGCGCACGGCCGCACCGGGGCGGACGCGGGGCCGCACACCCTCGCGGTCTGGCAGGAGCTGACCGACACGGCATGGGACTTCGGCATCCTGCCGGAGGAGTCGCAGACCCCGCGCAAGGCGGCGGCCCGGATCGTCCGGCTCAGGCAGCTCGAGCCGACGGCCGCGGCGGCGGTGCACCGGGTGGCGGATGCCGTGGAGCAGGTTCTCTACGCACCCCGGCCCCGCCCGACGGCGGGCCTCACGGAGGACGTCCACCGGGCGAGCGCCGGCCTGCGGGCCACGGCCGGCCGGGGCACGCGGCTGCGTGCGCGGTTCGCCCCGCGTTCGACCGTGCGGGTGTCCTGGGCGGTGTCGGCCAGGTGGGCGGCGCTGAAACAGCGCGCCGCGGCGGCCCGGCCGACGTTCCGGAAGGCATCGGGGCAGCAGGGCTGAGCGGGGCCCCGCGGGCGTGTCCCGCGGGGCGGGACCGGCAGGACCGGGCCCGCGGGACAGGGCGCGGGACCGGGGCCCGGAGTCACAGTCGCCCCCGTCCGGAGCCCGAGCAGCCACTCGGGCTCCGGACGGGAGGCACAGCCACTGGTGACCCGGGCTTGGGACACAGCCGTACGGGTCCCGGACGCGGAGAGACGGAGCGCGCGCGGCGCGTGGGCACGGACTCCGGGCACACACGGGTACGCGTGAGGGGGTGACCACCCGGACGGTGGTCACCCCCTCACGCGGATGTCCTGACGAGCGGCCCCGGAAGCTACTGGCCGCCCTGCTGCTCATCCCGGCGGCGCTGCCAGCGCTCGTCGATGCGGTCCATCATGGAGCGTTTCTGCCGCCCCTGGCGGCGCGCCTGTGGTCCGGCACCGGCGGCGGGCTGCTCGCCCGGCTTCGGTGCCTTGCGCCAGCCGGTCACGGCGAGGACCGCGCAGCCCAGCATGACGAGGAAACCCACCACACTGAGCCAGACCTGCTGGGCGACCATACCGGCCATGAGGAGCGCAATACCTACGAGGAAGCCCGCGACCGCCTGGTAGACCCGTCGCCGGGTGTACGTACGCAGCCCGCTTCCCTCGAGCGCTGTCGCGAACTTGGGATCTTCGGCGTACAGCGCTCGCTCCATCTGCTCGAGCATGCGCTGCTCGTGCTCCGAGAGCGGCACGGAGTCCTCCTCATCGTGCAGTCGCCGGGGCGACCCGGGGGGGTCCCTTCAGGATAGGCAGGGAATCGCCCCCGTGAAACCCGCCCCTCTACGCCAATTGGCCAACCGGTTTCCGTCATGGCCGTGCCGGCTGCTGAAGTTCCCATTCCCCAGCGGCCGACCCGTCATGCCGGGCGGTCTCCCTCGATCATACGGCGACTGGCCCCCGTTCGGGGGGCCTGTGGCGTACTCCATCTGCAGTCGCGCCCCTGATCAGCGCCTTACCCACCGGGCGACTCAGGTCTCCTGGGCCCCTCGCGTCTCACCGAGCACGTGAAGCTGTGTGGCCACGGAGTGGAACGCGGCCAGTTCGGCCGCCGCGGCCTCCAGCTTCAGCAGCGCCTCCATGGCACCGGGCTCCGTGTCCACCAGCACTCCCGGGACGAGGTCGGCGAAGACCCGCACGCCGTGCACGGCGCCGATCCGGAGCCCCGCGGCCTCGACCAGTCCGGTGAGCTGCTCGGCGGTGAACCGGCGCGGCACGGGGTCACCCGTGCCCCAGCGGCCGTCCGGGTCGCCGAGCGCCTGCCGGGCCTCCGTGAAGTGGCCGGCCAGGGCACGCGCCAGCACGGCCCCGCCGAGGCCCGCGGCGAGCAGGCTGAGGACGCCCTCGGCGCGCAGGGCGGCCACCACGTTGCGGATGCCCTCCGCGGGGTCGTCCACGTACTCCAGGACGCCGTGGCACAGCACGATGTCGTAGCCGCCGCGCTCGACCACGTCGAAGAGGCCGTGGGCGTCTCCCTGGACGCCCCGGACGCGGTCGGCGACGTCGGCCTCGGCGGCGCGGCGCTCCAGGGCGAACAGTGCGTTGGGGCTCGGGTCGACGACGGTGACGCGGTGGCCGAGGCGTGCCACGGGCACCGCGAAGTTGCCGCTGCCGCCACCGGTGTCCAGGACGTCCAGCGCCTGGCGGCCCGTGGCCTTGACCCGGCGGTCCAGGGCGTCCTGGAGAACGTCCCAGACCACAGCGGTGCGCAGGGCGGCGCGGGAACGGGACGGGTCGGAGCGCGGCGACGCCGTTTGCGGGCGGTGGGGGGAGACGGGCGGGCGCATCGGCTCCGACACGGCAGTTGACTCCTCGGCGCGGCACCGCCTCGGGCAGGGGCGGAGCGAACGGGCTGCCGCCCCGGCCCGGGTGCGGGAAGGGGCAGGCTTCAGGCGCCTCCCACCCTATTGCCTCCGGTGGGCCGACCGGCCATCGCGCACCACCGGCCCCTCAGGTGCCCTGTGTTCCCGCTGCCCGGGGCGCTCATCCCGCGTCCGGCAGGTGCTGACCCGTCCGGCCGTCCCCCGGTGGGCCACCGCCCGGCCGGTCACGGCCGGGGCGGTCGAAACCGGGGCGGCCCGCGCCCGGGCGGTCGAAGCGGCCCCGTCCGGAACCGGACCGGTCGGCGTCCGGGTATCCGGAGTCGGGACGGGCGTCCCTCGGGCGGGCAGGGCCCGGCCCGGCGGAACCCGGCCCGTCCAGGCGGTCCGTGGCCGGCCGGTCCGCGTCGGGCCGGGGCCGGGGCAGGACGGGCTGGAGGGCCAGCATCCGCTCCACGAGGCGCAGGAACACCGCCACGTCGCGTATCAGGTCGTCGGCGTCCCGCCGGCTGGCCGCGCCCCGGATGCCCGCCTCGGCCCGCGCCCGGCGCGGGGCGCCGGAGGCGAACAGCGCGCTCCAGTCGGAGAGCTCGGGTGCGATCTCGGGGAGCACCTCCCAGGCGCTGCGGATGCGGGACCGGGCCCGCGGGGTGGTCTCGGGGCGGCCTCGTGCGGCGAGCACCGCGGCCGCCGCGCGCAGGGCGGCGAGATGAGCCGTCGCGTACCGCTCGTTCGGTGTTTCGAGGACGGCGGCCTCTTCCAGTCCGGACCGGGCCTGGGCGAGCAGGTCGAGGGCGGCGGGCGGGGCGCTGGTCCGGCGGAGCACGGGGTGCACGTCGCTCGCCGGGCCGGTCAGTGAGGGTGCAGGGCCGGCTGCGCGGCGCCACCGGGCGGCGGCTGCGGACGAGTGGGCCATGACGATCCTCCTGTCGTCTCCGTGACGGCACGCCCTGGCAAGAGGTGCCGTATGTGCCCATCGTGAGGTATGCCACTGACAATCCGCCCCGACCTGGGCTTTCGCCTCGGTCGAAGGTCCGGTTCGCGGTGCGTGCCGACCGGGCCGGCGCGGAGCCCGGCGCACCGTTCCCGGCCGAGGTGCCCGACCGGCCGTACCCGGAACCCGGGCCTTCGGCCCCCGCGGGCCCTGCGGTGACGTCCGCGGGGAGGGTGCTGTGACAATCAGGACCATGGAAAGCAGCAGCGCCGTCTCGCAGGGCAGCGGCCGTCGCGAGGCCACCCGGCAGAAGCTCTACGAGGCGGCCGTCACCCTCATCGCCGAGCAGGGCTTCTCCGCCACCACCGTGGACGAGATCGCCGAACGCGCCGGGGTCGCGAAGGGCACGGTCTACTACAACTTCGCCAGCAAGTCCGTCCTCTTCGAGGAGTTGCTGCGCCATGGTGTCGGGCTCCTCACCGCATCGCTGCGGGAGGCGGCACAGCGGACGGCGCGGGAGGGCCGCGGCCGGGTCGACGCCCTGGACGAGATGATCCGCGCGGGGCTCGTCTTCATCGACCGCTACCCGGCCTTCACCCAGCTGTACGTGGCCGAGCTGTGGCGTACCAACCGGGCCTGGCAGTCCACGCTGCTGGTGGTCCGGCAGGAGGCCGTAGCGGTGGTGGAGGGCGTGCTGCGCGAGGGGGTGGCACGCGGTGAGTTCAGCGAGGAGATCGACGTACCGCTGACCGCCGCGGCCCTGGTCGGCATGGTCCTGGTGGCGGCGCTGGACTGGAAGGCGTTCCAGGCGGAACGCTCCCTCGACGACGTGCACGCGGCCCTGTCCCGACTGCTCCAGGGACGCGTGAGCGGCCGCCCCTGAAGCGACCGCGCACGAGCCGCCGGCCGCGCACGAAGAGCGCCGGCCCGTGGCGGCCGCGTCCCCCGCGGGCCACCGTCGGACCGGCGCCTTCTCCTGTTCCCCCGTACGTCCCCCCGTTGGAACCCCCGTTCCCGGTCGGTCCCCCCGGGCTCCCCCGTGCCTCGCTCCCGCCGACCGCGGCCGGCGGAAGGAGCGGATCGCGGGCCCGGCTCCGATCCGGCGCCCCGTGTCGCCGGCTGGGAGCCGTGCCCCTCTCCGTGTCTCCACTCTCTCGTTCCCGCAGGTCGCACCCCATCCGCGTGCGTACTCATCTACCGGGCTAGGTACGGGTACTCAGTCGTGCGCGCCCCGGCTCAGGGCGGTGCGTCACCGGCCGGTCACGCGCGCGCCCGTCCCGGTACTCAGCCGCGGCCCGCCGTCGGCCGTTCCCGCAGGTGCGCGGCCCGGCCCCTGGACCCGGACTGTCGGTGGCGGCGGATAAAGTCCCTGGCATGGCACGGATTGCGGTGATCGGCGCCGGGATGGGCGCGATGGCGGCCGCCGCCCGGCTGGCCGTCGCGGGCCACCGGGTGGCGGTGTACGAGCGGAGCCGGACGTACGGCGGCGCCCTGGGCCGCTTCGAGCGGGACGGCTTCTCCTTCGACACCGGACCCGGTCTGCTCCCGCTGCCCGCGGTCTGGCGCGACCTGTTCGTCAAGACCGGCAAGGAGCCGCTGGAGGCGTGTGTCGAGCTGGTGCAGGTCGACCCGTCGTCACGGCACGTGTTCGCCGACGGGACGGAGGTCTCGCTGCCGAACGCCTCGCGGGCGGGGGTCGTAGCCTCCCTGGACCGGGCGCTCGGCCCGGCCGCCGGGCAGCGCTGGGGCGACTTCCTGGTGCGGGCCCGCGAGACCTGGGACCGGACGCGCCGCCCGCTCCTCGAGGAGCCTCTGTGGCCGAACTGGGAGGTGCTGGCCGAGCGCGAGCCCTACCCTGCCGTCCCGCACAAGCGGCTGCTGCGCACCCGCCGGGCCGGCACGCTCGCCGAGGTAGGTGCCTGGGAGCTGCGGGACGCCCGGCTCGCCGCCCTCCTGGAGAGCCACGCGCTCGGGTACGGCCTGGACCCCCGGACCGCTCCGGCGAACACCGCGGTGCTGCCGTACATGGAGTACGCGTTCGGTATGTGGTACGTGCGTGGCGGCGGTCTGCGGGAGCTGGCGCGGGCGGTGTACGAGCGGTGCCTGGCCCGCCGGGTCGAGTTCCACTTCGGTGCCGAGGTCGCGGGAATCGTCGAGGAGGACGGCCGGGTGGCGGGCGTGGAGCTGGCCGGAGGCGGCGTCGCGGAGGCGGAGTTCGTGGTGGCCGGTGTGGCGCCCGGTGTGCTGGACCGCCTCTGCGCGGGCTCGGCGGTACGGGGCGACGGCGAGGTCCCGCCGCAGCGCGGCGGGACGAGCCGGCTGACGGTGCTGCTGGCGCTGCGGGGCGGGCGCCCCCCGGGCACGGCGCACCGGACGGTGGTGCATGCGGAGGACCGGGAGACCGAGCTGGACGGCCTGTTCGGCGGCACACCCGGTATGGCCGCGCGGCCGACCGTCACGGCCTTGCGCCCCGACGACCCGGGACTGGTCCCGGACGCGGACCACGAGGCGGTCACGCTCACCGCCGTGGTGCCCGCCCTGGGCGCCGGGCCGGACTGGACCGCGGCAGACGTGTCCGCCCGCCACGCCGAGTACCTGGTCGGCGTCGCCGAGCGTGCGATACCGGATCTGCGCGACCGGCTTCTGTGGCACGAGGTACGCACCCCGGCCGACGTCGCGGCGGGGACCGGTGTGGCGGACGGCGCGGTTCCGGTGCCGGCCCTGGCGGGGGTCGGCGGGCGCCTGCTGCACGCGGCGAACGGCACGCGCACCGGCGGGCTGTTCACGGTCGGCGGCTGGTCGCACCCGGGCGGGGGTCTGCCGCACGCGGGCATGTCGGGCGCGCTGGTCGCCGGACTCGTCGTGGAGGGACCGGAGTTCCGGGGTTCCCAGTGAGCGGCAGGGGACCGGCGCGCGGCCCGGACCGGTGACCGGTCCCCGGACGTGCCGTCAGAAGCGGTACTGCTCGTCGTAGCCCTGGCCCTGTGTCTGGCCGTTGCCCTGGTACGGATACGTCTGCTCCTGCGGGAGTTCGCCGCCGTGGGGTTCGTCGGTGCTGCGCTGCTGCGGCACCCACACCCCGTCGGCCGGTGTCTCGCCGCCGTAACCGCCGGGCGCGCCGGTGGCGTACTGGTCCTGCCCGTAGCCCTGCTGGCCGTACTGCTGCCCGTCGGCCGTGTCGTAGGAGCCGGTGTCGTACGACGTCCCGCCGTAGGTGTGGGTGCCGATGTACGGGTCGGAGTAGGCGGCGTACTGCTGCTGGCCGCCGGTGTCGTAGCCGTACCCCTGCTGCTGTCCGTCACCCGAGTAGTCGTAGGCGTAGGACTGGCCGGTGCCCTGCGCGGCCTGGGCCTGCGCGGCCGCGGCCTGGGCCTGCTGGTCGTGGCCGTAGCCGGCGTCGGCGTACACACCGTAGGAGCCGGTGTCGTCCGGCATGGGCTGCGGCTCGTAGACGGCGGTGGTCTCCGCGGCCGTGGGGTCGGCCGGGCGAACCGGGGTGAAGACGTCGTCGCGGTCGTAGTCGTCAGGACCGTACGCGAGGCCGTCCTGACCGGGCACGTGGTCCGGCGTGCGGTCGCCGTAGCCGTCGTGGCCGTCCGGGCCGCCCTCGGCCCCTTCGAGGCCGGAGACCTCCAACGTCGGTTCCTGGCGGCCCCGTTGGGGGCGGCCGCGCTTGCCGGTGAGGCTCGCCGGGGCGTTGACCGCCCAGCCGGCCTCGAAGCCGCGGCGGAACGACAGCGTGACGTAGGTCTGGCCGACCGCGAAGGCGGCCGCGCCCAGCCCGATGACGATGACGGACGGGATCAGGACACCGACCACGACACCGAGGAAGCCGCCGAACGCGAGCAGCCGCCAGCGCAGCCGCGCCTTGTACTGCAGCAGCACCTCACCGAGCAGCCACAGCGCGACGCCGCCGAACGCGATGTAGAGGACCGTCCAGCCCATGTACGCCCCTCTCCCAGTGGCCGCTACGCAGTGTGTCGTAAGTATGTGCGACCGGTCTAGGCCCGCGGTGGGTGGTGCAGGCCCAGGTTCTCGTAGATTTCCAGGGTCGCCGTGGAGTTGTTCAGCGTGATGAAGTGCAGTCCGGGCACGCCCTCGGCCAGCAGCCGCGCGCAGAACTCCGTGGCGAACTCGATGCCAATGGAGCGTACAGCGGTCGGATCGTCCTGTGCTGTGAGGATCCGCTCTTTCAGCTCGGCCGGGAACGAGGCGTTGCTGAGCTTTGGCAACCTCTCCAGCATCTTCACACTGGTCACCGGCATGACCTCGGGAATGACCGGGGTCTCGCAGCCGGCCGCGGCGACCCGGTCGCGCAGGCGCAGGTAGGACTCGGGCTGGAAGAACATCTGCGTGATCGCGTAGTCGGCGCCCGCCCGGCACTTGTCGACGAAGTGCCTCACGTCCGTGTCCCAGTCGGCGGAGCGCGGGTGCATCTCGGGGAACGCCGCGACGCCGACGCAGAAGTCGCCCGACTCCTTGATGAGCCGGACCAGTTCGGCGGCGTAGGTCAGGCCCTGCGGGTGCGGGACCCAGTCGGCCGTGGGGTCGCCGGGCGGGTCGCCGCGCACGGCGAGCATGTTGCGGATCCCGGCGTCGGCGTACTGGCCGATGATGTTGCGCAGTTCGGCGACGGAGTGGTCGACGGCGGTGAGGTGGGCCACCGGGGTCAGCGTGGTGTCGGCGACGATCTGCTGGGTCTCCTTGACCGTCCCCGCGCGCGTGGACCCGCCGGCTCCGTAGGTCACGGAGACGAAGTCCGGCGCGACCGCCTCCACCCGCCTCAGCGCGCTCCACAGGTTCTTCTCGCCCTTGGCCGTCTTCGGCGCGGAGAACTCGAACGAGTACGTCGTCTTGCCGGACGCGAGCATGTCGCGCACGGTGCGTGCGCGATCAGTCCTGGTGGATGCGGTTCCGAGGGCCATACGGGCAGGTTAGCCAGGGGGCGGCGGTCACCCAACCGAATGCGGGGCATTTGTCCGTATTGTCGATTTCTTGTCCACCCCTTGGACATACGCGCCGGACACATGCCTCCGGCTCCCCCCGGCCACGCCGGCCCGCCGACGCGTGCCCTACGCCTGCCGCAGTCGCTTCGCGAACTCGGCGGCCGCCGCGCCCGGGTCCTCCGCCGCGGTGATCGCGCGGACGACGACGACGCGCCGGGCGCCCGCCGCCAGCACCTCGTCGAGGTTGCCGAGGTCGATGCCGCCGATCGCGAACCAGGGTCGCCCGGTGCCGAGGGACGCCGTGTGACGGACCAGGCCGAGTCCGGGTGCGTGGCGGCCGGGCTTGGTGGGGGTCGGCCAGCACGGACCGGTGCAGAAGTAGTCCACGCCGTCCTGGACGGCGGCAGCGGCGGCCTCGGACTCGGTGTGCGTGGACCGGCCGACGAGCACGTCGTCGCCGAGGATCGCCCGGGCGGCGGGCACCGGGAGGTCTCCCTGCCCGAGGTGCAGCACGTCGGCACGGGCCGCGTGGGCGACGTCCGCCCGGTCGTTCACCGCGAGGAGCTTGCCGTGGCGGGCACAGGCGTCGGCGAAGACCTCGAGGTGCTCCAACTCCTCACCGGCCTCCATGCCCTTGTCACGCAGCTGCACGATGTCGACGCCGCCGGCCAGCACCGCGTCCAGGAACTCGGGCAGGTCGCCCTGGTCGCGGCGGGCGTCCGTGCACAGGTAGAGCCTGGCGTCGGCGAGCCGGGCGCGGGCGGTGGCGTCGGTGTCGGACATGCGGGTTCCCCCAGGTCGGCAGGTCGGCAGGTCGGTGGCGTGGGCCGCGTGGGCCGCACGGCTCCGGCACACGGGCCGCGGTGGCGACGCGGCCGTGCGTCGAACAGGTACCCGGGCGGCACGCGGCCCGGACGTCGAACGGGTGCTCGGGCGGCACGCGGCCCGGGCCTTGAACGGTACTGCGGGCGGCACGCGCCCGTGGGTCGCGGGGCGTGCCGCGCCACGACCCCGGCGTGCGGGCCGTGTGCCGGCACGGCCCTCCTGGGGCCGTGGGCCGCGGCCCGCACGCCGGACGGTGGGTGTCAGGTCAGACGGCGAGCGCCTGGGCGCGGCGCTTCACCTCCGTGCCGCGGTTCTCGCTCAGCGCCTGCGCGGGGGTGCCGGGCAGGGTCTCGTCGGGCGTGAAGAGCCACTCCAGCATCTCCTCGGCCGTGAAGCCGTCGTCCCGCAGCAGCGTCAGGGTCCCGACCAGGCCCTTGACGACCTTGTCCTCGTCGATGAAGGCCGCGGGGATGTGCAGCGCGCGGTTCTCACCGCGGCGTACGGCGATGAGCTGGCCTTCCTTGATCAGCTGGCGTACGCGGGTCACCTCGACACCGAGCATCTCGGCGATGTCGGGGACGGTGAGCCAGGCAGGCACGAGAGCATCGATCTTTGCGTCAATCTCGGTCACAGCTCCAGCCTGCCATCTGGCACTGACAGTCGGAAACCGGACCCGTCCGGCCCGGGCCGGCGAACCGGACCGGGAGCGCGGGCGGCGGGTGAGCGGGGGCGGCGGGTGAGCGGGGGCGGCGGGTGAGCGGGGGCGGACTACGCCGTCGCCGCCTTGAGCGGCCTCGCCGGATCGGCCAGCAGCCGCGGGTCCATCGTCGTGCCCGCCTGGATCAGGCGTTTGCCCTGGGCGAGGTCCCGGGGGCGGCCCACCGCCAGCAGGGCGACCAGGCGGTCCTCGCGCAGCCAGCAGACCGTCCAGGCGGGCCCCGAGGGGTCGCCGCGCCACAGGGTGCGGTCGGCGGCCGCGTGGTGACCGGCGTACTGGACGAAGCGCCCGAACTGCTCGGACCAGAAGTAGGGCACCGGATCGTAGGCCGCCGGGGCGTCGCCGGTGGCGGCGCCGACGATGGCGGCGGCGACCGTGCGCGGGCCCTGGAGGGCGTTGTCCCAGTGGTGCACGAGCAGCCGCTCGCCGTAGCGGCGCGAGGGGAAGGAGGCGCAGTCGCCGACCGCGTAGACGTCCGGCGCCGAAGTGCGCAGGCGGTCGTCGGCCAGGACTTCCCCGTGCGCGCCGAGGCCGATCCCGGAGCCGGCGAGCCACGTGGTGGCGGGCCGGGCGCCGATGCCGACGACGACCGCGCCCGCGGGCAGCCGTGAGCCGTCGTCGAGGACCACCCGGCCGGGCTCCCCGGGCTCCCCGGGCTCGACGCGCTCCACGCGCGCGTGCGTGCGCAGTTCGGCGCCCGCACCGGCGTACCAGTCCGCCATCTTCGCGGCGACCTCGTCGGGCAGCACACCGGCGAGGGGCCGGCCGGCGGCCTCCACGACGGTCACCGCGCAGCCCGCCTCACGCGCGGCGGTGGCGAACTCGGCGCCGATCCAGCCCGCGCCGACGACCACGATGTCGTGCTGCCGGGCGAGCACCGGGCGCAGCCGTTCGGCGTCGTCCAGGGTGCGCAGCAGGTGCACGCCGGGCACGCCCTCCGCGCCGGGGAGCCGGATCGGTTCGGCGCCGGTCGCGAGGACGAGGACGTCGTACGGCACGGGCCCCGCGGAGGTGTCGAGGACGTGCGCGCCGGGGCGGACGCCCAGGGCCTCGCAGCCGAGCCGCAGGGTGATGCCCAGTGCCTCGAAGTCGACGTCGAAGGCGGAGCCCTCGGCCGTGCCGAGCAGGACGGCCTTGGACAACGGGGGGCGGTCGTACGGCTGGTGCGGCTCCGCGCCGATCAGCGTCACGGTGCCGGTGAAGCCCTGCTCCCGCAGGGCGACGGCGGTCTGCACCCCTGCCATGCCCGCGCCCACGACGACCACGCCGCGCTCCGCGTCCGCTCCCCGTTCCCGGGTCTGCTCCTGCGTCTGCTCGCTCACCTGATCACCTTAGACACCCGGTGGTCCGCCGGTCAGTGCCCGTGCGCGGTGACCTGCTCCACAACGCTCGTCCCGCTGCCCCGCTGCGACTCCCACTCCCAGGCCTCCTCCAGGCGCACCCGCCCGTCCGGCAGCTCGACGACGGTGGACACGCAGTGGCCCGACGACGTGTTGCCGTCGGTCTTGAGCTGCACGTAGCGGAAGTCGAGACGGTCGCCCTCCCTGCTTCCCACCAAGCGGCCGCGGACGACGTCGCCGCCCGCGTACTCGGCCCATACGGCACCGTCCTGCTCGTGATACGTGAAGCGGGTTCGCGTGCCCACCTGGCCCGGCGCCTGGTCGGCGACGGGAGCGAGGACGAGACCGTCGAGTGAACGTGCCATGGGCGGAGGCTCCCTTACGAGTGCGATGCGCTGCGGGCTAGGGTGGCCAACGTAAAGCACTCGCGGGAGCCCGGACGCACCGGGCTGAGAGGGAGGCTGGCGGCCTCCGACCGTACGAACCTGATCCGGGTCATGCCGGCGAAGGGAGGGGCTGGACGCCCATGTCGTCTCCGCCACACACGTCGTCACGTACCCCCGACGTCCTCGTCGTCGGGGGTGGGATCATCGGCCTGGTCACGGCCTGGCGGGCCGCGCAGCGCGGGCTCGTCACGGCCCTCGTGGACCCGGAACCGGGCGGTGGGGCCGCCCAGGTGGCGGCCGGGATGCTGGCCGCCGTCACGGAACTGCACTACGGCGAGCAGACGCTGCTCGCCCTGAACCTCGCCTCCGCCCGCCGGTACCCCGAGTTCGCGGCGGAGCTGGCCGACCTCACCGGTCACGACCTCGGTTACCGCAGGTGCGGCACACTCGCCGTCGCCCTGGACGCCGACGACCGCGCCCACCTGCGGGAACTGCACGCGCTCCAGCAGCGCTCGGGCCTGGAGTCCGAGTGGCTGCCCGGGCGCGAGTGCCGGCGTCTGGAGCCGATGCTCGCGCCGGGTGTGCGCGGCGGGCTCCGGGTGGACGGCGACCATCAGATCGACCCCCGGCGCCTCGCCGGCGCGCTCGTGGCCGCCTGCGAACGCGCGGGCGTCGTCTTCCACCGGGTGTGGGCCGACCGGCTCACCGTCGGGCGCGGCGGTGAGCGCGCCACGGGCGTCGTCACGGCCGACGGCACCGCGCGGGAGGCCGGGCAGGTGGTGCTGGCCGGGGGCAGCATGAGCGGGCGGCTCACGGGCGTGCCGGACGACGTGCTGCCGCCGGTGCGGCCGGTCAAGGGGCAGGTGCTGCGTCTGACGATGCCGCAGGCGCACGGGCCGCTGCTGAACCGGACGGTGCGCGCCGTGGTGCGCGGCAACCCCCTCTACCTGGTGCCCCGGGAAAACGGCGAGCTGGTCGTCGGCGCCACCAGTGAGGAACTGGGCTGGGACACGACGGTCACCGCGGGCGGCGTGTACGAGCTGCTGCGCGACGCCCACGAGCTGGTCCCCGGCATCACCGAGCTGCCCCTGGCGGAGACCCGTGCGGGTCTGCGCCCCGGCTCCCCGGACAACGCCCCGCTGCTCGGCCCGACCGCTCTGGACGGCCTGCTGCTGGCCACCGGGCACCACCGCAACGGTGTCCTGCTCACCCCGGTCACCGGCGACGTCATGGCGGACGTCCTGACCACCGGGGAGCTTCCGGCCGAGGCCCGCCCCTTCAGCCCCCGGCGCTTCGGCGCCGCCCCCGCACTCCCGCGACTCTCGGAGCAGCCCGTATGAACATCTCCGTCAACGGCGAGCCGCGCGAGGTGGCTCCCGGCACGGCCCTGGACGCCCTGGTGGGCACGCTCACCGCGGCGTCGTCCGGTGTGGCCGCCGCCCTCAACGAAACCGTCGTCCCGCGCGCGCGGTGGTCCGCCACCGCGCTGGCCGACGGCGACCGTGTCGAAGTCCTCACCGCCGTCCAAGGAGGCTGACCATGGCCGACGATCCCTTTGTCCTCGGCGGTACGGCGTACGGGTCCCGTCTGATCATGGGTACCGGCGGGGCGCCCAGCCTCGACGTCCTGGAGCGGGCGCTGGTGGCGTCCGGGACGGAGCTGACGACCGTCGCGATGCGGCGGGTGAACGCCTCGGTGCACGGGTCCGTGCTGTCGGTGCTGGAGAAGCTCGGCATCCGGGTGCTGCCGAACACGGCCGGCTGCTTCACCGCCGGGGAGGCCGTCCTCACCGCCCGGCTCGCGCGCGAGGCCCTCGGCACGGACCTGGTCAAGCTGGAGGTCATCGCCGACGAGCGCACCCTGCTGCCGGACCCGATCGAGCTGCTGGACGCGGCGGAGACGCTGGTCGACGACGGGTTCACGGTGCTGCCGTACACGAACGACGACCCGGTCCTCGCGCGGAAGCTGGAGGACGTGGGGTGTGCCGCGATCATGCCGCTCGGCTCGCCGATCGGGTCGGGGCTCGGTATCCGCAACCCGCACAACTTCGAGTTGATCGTGGAGCACGCGCGCGTGCCGGTGATCCTGGACGCGGGGGCCGGTACCGCGTCGGACGTGGCCTCGGCGATGGAGCTGGGGTGCGCGGGTGTGATGCTCGCCTCGGCGGTGACGCGGGCGCAGGAGCCGGTGCTGATGGCGGAGGGGATGCGGTTGGCCGTGGAGGCGGGGCGGCTGGCCCGGCGGGCCGGGCGGATCCCGCGGCGGCACTTCGCGCAGGCGTCGTCTCCCGCAAAGGGCCTGGCCGTCCTGGACCCTGAGCGGCCCGCTTTCCAGTGACCAGGCGCTGACCTGCCGTTCCGTCTCCGTCCGACGCACCGCCCGTGTCCCGTCGGACAAGAGGCGGGGTCCCGGCCTCGGGGCCCGTCGCCGTCCGGGGCCCACCGTGCGCGGGCACGGGCCCGGCTCCGCGTCGGGCACGTCACAGATGCGCTGCAGTACCGCCCCCGCCCGTCGGCTGCGGCGCCGGGTGTCCGTGGTGACTCGTAGACTCGCCTGCGTGGACACGACCCTTCAGGACCCTCTCGTCGGGCAGGTGCTCGACGGCCGGTACCGCGTCGAGGCGCGGATCGCGGTGGGCGGGATGGCCACGGTCTACCGGGCCGTGGACACCCGCCTGGACCGCGTGCTCGCGCTGAAGGTGATGCACCCGACGCTCGCGGCCGACGCCACCTTCGTGGAGCGGTTCATCCGCGAGGCGAAGTCGGCCGCCCGCCTCGACCACCCCAACGTCGTACAGGTGTTCGACCAAGGGGCCGAGGGAGCGTACGTCTACCTGGCCATGGAGTACATCGCCGGCTGCACCCTGCGCGACGTGCTGCGCGAGCGCGGGGCGCTGCGTCCGCGGGCCGCGCTGGACATCCTGGAGCCGGTGCTGGCCGCGCTGGGCGCCGCGCACCGGGCCGGGTTCGTGCACCGGGACATGAAGCCGGAGAACGTGCTGATAGGGGACGACGGCCGGGTCAAGGTCGCCGACTTCGGACTGGTCCGGGCCGTCGACACGGTCACCAGCACCACCGGAGCCGTCCTCGGCACCGTCTCCTACCTGGCGCCCGAGCAGATCGAGCACGGCACCGCCGATCCGAGGGTCGACGTCTACGCGTGCGGCGTGGTGCTGCACGAGATGCTGACCGGCGCCAAGCCGCACGAGGGGGATTCCCCCGCCCAGGTGCTCTACAAGCATCTGCACGAGGACGTGCCGCCGCCGTCGGCCGCCGTGCCGGGGATGGCGTACGAGCTGGACGAGCTGGTCGCCTCGGCGACCGCCCGCAACCCGGAGATCCGTCCGCACGACGCCGTGGCCCTGCTCTCGCAGACCCGCCAGGCCCGCGGGGCGCTGAGCGAGGACCAGCTGGACGCGGTGCCGCCGCAGGCGCTCACCGGGGGGCACGACAACGCCGAGGACCGCACGAGCGTGATCCCCCGCGCGCTGACCCTGCCCCGGCCGCTCCCCGTCAACGAGGACGAGGGCGACGGCACGGACGGGGCGTTCCCCGCGGACGGGGTGAACCGCACCAGTCGGCTGGCCGCTCCCCAGCCGGCCCCGCCCCGGCGCCGGCGCCCGGAGCTGCGGCGCGGCCCGCTGGCGGTCGTCGTGGCCGTCCTGCTGGTGCTCGGCGTCGGCACGGGTGTCTGGTACATCAACTCCGGCCAGTTCACCAAGGTGCCCGCACTGCTGTCCACGACCGAGGCGCAGGCCCGGGACCGGCTGGACGAGGCGGGCCTGGACGTGGGCGAGGTCGAGCACGCCTACAGCGACACCGTGGAGCGCGGCAAGGTCATCAGCACGGATCCCGGGGTGGGCACCCGCATCCGCAAGAACGACTCGGTGTCGTTCACCGTCTCCGACGGCCCCGACACCGTGAAGCTGCCGGACGTCGCGGGCTACCGGCTGGACCGGGCGCGGACCGTACTGAAGGACGAGGGGCTGGAGCCGGGCATGGTGACCCGGGCGTTCAGCGAGGAGGTGCCGAAGGGCTTCGTGATCTCCACGAAGCCGAAGACGGGCACCACGGTGCGCGCCGGCTCCGCGGTCGCCCTGGTCGTCAGCAAGGGCGGCCCGATCGACGTCCCCGACGTCACCGGCGACGACCTGGCCGACGCGAGGGCCGAGCTGACCGAGGCCGGGCTGAAGGTGAAGGTCGCCGACGAGCAGGTGAACTCCGAGCACGACAAGGGCCAGGTCGCCCGCCAGACGCCGGGCTCGGGCAGTCGGGCCGCCGAGGGCGACACGGTGACCCTCACGGTCTCCAAGGGCCCCGAGATGATCGAGGTTCCGGACGTGGTCGGCGACAGCGTGGACGACGCCAAGCGGACGCTGAAGGACGCGGGCTTCGACGTGAAGGAGGACCGCGGTCTGCTCGGGCTGTTCGGCGACACCGTGAAGGAGCAGTCCGTGGAGGGCGGGGACACGGCTCCCAAGGGCTCCACCATCAAGATCACCATCAGGTGACGGCTCTCACGGTCCGGACGGGTACGAGCGCGTGACACCCTGAATGGGTGAACAGTCAACAGTCCGCCCCCTCCCCCGCCTCCGGCCTCCCCCGCAACCCCGTCGGCGCCCACGTCCCCGTGGCCGGCGGCCTGCACTCCGTGGGCCTGTCCTACGCCCGTGAGCTGAAGGCGGAGGCCGTGCAGGTCTTCGTCGCCAACCCGCGCGGCTGGGCCACCCCGGCCGGCAACCCGCAGCAGGACGAGGCGTTCCGGGAGGCCTGCGCGGCCGGGTCGGTCCCGGCCTACGTGCACGCGCCCTACCTGATCAACTTCGGTTCGCACACCGAGGCGACGGTGGAGCGGTCGGTCGAGTCGCTGCGGCACTCGCTGCGGCGCGGGCGGGCGATCGGGGCGCTCGGCGTGGTCGTGCACACCGGCAGCGCGACCGGCGGACGGGACCGGGCGGTGGCGCTGGAGCAGGTACGCGAGTACATGCTTCCGCTGCTCGACGAGCTCACCCACGACGACGATCCGTACCTGCTCCTGGAGTCGACCGCCGGACAGGGCGCCTCCCTGTGCTCGCGGACCTGGGACTTCGGGCCGTACTTCGAGGCGCTGGACGCCCACCCGAAGCTCGGGGTGTGCCTGGACACGTGCCACATCTTCGCGGCGGGGCACGACCTGACCGGCCCGTCGGGCATGCACCAGACGCTGGACCTGCTGGTGGACACGGTCGGCGAGGGCCGGCTCAGGCTGATCCACGCCAACGACTCCAAGGACGTGGCGGGGGCGCACAAGGACCGGCACGAGAACATCGGCTCCGGCCACATCGGCGAGGACCCGTTCCGGGCGCTGATGGCCCACCCCGCGACCGAGGGCGTGCCGCTGGTCATCGAGACCCCGGGCGGCAAGGAGGGGCACGCGGCGGACGTGGAGCGGCTGAAGAAGCTGCGGGACGGCTGAACGCCGCGGGCTCCCGAGAGCTGCGCGACGGCTGAACCCGCAGGTCAGGCCCCCGCCGGTCAGAGCTCGGGACCGTCCCCGGGCTCCTCCTGGTAGGAGTAGCGCTGCTCCTGCCACGGATCGCCGATGTTGTGGTAGCCGCGCTCCTCCCAGAAGCCGCGGCGGTCGGCGGTCATGTACTCGATGCCGCGGACCCACTTGGGCCCCTTCCAGGCGTACAGGTGCGGGACGACCAGCCGGAGCGGGAAGCCGTGCTCGGCGGTGAGCAGCTCGCCGTCCTTGTGGGTGGCGAAGAGGGTGCGTTCGGCGGCGAAGTCGGACAGCCGCAGGTTGGAGCTGAACCCGTACTCCGCCCACACCATCACATGGGTGACGGCGGGCGCCGGCGGGGCGAGCTCCAGGATCGCGGCGGCCGGAACGCCGCCCCACTCGGAGCCGAGCATGCTGAACTTGGTGACGCAGTGCAGGTCGGCGACGACCGTGGTGTACGGCAGGGCCGTGAACTCCTCGTGCGTCCAGCCGTGTTTCTCACCGTCGGCGGTGGCGCCGAAGACCCGGAACTCCCAGCGCTCGGGGCGGAACCTGGGGACGGGCCCGTAGTGCGTGACCGGCCAGCCGCGCTGCAGTCGCTGCCCCGGTGGGAGCTCGAACCGCGATGCTCCTTCCGCACCGCCTTCTCCCGATTCGTTTCCCGCCGGCTGACCCATGCCTCCATCCTGACAGACCTGGACCGATGCCCCCGACCCACCCTCCTCACATTCGGGCAAACACGAACAGATTCCACTAAGCCTGTACTTACTTACTAAGTCGAGACTTACTGGACGATCTTCGGTGCCGGTGCAATCATGCGGCGCAACACGCCAGTTCCCGTTCGAAGGAGCGTCAAGCGATGCAGGGCGACCCCGAGGTCATCGAGTTCCTCAATGAGCAGCTGACCGCCGAGCTCACGGCGATCAACCAGTACTTCCTGCACGCGAAGCTGCAGGACCACAAGGGCTGGACCAAGCTCGCGAAGTACACGCGCGCGGAGTCCTTCGACGAGATGCGCCACGCCGAGGTGCTCACCGACCGCATCCTGCTCCTGGACGGCCTGCCGAACTACCAGCGGCTCTTCCACGTGCGGGTCGGCCAGAGCGTGACCGAGATGTTCCAGGCCGACCGGGAGATCGAGGTCGAGGCGATCGACCGGCTGCGCCGGGGCGTCGAGGTGATGCGGGCCAAGAACGACATCACGTCCGCCAACGTCTTCGAGGCGATCCTCGCCGACGAGGAGCACCACATCGACTACCTGGACACCCAGCTGGAGCTGATCGAGAAGCTGGGCGAGTCGCTCTACCTGTCGACGGTCATCGAGCAGTCCCAGCCGGACGCGTCCGGTCCCGGCTCGCTCTAGCTACGCCGCTTCCGGGAGCTCCGCGAGGACCGGTCCGCCCTGGTCGGCCAGCTGCCGGCGGGGGCAGGCGCCACGGCCGAGCAGCGCCTGGATGCGCCGCACGCAGCCGCCGCAGTCGGTGCCCGCCTTGCAGGCGGAGGCGATCTGCCGGGGCGTGCAGGCGCCGGCTTCCGCGTGGCTCCTCACCTGTTCCTCGGTGACACCGAAGCAGCTGCAGACGAACACGCGGTTCACCTCCCGGGCGGATACAAGGTCGTGCCGTACCGAACGACCGGAGGCCCGACTCGGTGAGGCAAACCTAACCTTACCCATCGGGCGGGGGCGGCAAAAGCGGAAGGGGCGCGGATCGTATGTGACCCGCGCCCCATTCCCCGTCCCTGCCGCCCGTCCGCGTCGCCCGACGGGGGCGCCGTCACTGGTCCCGGTACATCTCCGCCACCAGGAACGCCAGGTCGAGCGACTGGCTGCGGTTGAGCCGCGGGTCGCAGGCCGTCTCGTAGCGCTGGTGCAGGTCGTCGACGAAGATCTCGTCGCCGCCGCCCACGCACTCGGTGACGTCGTCACCGGTCAGCTCCACGTGGATGCCGCCCGGGTGGGTGCCCAGCGACTTGTGGACCTCGAAGAAGCCCTTGACCTCGTCGAGCACGTCGTCGAAGCGGCGGGTCTTGTGGCCGGAGGCCGCCTCGTAGGTGTTGCCGTGCATCGGGTCGGTGATCCAGGCGACGGTCGCGCCGGACGCGGTGACCTTCTCGACCAGCTCGGGGAGCCTGTCGCGGATCTTGTCCGCGCCCATGCGGACGATGAAGGTCAGCCGGCCGGGCTCGCGCTCGGGGTCCAGACGCTCGATGTACTGGAGCGCCTCCTCGGCCGTGGTGGTCGGGCCGAGCTTGATGCCGATCGGGTTGCGGATCCGCGAGGCGAACTCGATGTGCGCGTGGTCCATCTGCCGGGTGCGCTCACCGATCCACACCATGTGCCCGGAGACGTCGTACAGCTGCCCGGTGCGCGAGTCGACGCGGGTGAGCGCCGACTCGTAGTCGAGCAGCAGCGCCTCGTGCGAGGAGAAGAACTCGACCGTCTGGAACTCGGCCGGGTCCGTCCCGCAGGCCCGCATGAAGTTCAGCGCGTTGTCGATCTCCCGGGCGAGCTGCTCGTAGCGCTGGCCGGACGGCGAGGACTTCACGAAGTCCTGGTTCCAGGCGTGCACCTGGCGCAGGTCGGCGTAGCCGCCGGTGGTGAAGGCGCGCACCAGGTTCAGCGTGGACGCCGACGCGTGGTACATGCGCTTGAGCCGCTCGGGGTCCGGGATCCGGGCCTCTTCGGTGAAGTCGAAGCCGTTGACGGAGTCGCCGCGGTAGGTCGGCAGCGTCACGCCGTCCCGGGTCTCGGTCGGCTTGGAGCGCGGCTTGGAGTACTGGCCGGCGATCCGGCCCACCTTCACCACGGGCACGGACGCGGCGTAGGTGAGTACGGCGCCCATCTGGAGGAGCGTCTTGAGCTTCGCCCTGATGTGCTCGGCGGACACGGCGTCGAACGACTCGGCGCAGTCACCGCCCTGGAGCAGGAAGGCCTCTCCCCGGGCGACCGCTGCCATGCGCGCGCGCAGCTGGTCGCACTCGCCGGCGAACACCAGCGGGGGATACGTTTCGAGCTCGGCGATCACATCGCGCAGAGCCTCGGCATCCGGGTACTCGGGCTGCTGCGCCGCGGGCAGGTCTCGCCATGTCGCCTGAGCGGCGACGCTTCGGGAATCAGCGTTCACGGTCACGTGCCCAACAGTACGCGGTCGGTTACGGTGTCCATCACCCCGACCAGTCCGTGAGACAGGCGTACTCCGCGGAGTACGCCCGGCGGCCCCGCCGGTGCGGGAGTGATCGGCGTCCCGCCGCGGCGGTGTCCTGAGCTGCGGGCCGCCCCGGCGCGGGCGGGAGCGCGACAGGGCCAATGACGCGGTGGGGCTCCGGAACCCGGCACTCATGGTGTACGGTCCGTGCCATGTTCGCGCACTCGACCCAGAACTGGTGGTGGACCGCTCCTTCGGCGGCCCACTGACTGCGCGTACGCAAGACTTCGCGAAGGCCGCCCGAGGGGCGGCCTTCGGCGTTTGCGACCGGGGTCCGTTCCTCTCCGACGAACCGAGAAGGACCCGGACCATGACACCGCTCGACGGCCTCCTGGCCGACCCCCGCCCGTTCGCCCTGCTCCGCCGCCGCACCCCGGGCCGCGCCGCCGGGGACGGGACCACCGTGGAACTGCTGCTCGGCCCGGTGACCGAGCACGACAGACTCGCCGGCCTGCCCGACGAGGGACTGGCGCTCGTCCCCTTCCGGCAGCTCCGCGAGCGTGGCTTCGACGTCCGCGACGACGGCACGCCGCTGCTGGTGCTGACCCCCGAGGAGCGGCACGACATCCCGCTCGCCGACGCCCTCGCCGCCCTCCCCGCGCACGACGTCCGGGTCGAGGGCGGCGGCTTCGACGTCGGCGACGACGCGTACGCGCAGATCGTCGGGCGCGTGCTGGACGAGGAGATCGGGGCCGGCGAGGGCGCCAACTTCGTGATCCGGCGGACGTACGAGGGGCGGATTCCCGGGTTCGGGCGGGCCGACGCGCTGGCGCTGTTCCGGCGGCTGCTGGAGGGCGAGCGGGGCGCGTACTGGACGTTCGTCGTGCACACCGGGGACCGGACGCTGGTCGGGGCCAGCCCCGAGGTGCATGTCCGGGTGTCCGGGGGCACGGTCGTGATGAACCCGATCAGCGGGACGTACCGCTATCCCGCCGAGGGCCCGACCCCCGAGCACCTGCTCCGCTTCCTCGCCGACGGCAAGGAGATCGAGGAGCTGTCGATGGTGGTCGACGAGGAGCTCAAGATGATGTGCACCGTCGGCGACATGGGCGGAATGGTCGTGGGGCCGCGGCTCAAGGAGATGGCCCACCTCGCGCACACCGAGTACGAGCTGCGCGGCCGTTCCTCGCTGGACGTGCGGGAGGTGCTGAAGGAGACCATGTTCGCGGCGACGGTCACCGGGTCGCCGGTGCAGAACGCCTGCCGGGTCATCGAGCGGCACGAGGTCGGGGGGCGGGGCTACTACGCGGGCGCGCTGGCACTGCTGGGGCGGGACTCGGGCGGCGCCCAGACCCTCGACTCCCCCATCCTCATCCGCACCGCCGACATCGACGCCGCCGGGCGGCTGCGGGTGCCGGTCGGCGCCACGCTGGTACGGGGCTCCGACCCGGCCGGCGAGGTCGCGGAGACCCACGCCAAGGCGGCCGGGGTGCTGACGGCGCTGGGCGTGCGTCCGTCCCGGCCGCGTACGGAGGCCGGGCGGCCGGAGCTGGCCGACGACCCGCGCGTGCGGGCGGCGCTGGACGGGCGCCGGTCCTCGCTGGCGCCGTTCTGGCTGCGGATGCAGGAGCCGTCGGACGCGCTGGAGGGCCATGCCCTGGTCGTCGACGCGGAGGACACCTTCACGGCGATGCTCGCGCACGTACTGCGCTCGTCGGGCCTCGGGGTGAGCGTGCGGCGGTACGACGAACCGGGGCTGCGGGAGGCCGTGCTCGGACACGAGGGCCCGGTGGTGCTGGGGCCCGGCCCCGGCGACCCCTGCGATCCGGCGGATCCCAAGATGCGCTTCCTGCGTGCCCTGACCGCCGACGTGATCCGGGAGAACCGGCACGGCGTCCTCGGGGTCTGCCTCGGGCACGAGCTGATCGCGGCGGAGCTGGGGCTGGGGATCGTCCGCAAGGAGGTGCCGTACCAGGGGGCGCAGACGGAGATCGACCTGTTCGGGCGGCGCGAGACCGTGGGCTTCTACAACAGCTTCACCGCGCGCTGTGACGACGGGACGGCCCTGGAGCTGGCCGCGCGCGGGGTGGAGGTGAGCCGCTCGGCGGGCGGCGAAGTGCACGCGCTGCGCGCCGCGCGGTTCGCGTCGGTGCAGTTCCATCCCGAGTCGGTGCTGACGCTGAACGGGGCGGCGATCGTACGGGAGCTGACCGGTCAGCTGCGCGGTACCAGCACGTTCTCCGAGCGGCGGCCCTCGGTGTAGTCGAGGACGTTGCGCACCGTGGCGTCGACGATCTGCCCGACCGCGTCCTCGGTGTAGTACGCCTGGTGCGAGGTGACCAGGACGTTCGGGAAGGTGACGAGGCGGGCCAGGGTGTCGTCGGCGATGGCCTCCAGGGACTTGTCGAGGAAGAACAGGCCCGCCTCCGCCTCGTACACGTCCAGGCCCACCCCGGTGAAGCGGCCCGCGCGCAGCTCGGTGACCAGGGCGGCGGTGTCGATCAGACCGCCGCGGCTGGAATTGACCAGGATCGCGTCGTCCCGCATCGCCTTCAGGGCGGCGGCGTCGATCAGGTGCTGGGTCGCGGGCATCAGCGGGAGGTGCAGGGAGACCAGGTCGGAGCGGGCGAGCAGCTCGTCCTTGGGGACGTAGCGCATGCCCAGCTCCATGCACGCGGGGTTCTCGGCGACGTCCCAGCCCAGCAGCCGCATGCCGAAGCCGTGGGCGATGCGGGCGAAGGCCTCGCCGATCTTGCCGGTGCCGAGGACGCCGGCGGTGCGGCCGTGCATGTCGCGGCCCATCAGGCCGTGCAGGCGGAAGTCGAAGTCCCGGGTGCGGGTGGAGGCCCGCACGATCCGCCGGTTGACGGCCATGGCGAGGGTCCAGGCGAACTCGGCGACCGAGTGGGGCGAGTAGTACGACACCCGGGCGACGGTCATGCCGAGCCGCTCGGCCGTGTCGAGGTCGATGTTGTTGAAGCCGGTGGAGCGCTGGGCCACCATCCGGGTGCCGCCGGCCGCGAGGATCTCCAGGACGGCCGCGCCGAGGTCGGCGTTGACGGACGTGGAGACGATCTCGTGGCCGGCCGCGATGGGGGCGGTGTCCTCGTTGAGGAAGACGTCGAGGCAGCGGACCTGGCCGTGGCCCTGGAAGGCCTGTTCGATCAGGGGCTTCTCGTCGGCCTGGACGCCGAAGGCCAGGATCTCCATGACCGCTCCCGTTCTGCCGGGCTCCGGGGCTTTCGCCGGGCTCCCGGGCTTGTGCTGGGCTCCGGGCCGAATATACGGCGCCGCGCCTGCGGGCGCCGGTCAGCCGAAGAACACCCCGGCCTCCTCGTACAGCTTCGGGTCGACCGTCTTCAGCCGGGCCGTGGCCTCCGCGATCGGCACGCGGACGATGTCCGTGCCGCGCAGGGCGACCATGGTGCCGAAGTCGCCGTCGCGGACGCAGTCCACGGCGTGCAGGCCGAACCGGGTGGCGAGCCAGCGGTCGAAGGCGCTGGGCGTGCCCCCGCGCTGGACGTGGCCGAGGACGGTGGTCCGGGCCTCCTTGCCGGTGCGTTTCTCGATCTCCTTCGCCAGCCACTCACCCACCCCGGACAGCCGGACGTGCCCGAAGGAGTCCAGCGACTGGTCCTTGAGCACCATGTCGCCGTCCCGGGGCATCGCCCCCTCGGCGACGACCACGATCGGCGCGTACGACGACCGGAACCGGGACGTCACCCAGGCACACACCTGCTCCGTGTCGAAGCGCTGCTCGGGGATGAGGATGACGTTGGCGCCGCCCGCCAGGCCGGAGTGGAGTGCGATCCAGCCGGCGTGCCGGCCCATGACCTCCACGACCAGCACGCGCATGTGGGACTCGGCGGTGGTGTGCAGCCGGTCGATGGCCTCGGTGGCGATGCCGACGGCCGTGTCGAAGCCGAAGGTGTAGTCGGTGGCGGACAGGTCGTTGTCGATCGTCTTCGGCACGCCGACGCACGGCACGCCGTACTCGTCCGCGAGGCGGGTGGCGACGCCCAGGGTGTCCTCGCCGCCGATGACGACGAGCGCCTCGACACCCCGTTCGGCCAGGTTCTCCTTGATGCGCCGGATGCCGCCCGCGTGCTGGAGGGGATTGGTGCGCGAGGAGCCGAGGATGGTGCCGCCGCGGGGCAGGATGCCGCGGACGGCCGGGATGTCGAGCCGGACGGTGTCGCCCTCCAGCGGACCGCGCCAGCCGTCCCGGAAGCCGGTGAAGTCGTATCCGTACTCCTGTACGCCCTTGCGGACGACGGCCCGGATGACGGCGTTGAGCCCGGGGCAGTCACCGCCTCCGGTCAGCACTCCGACCTTCATCGCGCAACTCCCTTGCCACAGCGGGTGGTTCAGGCCACTGCCACTGTCCCGCGCGGGTCACGCGTCGTCCAGACCCCGTTCTATCGCGTACCGCACCAGCTCCACCCTGTTGTGCAGCTGGAGCTTGCCCAGGGTGTTCTGGACGTGGTTCTGCACGGTGCGGTGGGAGATGACGAGGCGTTCGGCGATCTGCTTGTAGCTCAGTCCCTTGGCCACCAGGCGCAGCACCTCGGTCTCGCGGTCGGTGAGCCGCGGCGCCCCGGGTTCACCGGTCTCCGCGGCGGGAGCCGGTTCGGAGGCGAGGCGCCGGTACTCGCCGAGGACCAGGCCGGCCAGCCCGGGGGTGAAGACCGGGTCGCCGAGGGCCGTGCGGCGCACCGCGTCCTGCAACTCCTCGGTGGAGGCCGACTTCAGCAGGTATCCGGTCGCCCCGGACTTCACCGCCTCCAGCACGTCGGCGTGTTCCCCGCTCGCGGAGAGCACGAGGACGCGCAGCTTCGGGTCCGCGCCGACGACCTCCTTGCAGACCTGGACGCCGGGCTTGCCGGGCAGGTTGAGGTCGAGCACGAGGACGTCGGGCGCGACGGCCCGGGCGCGGCGCACCGCCTGCTCGCCGTCGCCGGCGGTGGCGACCACGTCGAAGCCGGACTCGGCCAGGTCCCGGGCGACGGCGTCGCGCCACATCGGGTGGTCGTCGACCACCATGACCCTGATCGGTTCGTGTCGTTCGGTCATCGCTCCGCTGCCTTCCCCCGCGCGCTGGTACTGCTGGTCGTCTTCTTCGGTGCCTTCAGTTCGACCTCCGTGCCCTGGCCGGGCACCGAGATCAGCTCGGCCGTGCCGCCGAGGTCGCGCAGTCGGCCGCGGATCGAGAGGGCCACGCCGAGCCGCCCCTCGCCCTCCGCCTCGCTGAGCCGCCCCTCCGGGATGCCGGGCCCTTCGTCGCGGACGGTGACGATCACCTCGTCCGGCTCGTCCTCGACCAGGATCCACGCGCGCGCCTGCTCGCCGACGTGCCGGCGCACGTTGTCCAGGGCGGCCCCCACGGCGGCCGCGAGCTCCCGGGCCGCCAACGGGGCCAGCAGGACCGGCGCGCCGGGCTCGGCGAGGTTCACGAGGGAGCCCGCGTACGGGGCCAGCAGGGCGCGCAGGTCCACGGGACCGTCCGGATCGTCCCGCTCCGGTTCCTCCACGGCCCGTACGACCGCTCCCTCGGCGGTGTCCTCCGACACGCGGGAGACGGGCACCAGGCCGCCGGAGACCAGCGTGCGCAGCGCCACCTCCTGCTCACCGGCCATCCGGCCCAGCTCGGCCGCCTCACCGCCGATGACGGCGCCGCGCCGCTGCACCATCGCCAGCACCTGGAGCACGCTGTCGTGGATGTCCCGGGCGAGCCGCTCCCGTTCCCTGGTCGCCGCCTCGATCTCCAGGGCGCGGGCGAGGGTGCGCTCGGAGGCGCGGGCCACCTCGACGACGTAGCCGATGGCGATGGAGGCGACCCAGACGAGGACGACGTTGTGCACGGTGTCGCGGGCCGGGGTGCCGCGCTCGACCAGGTTGGCGACGGCGACGAGCGTGGAGGCGACGGCCGCCCAGCGCCAGCCGCCCTTGATGGCGAAGGCCAGGACGGAGCCGGCCGTCCATATCGACGGCAGGGTCGGGCCCCCGTTCATGACCCGCTCGTGCGCGTCGGCGAACGGCGTGAGCAGGATGCCGGTCAGCGCGATGGTGAGGTCGGCGGTGAGGAACCGCTTGGTGCAGCTCGCCGCACCCGCGACCTTGGGCAGGGTGGCCAGGGTCCAGACGAAGAGGACAGCGTAGTAGGCGACGGCGAGCCAGGGACGGGCGAAGCCGGAGTGGGCGGTGACGAAGAAGCCGATCGCGTACACCATGGTGAGCACGCGGTAGCCGGCGAGCGCGCGCCACAGCGGCTGCTCGACCGACATCCTCATGACTCTCTCGCGCCTGGCCATGTCCCCCCGTCCCCGGCCCGTACGTTCTTCCGTCCCGGCCGGCCGCTACCGGTCGCCGGACCGGTCCTGCTCGGCCGCCTCCTTCTCCTTGGCGGCCTGTTCCCTCTCCGCCTGCGCGAGCGCGGCCTTCGCCGCCCTGCCCGCCTCCTTCTCGGCCTTCGCCTCGTCCGCGAGCTGCCGCTTCATGGCGGTCGCGTACATGTCGACGTACTCCTGTCCGGAGAGCTTCATGATCTCGTACATGACCTCGTCGGTCACCGCGCGGAGCACGAAGCGGTCGTGCTCCATGCCCTGGTAGCGGGTGAAGTCGAGGGGCTTGCCGATGCGGATGCCGGGCCGCATCAGCTTGGGCACCACCTTGCCGGGCGGCTGGATCTTCTCGGTGTCGATCATGGCGACCGGGATGACGGGCGCGCCGGTGGCGAGCGCCACGCGCGCGAGGCCGCCCGGCTTGCCGCGGTAGAGGCGGCCGTCCGGGGAGCGCGTGCCCTCGGGGTAGATGCCGAACAGCTCGCCGCGCTCCAGCACCTCTATGCCGCTCTTGATGGCGGCCTCGCCCGCGCCGCGTGCCCCGGAGCGGTCCACGGGCAACTGGCCGACGCCCTTGAAGAAGGCGGCGGTCAGCCGGCCCTTGACCCCGGGGGTGTTGAAGTACTCGGCCTTGGCGATGAAGGTCACCTTGCGGTCGAGGACGGCGGGCAGGAAGAACGAGTCGGAGAACGACAGGTGGTTGCTCGCCAGAATGGCGGGGCCGTCGGCCGGAATGTGCTCCAGGCCTTCCACCCAGGGCCGGAAGGCGAGCTTCAGCGAACCTCCGACGGTGACCTTCATCGCGCCGTACAACAAGCGAGTGCCTCCTGTGTCTGTGGGTCAGACCCTATCCCGGGGCACCGTCAATGGCCCCGACGGCCCTGGTCGGTGTCAGTGCGGTCGCGTACGGTGAAGTACCCGCAAGTACCGCACCCGCAAGCACTACCTCCGCGTGTACCGCGCCCGCGTGTACCCCACCCGACGTGCCGGCCGTGCCGGCCCCTGACGACAGGAGACCGAGACGTGCCGGTCCTGCCCGGAGCCGAGCCGTTCCGCCACGAGGGCGGTGAGGTCGGTGTCCTCCTCTGCCACGGGTTCACCGGTTCCCCGCAGTCGCTGCGCCCCTGGGCCCGGTACCTCGCCGACCGCGGCCTGACCGTCGCGCTGCCGCTGCTGCCCGGGCACGGCACGCGCTGGCAGGACATGCAGGTCACCGGCTGGCAGGACTGGTACGCGGAGGTGGACCGCGAGCTGCGCGCCCTGCGGGAGCGCTGCGGGCGCGTCTTCGTGGCCGGCCTGTCCATGGGCGGCACGCTGGCGCTGCGGCTCGCGGCGAAGCACGGCGACGCCGTGTCGGGCGTCGTGGTCGTCAACCCGGCGAACCGGATGCACGGCGTCGCCCAGCACGCCCTTCCGGTCCTGCGCCACCTGCTGCCGGCGACGAAGGGCATCGCCAGTGACATCGCCAAGCCGCTCGGCACGGAGCTGGGGTACGACAGGGTGCCGCTGCACGCGGCGCACTCGCTGCGCGCGTTCTTCCGTCTCGCCGACGGCGACCTGCCGCAGGTGACCCAGCCGTTGCTGCTGCTGCGCAGCCCGCAGGACCATGTGGTGCCGCCCGCGGACTCGGCCCGCATCCTCGGCCGGGTGTCGTCGACGGACGTGACGGAGGTCCTGCTGGAACAGAGCTACCACGTGGCGACGTTGGACCACGACGCGGACCGGATCTTCGCGGAGAGCGTCGCGTTCATCGGCCGGCTCGCGCCCGGTTCCGTCGGGGATCCGGAGCCCGGTCTCGGCAAGGAAGGGACGGCCGCAGGTGGCTGAGCACGACTCCGACCGCGAGGACCGCGAGGAGCGGGACCTGGAGCGGGAGCGGGAGCACCGCGAGGGACGAGAGCGCGCGGCGGACCGCGGGCCCGAGGAGCAGGGCGTGCCCCTCGACGAGGACGCCGCCTGGGCCGCGATCGTCGCCGGGTACGGGGACGAGCCGCCGGACCCGCCGGGTGCGAAGCCGTTCAAGTCGGTGGAGGACCTGGCGCTCCTGGAGCCGGAGACCAACGACGACGAGCCCGGGGCGGACCGGCCGGCCTCGGCCCGGCCGCTGGGGGGCTCCGTGGCGTTCGCCCCCGGTGTCGGTCCCCGCGACCACACCCTGGCCGGGCCCTCGGACGACGATCTCGGCGAGGACGACGAGGGGCATTTCGTACCCCCCGAGCCCCCGCCGCTGCCCGAGGCCGACACCACCGCGAAGTTCGCCTGGCTGGGCGTGCTCGGCGGCCCGGTGCTGCTCCTGCTGGCGGTGCTGCTCGGCTGGGACATGAGCTGGTGGCTGGCGACCGCGAGCGTCGGCGGCTTCCTCGGCGGCTTCGCCACCCTGGTCATGCGGATGCGGACGGGTGACGAGGACGACGACGATCCGGGGCGGGGCGCGGTGGTCTAGGCGTGGTGACCCGCGGGGCCGTCAGGCGGCCCGGTGCGTGGGCGACGCGGGTACGCGGAGGGCGGTCAGGACCGGGAGGTGGTCCGTGGCCGCCCTCAGGTCGTCCTCGGCCACCCCGGGCAGGCCCAGCGGCACTCCGCAGCCCAGTACCTCGATGCCCTCCGTGACGAAGACCGCGTCGGTGCGCCGGTCGGGGGCGGCCGCGGAGAAGGTGTACTCGCCGCCCCAGGGTTCGGCGGTCCAGCAGTCCCGCAGACCGTCGCCGATCCGCCGGAAGGTGCGGCCGCCGGGGCGCTCGTTCAGGTCGCCGCCCGCCACCGCGTGCGTCACGCCGAGGCCGGCGAGCCGGTCGAGGAGCAGGCCCGCCTGCTCGTACCGCTCGTCCTGCCACAGCGACAGGTGACAGCTCAGGACGCCGAGGCGGGCCCCGCCGATGCGGACCACGGCGGTCGCGAGGCCGCGGCGGTGCCGGCCGGGGGTGAGCGGGAGCAGCACGTCCTCCGTGCGTTCGACGGTGGCGCGCAGGGAGCACAGGAGCGCGGGCCCGGCGGCGGTGCCGCCGCCGGACAGGAGTACCAGCCCGGATGCCGCCGCGAGCCGGGTGAGCTTCTTGCGCCAGCGGAAGAACCGGGGCGCCTCCTGCACGAGGACCAGGTCGGGGGCGCACGCGGCGATCACACGGGCGAGGGCGTCGGTGTCGTCCCGCATCGAGCGGATGTTGTAGCTGAGGACCCGGATGACGGCGGAACCGTCGGGTTCGGTGCGGGAGTTGGGGAGCGGTCGCAGCGACGTTGCCATGGGGGTCAATCTACGCTGTGACCGGGGCCCGGGCGCCCGGCAGCCCGGGGCGCGGGACGGGGCACGGCCGGCGGGTCGCGACGTGGCTTCGCGCCGCGGGGCGGAGCCGTGCGTCGGCTCCGCCCCGCGCCCCCGAGAGCGTGCACCGGCCGTCCGCTACATGATCGGGTCGGGTTCCCTCGCCAGGTCGGCCGCGCCCACCAGGCCGGCCTTGTTGCCGAGCTGGGCGGCGATCACGTCGGCGACCGGACGCCAGTTGCCGCCGACCAGCCACCGCTTGTACGACTTGCGGATCGGGTCGAGCACCAGGTCGCCCTCGTCGGAGAGGCCGCCGCCGACGATGAAGGCGGACGGGTCGAAGAGGGAGGCCAGGTCCGCGAGGCCGGCGCCGGCCCAGCGGGCCAGCTCGCGGTAGGAGTCGACGGCGACCGGGCAGCCCTGGCGGGCGGCGACGGAGATGTGCTTGCCCTCGATGCCGTCGGGCGTACCGTCACCGAGCGCGAGGAGCACCTCGGCGCGCTCGGGGGTGGCGTTGGCGCGCTGCTTGGCGTAGCGCACGAGGGCGCGGCCGGAGGCGTACTGCTCCCAGCAGCCCTGCGAGCCGCAGCCGCACAGCAGGCCGTCCGGCACCATGCGGATGTGGCCGAACTCGGCGGCCACGCCGAAGTGGCCGCGGCGCAGCTTGTTGCCGATGATGATGCCGCCGCCGAGGCCGGTGCCGAGGGTGATGCAGATGACGTTGCGGTGGCCCTTGCCGCCACCGAACCTGTACTCGCCCCAGGCCGCGGCGTTCGCGTCGTTCTCCACGACGACGGGAAGTCCGACGCGGGCCTGGACCTTCTCCTTGAGCGGCTCCTGGCGCCAGTCGATGTTGGGCGCGAAGTAGACCGTGGAGCGCTGCCGGTTGACGTATCCGGCGGCTCCGATGCCGACGCCGACGATCTCGTGTCCCGCGCGCGCGCCTTCCACCGCGGAGGCGATGGCGTCCACGATGCCCTCGGGCGTGCCCGGGGTCGGCACCTTGTGGGTCGAGAGGATGTTGCCTTCCTCGTCGACCACGCCGGCCGCGATCTTCGTGCCGCCGATGTCGACGCCGATGGTGAGTCCCATGAATCCCTCAGTTCGGTCGAGCCCCGCTATGGCCAACCGTACCCGAGGGGAGTGTCAGTCCAAGTCGATGCGCCGGCCCGGGCCGGTGCCCTCGTCGCCGTCGTCGCTTCCGTCGTCGCGCGGTTCGTCCAGGTCGCGGGGGTCGCGGGAGTCCCCGGGGGCGTCGCGTCCGGAGGGCCCGGCGGTCCAGCGGCGCTCTTGGTTCTGGACGGCGGAGCGGTAGGCGGCCAGGAGTTCGCCGCCGGCGGCCGCGAGGTGGTCGAAGACGTCCGGGTTGCGCTCGATGACCGGTTCGACGGCAGCCTTGGCCTGCTGGACGACCTGCCGGACCACCTGCTGGGCGGCCGGCCCGGCGACCTGGCCGAGCAGCGGGGACTGGAGGCCGGACAGCTTCTCCGCGACGGTGTCGACGAGCCGGCGCAGTTCCTCGGCGGCCGACCCGGGCGGCGGCCCGTACTCGGCCCGGCGGCGGGCCTTCTCCGCCTCCAGGTCCTCGGCGCACGCCGTCGCCCAGGCGTCGGCGTCGCCGGCCCGCACCTCGTCGACCGCGTCGGCCTCGTCGGGGCGGGCGGCCTCGGACGGGGGGAGCTCTTCGCTCATGACGGACTCCTGACTACGGTTCGTCCTTACGACGTTACCCGAAGGGGCGCGGCGCGTTCAGCGGCTCTGCGGCCACAGCCGCGGGTCCGGCCGGAAGCGGACGGCGAGGGCGTCCTCCCGCAGCGCGGCCCCGTCGACGGTGCAGCGGCGCAGCGCCGACGGCAGCGGGACGATCCTGCGGAAGGGTCCGGCGGTGAGGACCAGTTCGTCGCCGCGGCGGATCAGGTCGAGTTCGTCGCGTATGGCGCCGGGCAGGGGGATGCTCCAGACCAGCACGCCGTCTTCGGCCAGCCGGTCGGTGACCGGCCACTCGACCGGGCGGACGTCCGGGTTGACGCCCGGCGCGTCGAGCGCGGCGAGGTCGTCCGTGCCGCGCGGGTCGCGTCCGAGGTGGGCGGTGGTGCGGACGTCGTACGTGCCCTGCCACTCCTCCAGTGCCTTGCGCTGCTGGGCGAGGGGGCCGGTGAGCCAGCTGTCCGCCGGGGTGTCCTCGGGCAGGACGCGGTTGGCGACCAGCAGGTCGGTGCGCAGGCCGCGCAGGGCGAGGCCGAGGGTGGCCGAGCGGACGGCGTCCGCGCCGGCCGGGCCGGGCTCGGCGACCAGCCGTACGACGGTGTTCCGGTCGGCGAGGACGGCCTCGGTGGCGGCGAGTTCCAGGTCCCAGCGGGCGGCGGCCTCGTAGAGCGCCTCGGCGGGCATGGGGACGCCGGCGAGCCGGCCGAGGACGGGGCGCAGGGCGCGGGCGGCCTGCCGCTCGGGCGGGAGCAGGCGGCGCAGGTAGCGGCGCAGTTCCTCGGGCAGGGCGAGCAGGGCGAGGGCCCGGGGCGCGGGCGGCAGGTCGACGACGAGGAGTTCGTGGTGGTCACCGGGCTCGGCGAGGGCGGCGTCGCGCAGGCCGCGCAGCAGGGCGAGTTCGTCGGCGCCGGGCAGGGGGGTGAGCTCCTCGGGGTCGAGCCGGGTGGCGCCGAGCAGGTCGAGGGCGGAGGCGGCGCGGTCCTGGAGGGCGGCGAGGCCGTCCCGGAAGCCCTGCGCGGGGTCGGGCCGCCAGGCGGTGAGGCGGGGTTCGACGGTGATCGGTGCGGGGCCCGTGCGCACCCCGAGCACGGCGCCGAGGGTGTCGTCGCGGTCGGCGCCGAGGAGCAGGGTGCGGGTGCCCTGCCGGGCGGCGGCGAGCGCGGTGGCGGCGGCGACGGTGGTACGGCCACTGCCGCCGGGGCCGGTGATCAGGAGGGTGCGCATGAGGCTGAACGGTACCCGCGTGGGCGGTCGGTGAGCCGCCGGCCGTGTCCGGGGCACGGTTCCCGGCGCGCGGTGTCCCGGCGTTGCGGGGTCGCCCGGCGCCCTGGCCCCCGTACGGCGGGTACGCGCCCGGCGCCTCGGAGACCGCACGGCGTGCACGCACCCGGCGCTGCGGGGACCTCCGCCGCACCCGGCTTCGCCCGAGCGGGCGGCCGGCCCGTCGCCCCGGGGGTGCCGGATGCCGGGTGCCGAGGCCGGATGCCGGGTCGCCGGGGCCGGATGCCTGGTGCGTGATGCCTGGTGCCTCCCGGGCGTGCCCCGGGGGATGTCTCCCGGGCCGCCTCAGCCTCTGGGCGCGGGGAGGCAGACTGCCCGCGGCTGCCGCGGGGCTACTTCTCCCCCGACTCCACCCGCTTCTTCAGCCCCGCCAGCGCCCGGTCGATGATGACCTTCTCGGCCTTGCGCTTGATCATGCCGAGCATCGGGATCTTGACGTCGACCGTGAGCCGGTAGGTGACCTCCGTGCCCGCGCCCGCCGGCCGGAGCAGGTAGGAGCCGTCGAGGGAGCGCAGCATCTGGGACTTCACCAGTGTCCAGGACACCTCGTGCTCGCCGGTCCAGGTGTACCCCAGCGTCTGGTCGTCCTTGATCGCCCCGGCGTCCATGACCAGCCGGACCTGCTCGGCACGCCCCTGCGCGTCGGTCGCGAGGACCTCCGCCTCCTTCACCTCTCCGGTCCAGTCCGGGTAGCGGGCGAAGTCGGCGATCACCGCCATGACGTCGGCCGGTGCCGCCTCGATCGTGATGCTCGAGCTGGTGTGTTCCGCCATCGCCGTGGCTCCTCCAGATGCGGGCCGGTACTGAGGTCGTCGTGCGCCGTCGTGCGCACGTGTGCCGGGTGCAGGCTATCGCGCACGGGCGGGGCGGATGTCACCACCTACCTGCGCAAGTCCGGCCGCCGCCCGGGCCCGTTCCGGTTCACCACTCCAGCACCCACGGCCGCCCCGTCGACGCGAAGTGCCCGACGTTCACGCACTCGGTCGCCCCGATCCGCATCCGTCGCGCCAGCGGCTGGTGCACGTGCCCGAACAGGGCGTAGCGGGGACGGGTGCGGCGGATCGCGTCCAGCAGCGCGCGGCTGCCCCGCTCGAAGCGCCGCGCCACCGTGTCGTAGACCAGCTCCGGCACCTCCGGCGGGATGTGGGTGCAGAGCACGTCGACCTCGCCGACGGCCTCGATCTTGGCGGCGTACTCCTCGTCACCGATCTCGTACGGCGTGCGCATCGGGGTGCGCAGGCCGCCGCCGACGAAGCCGAAGACCCGGCCGCCGATCTCCACGCGTTCCCCGTCGAGCACGGTGGTGCCGGGGCCGGCGTACTCGCGCCACAGGGGCGGCATGTCGACGTTGCCGTAGGTGGCGTACGTCGGGGTGGGGAAGGCGGCGAACATCTCGGCGTACTGCCTGCGCACCGCGCCCTCGATCAGCTCCCTGCGGTCCCCGCCGGCGCCCGCCCACAGCCGCGCCTGGAACTCCCGCGCCTCCGCGAAGCGGCGGGCGGTGCGCAGTTCGACGATGCGGTCGGCGTTGGCGGCGCCGAACAGGTCGGGGAAGATGCCGCGCGAGTGGTCGGCGTAGTCGAGGAAGAGGACCAGGTCGCCGAGGCAGACCAGGGCGTCGGCGCCCTCGCCGGCCCGGGCCAGGTCGCGGGCGTTGCCGTGGACGTCGCTGATCACATGGACGCGGGTCGTCGTGTTGCGGGCCGGTGTGGGTGCCATGGCGATCAAGCGTAAGCAGCGCGCACCCGCTGTGAACAGGGGCGGTCGGACCTGCGGTTACTGGCTGGTCGGCTGATGATTCGACTACTGTGCGCAAAGCAAACCCCATCCGTGTGACGCAGCGAACATCTCGCGGGGACCCCCTGTCGGAGAAGCCATACCGGCGGGTAACGTCCGGGCAGTCCAGTCGTGCTCTGGATTTCGACATGTGAATCGACATGTGGTTCAGCATGTGATCAGCGTGTGATCATCCCGAGCACTTGCCCGAGCCTTGGACCGCACCGTCGCATCGCACAACGTCGTGGCGCCGGCGCCTTATGAGGAGCAGCAGTCTTGCGCGAGTTCAGCCTTCCGGCTTTGTACGAGGTCCCCGCGGACGGAAACCTGACCGACATCGTCCGCAGAAACGCCGCGCAGCACCCGGATGTCGCCGTCATCTCCCGCAAGGCGTCAGGCGTGTGGCAGGACGTGACCGCCCGTGACTTCCTCGCCGAGGTGCGCTCCGCCGCCAAGGGCCTCATCGCCTCCGGTGTCCAGCCGGGCGACCGGGTCGGACTGATGTCCCGTACGCGCTACGAGTGGACCCTGCTGGACTTCGCGATCTGGAGCGCGGGCGCGGTCACCGTGCCGGTGTACGAGACCAGCTCGCCCGAGCAGGTCCAGTGGATCCTCGGCGACTCGGGCGCCACGGCGTGCGTCGTGGAGTCCGCCGGGCACGCCGCCGCCGTCGAGTCGGTGCGCGAGCAGCTGCCCGCCCTCAAGCACGTCTGGCAGATCGACGCCGGGGCCGTGGAGGAGCTGGGGCGCCTGGGCCAGGACGTGACGGACCAGGCCGTCGAGGAGCGCGGCTCGATCGCGAAGGCCGACGACCCGGCGACCATCGTCTACACCTCCGGCACCACCGGCCGCCCCAAGGGCTGCGTCCTCACCCACCGCAGCTTCTTCGCCGAGTGCGGCAACGTCGTCGAGCGGCTGCGCCCGCTGTTCCGCACGGGCGAGTGCTCCGTCCTCCTCTTCCTCCCCCTCGCGCACGTCTTCGGGCGGCTGGTGCAGGTGGCGCCGATGATCGCGCCGATCAAGCTGGGCTGCGTCCCGGACATCAAGAACCTCACCGACGAGCTGGCCGCGTTCCGGCCCACGCTGATCCTCGGCGTGCCGCGCGTCTTCGAGAAGGTGTACAACTCGGCGCGCGCCAAGGCGCAGGCCGACGGCAAGGGCAGGATCTTCGACAAGGCCGCCGACACGGCGATCGCGTACAGCAGGGCCCTGGAAACCCCGTCCGGCCCGTCCCTCGGTCTGAGGATCAAGCACAAGATCTTCGACAAGCTCGTCTACGGCAAGCTCCGCACGGTCCTCGGCGGACGCGGCGAGTACGCCATCTCCGGCGGCGCCCCGCTGGGCGAGCGCCTCGGCCACTTCTTCCGCGGCATCGGCTTCACGGTCCTGGAGGGCTACGGCCTGACCGAGTCCTGCGCGGCCACCGCCTTCAACCCCTGGGACCGGCAGAAGATCGGCACGGTCGGCCAGCCGCTGCCCGGTTCCGTGGTGCGCATCGCGGACGACGGGGAGGTGCTGCTGCACGGCGAGCACCTGTTCAAGGAGTACTGGAACAACCCGGACGCGACGGCCGAGGCACTGGCCGACGGCTGGTTCCACACCGGTGACATCGGCACCCTGGACGAGGACGGCTTCCTCTCCATCACCGGCCGCAAGAAGGAGATCATCGTCACCGCCGGCGGCAAGAACGTGGCCCCGGCCGTGATCGAGGACCGCATCCGCGCGCACGCGCTGGTCGCGGAGTGCATGGTGGTCGGCGACGGGCGGCCGTTCGTGGGCGCGCTGGTCACCATCGACGAGGAGTTCCTCGGCCGCTGGTGCGCGGACCACGGCAAGCCCGCCGGTTCGACGGCGGCGTCGCTGCGGGAGGACCCGGATCTGCTCGCCGCCGTCCAGTCGGCCGTCGACGACGGCAACTCGGCGGTCTCCAAGGCGGAGTCGGTGCGGAAGTTCCGGGTGCTGTCCGCCCAGTTCACCGAGGACTCGGGGCACCTGACGCCGTCGCTGAAGCTGAAGCGGAACGTGGTGGCGAAGGACTACGCGGACGAGATCGAGGCGATCTACGCGAAGTAGGGGGCGGGGGCCGACTCGGGGAGGTGCCTCACTCGCCCGTTCGTCGGCGCGGTGAGCTGCCCCTCACCGGCCCTGGAGGGCCTCCAGGAACCTCTTGGCGACACCCCCGGCAGGCGTGGTCGGGTCGTTCGTCAGCACGACGTGCAGCGCCCACCCGAGGGCTTCCCGGCGGGCCTCGGTGCGCTTGCGCCACTCCTTGCCCATGCGGTGTCCGTCCCGCTCGAACGCGGCGTCCAGCCGCAGAATCTCACGTCCGATGATCTCGGGCGCCTGCTCGGTCATCCCTCTTGCCCTCCGTGGATCGGCGGCGCCGGTGACAGCCGGTGGCGGTGTCGGGGGCGCGGTGGCCGGGGAACGCGACCCGGTGTCGGGCGCCTTCCGGCGGCGCGGTGTCAGAGCAGCGCCCTCAAGTGCTCCGCCAGCAGGTCCCAGCGCCACTTCTCCTCGACCCAGGCCCGGCCCCGCTCCCCCATGCGGCGGCGCAGTTCCGCGTCTGCGAGGAGCGTGACGACGCGGTCGGCGGTCTGCTCCTCGGAGTCGCCGCGTACGACCCAGCCCGTCTCCCCGTCGAGCACCGCGTCCGGCGCGCCGCCCGAGTCCCCGGCGACGACGGGCAGGCCGGTCGCGGACGCCTCCAGGTAGACGATGCCGAGGCCCTCGACGTCGAGGCCGCCCCGGCGGGTCCGGCACGGCATGGCGAAGACGTCGCCGGCGCCGTAGTGCGCGGGCAGCTCGGACCAGGGGACGGCACCGGTGAAGTGGACGGACGCGGCGACGCCGGTCCCGGCGGCGAGGCGGCGCAGTTCCTTCTCGTAGGGGCCGCCGCCGACGATCAGCAGGACGGCGTCCGGCTCGGCGGCGAGGATGCGCGGCATGGCCCGGATCAGGGTGTCCTGGCCCTTGCGCGGCACCAGCCGTGAGACGCACACCACCACGGGCCGCCCGGTCAGTCCGAGCCGGGCCCGCACCTCGTCGCCGCCGCTGCCCGGGTGGAAGGTCTTCTCGTCGACGCCGGGCGGCAGCTGCGTCATCCGGGCGGCGGCCCGCGGGGTGAGCGCGCCCGCTATCCGGGAGCGCGTGTACTCGCCGAGGTAGGTGATCGTGTCCGTGGACTCCCCGATCCGGCGCAGCAGTTGCCGGGCGGCGGGCAGCTGCGCCCAGCCGGCCTCGTGCCCGTGGGTGGTGGCGACGATCCGCTCGGCCCCCGCCCTCCGCAGCGCCGGTGCCATCAGGCCGAGCGGCGCGGCCGCCCCGAACCACACCGACGTGCACCCGTGCTCGCGCAGCAGCCCGACGGCCCGCCGGGTCGCGCCCGGCGTCGGCAGCAGCATCGTCGTACGGTCCCGTACGACGGTGAAGGGCTGCTCGGCGTCGAAGGCGGCGGTGGCCTCCGTGCCCTCCCGGCCGCGCTTCCAGGTGGAGGCGTAGACGACCAGCCGCTCGGGATCCAGTCGCAGCGCCATGTTGTGCAGGAAGGCCTGGATGCCGCCCGGGCGGGGCGGGAAGTCGTTGGTCACGATCAAGGTCTTGCGCATCGCCGCCGACCCTACCGAACCCGCCGTCCGGGCCGGGGCCCGGCCGCCTCCTGTGGCACACGCACAGGTGTCCGGGTCATCATGGCCGCACGGCCCAGCACAGCACGGCACGCGGACGGGCAGGGAGCACGTGGAGACGACGGAGGCGAGGCGGTCATCGGCGTGGCTGGTGGCGGCCTGGGGCGTCACCCGGCTGGTGCTGCTGCTGTTCGTACTGAAAGTGCTGGTCTTCCCCGGGCCGGACGTCACCAGTGACGTGTCCGTCATCTACCGGGACTGGTACGAGGTCCTGCGCACCGGAACGTTTCCGCTGGACGACGTCACCTGGCAGTACCCGCCCGCCGCGGCCCTCGCGGTCCTCTCCCCCGCGCTGCTGCCCTTCCTGTCGTACCCGACGGCGTTCACCGTCCTGGCCTGTGCCGCGGACCTGGCCGTCCTCGCCCTGCTGTGGCGCTCGGGCCGGGGTCCCGGGCGCTCGCCGCGCGGTGCGTGGGTGTGGGTGGCGGGCGTGCCTCTGCTCGGTCCGACGGTGTACGCCCGCTACGACGTGATGGTCACCGCCGTCGCGGTGGCGGCGGTGCTCGCCGCCGGACGGCATCCGCGCGCGGCGGGGGCCCTGGCGGCCCTCGGGGCGCTGCTGAAGGTGTGGCCGGCGCTGGTGCTCCTCGGGATGCGCGGGCGCGCGCCGTGGGCCGCCGCCGTGCTGAGCGGCGCGGGGCTGGCGGCGCTGTTCGCGGTGGCCATGCCGGGGGCGTTCGCGTTCCTGACGTTCCAGCGCGAGCGGGGCACCGAGGTGGAGTCGCTGGGCTCGCTGGTCTTCCACGTCGCCCGGCACTTCGGCTGGGACGGCGAGGTGCTGCTCAACTACGGCTCGGTCGAGTTCCTCGGCCCGTACGTGGGCACGGTGAGCGCCGTCGCCCTCGCGCTCTCCGCCGTGGCGTTCGGCTGGCTGCTGCTGTGGCGGTCGGCCGCCCCGCGCTTCGCGGCGCACACGGCGGCGGACGCCGCGTTCGTGGCGGTGCTGATGTTCACGGTCACGAGCCGGGTGATCAGCCCGCAGTACATGGTGTGGCTGATCGGTCTCGCGGCGGCCTGCCGGTGCTTCGGGGCGAGCCGGATGCGGGTGCCGGCCGCTCTGGTGCTGGCGGCGAGCCCGGTGACGGTGCTGGAGTTCCCGGTCTTCTTCGCCCAGGTCGTCGCCAGTGATCCGCTCGGCGTCGCGCTGCTGTTCGTCCGCAACGGCCTGCTGGTCGCCGCGGTGCTCGTCGCGGCCCGCGCCCTGTGGCGCGACACGGTGCCGCACCGGGCCGGGGACCGGCGCGGCCGGCTCAGTCGAACTCCGCCCGCAGATACTCCCGCCACCGCGCCGTGAACTCCTCCGGCACCGTTCCGAGCACCTCGTCCATCGCGTCCTCGACCGCGCCCGCGCGGCCGTCGTGCGCGCCCACGGCGCGGTAGAAGGCGTCCAGGCGGTCCTCGCCCCACTGGTCGGCGATCATCCGGCAGGCCAGCCAGCCGCCCTCGTAGGCGCGGGCCAGTCCGTCCGCGTCGGCGGTGAAGCCGAAGTCCTCGTCGGCCGGCAGCCCGGCGGGGACCCGGCCCTCGGCGACGGCGCCGGCCGTCTCGGGGGCGGCCTGGGCGGGGGCGCGGCCGCTGCCGCGGTAGCCGACCCAGTCGGCGTAGCCCTCGGACAGCCACAGCGGGGTGGCGGCGGTGGTGTCGGCACGGGTGGCGACATGGGTGGTCTCGTGGGTGAGCACGACCTGCTTGCCGAGGGTGCCGAGCAGCCCGTACGCGTCGGGGTTGACGATGATCCGGTCCGCCGGGGCCTGTTCCCGGCCGCCCGTCTCGCCGGTGGTGACCGCCGCGATGCCCCGGTAGGACGAGGCGGGGGAGCCGAGCAGCCCCGCCATCCCCTCCAGCGACGCGGGCACGATGACGACAACCCGCCGGGCCCAGTCTCCGTCCCAGGCGTCCGCCACGGCCGGCACCGCCCGGTCGGCCAGGTCCGCGTAGCCGCGCAGCGCCCCGGTGGACTGCCCGACGCCGAGCACGAGGCTGTGCTCGCCCCGCACGACCCGGACCGCTCCCTGGTCCCACGGCTGCTGGCCGGACCGCTCGGCGGGCCGGTCGGAGACGACGGACCACCGCCCGTCCGCACCGTCCCGGCTCAGCCGCACCGTGCGGGCGGCGGCGACCGGCCCCCGGTCGTGGCCCTCGACGCGGTAGCGGAGCTCGACGTCGGCGGTGGCGGTGTCGCCGGTGCGGTCCACGTCCCGCACCCGGTACGACCACGCGGCCAGCGGCACCGCGCTCAGGTTGTCGAAGCCGGCCCCGGTGCCGGTGCGCGCGTAGGCGGCCCGGTCGTGGTCGAGGACGGCCGCCGCCCGCCGGTCCAGCACCCGCTGCACCTCGGCGCGGGCCGGGTCGGCGGCGGTCCGGCCGCCGCAGGCCACGAGGGAGACGAGCAGCAGGCACAGCGCCACCACGGAGGAACCCGACACCCGCCTTCGACCAGCCATCCTCCCGATCGTACGGGCGCCGGCCCGCGGGGAGGGCGCGGGGCGTGGAGGTCAGACCCGGGTGACCGACGAGACCGGCATCATGCCGACCGGGTCGTAGCGCACGGGGGCGCCGGGGTACGGCGCGTGGATCACCTGGCCGTTGCCGACGTACATGCCGATGTGGCTGGCGTCGTCCCGGTAGGCGACGAGGTCGCCGGGTTGTGCCTGGGCCAGCGGCACCCGCTGCCCGGCGCCGGACTGCGCCTGCGAGGTGCGCGGCAGGCCGATCCCGGCCTGTGCGTACGACCACTGGGTCAGGCCCGAACAGTCGAAACCGGTCGGCCCGTTGGCGCCCCAGACGTAGGGCTTGCCGAGGGCGGAGCGGGCGGCGGCGACGGCGGCCGCCGCGCGGCCGGAGGCGGGAGCGGCGTCGCCCGGGACGGCCCGGCCGGTGCCGTCGGCCAGGCCGGTGCGGCCGGAGCGGGAACCGCGGTCGTAGGCGGCTCGTTCGTCGTCCGGCAGGGAGTTGAGCAGCTCGCGGGCTTCGGCGAGCTTGCGCTCCACGGTCTTCTTGTGGGCGGCGACCGCCTTGCGGCTCTTCTCCAGCTCGGTGAGCTGGTGGCCGGCCTCGGCGCGGTCCTGGGCGAGGTCGCGCATGGCTCCCTGGAGCTCCCTCAGCTCACCGGCCTGGTGGGTGCTGATCCGGTCGAGCACGGAGGCCTTGTCCAGGTAGTCGTCCGGATCGGCGGAGAGCAGCAGCGCCAGCGACGGGTCCACGCCGCCGGAGCGGTACTGGGCACCCGCCATCGAACCGAGCGCGTCCCGCATGGTGTTGATCCGCGCCTGCTGCCGGGCGATCGAGTCCTGGGAGGCGTCGACCTCCGCGCGCAGGGCCTCGGTGCGCGCGTCGGCCTTGTTGTACGCCTCGGTCGCCTGCTCCGCCTCCCTGTGGAGACGGTCCACCTCCGCCCGCCTGTCGTCGTGCGGGGTGGCCGTGGCCGGTACGGCGCCCAGCACTGCGGCGGCGACGGACAGCAGGCCGACGGCAGCGGCGGTGCCGCGGTCGAGCCCGGTTGGTGCAAGGCGGCGATGGGACCCCACGGGAAGCCGCACTCCTTCCGCTGGCGGACGGGGAAACGCGGCAGACAGTAACCCCGCGGCGGGGCACCGGCCAACGACCTCCGGGGTCGCTCAGCACGGCGCCCCGCCGCTGACGCAGGTCACCGGCGGGGCGGGAGTCACACGGCCGTGCTGTGATTCGCCCGAACGGGCGGCACTGCCAGGGCGATTTCAGGTGTGCGCGGGGCGCGGCTCAGCTCAGACCCGGACGCCGAACATGAAGGGGCCGCCGATGGTGTTCATCGACTCGTAGCGCACGAGCGTGCCGCTGCGCGGTGCGTGCAGGACCTGGCCGTTGCCGGCGTAGAGGCCGACGTGGTGCAGGTCGTTGAAGAAGAAGACGAGGTCGCCGACCTGCAGCTGGCTCATCGAGGAGATCCGCGTGCCCGCGCCGGTCTGCGCCTCGGAGGTACGCGGGATGGCGACGCCGGCCTGGGCGTAGGCCCAGGAGGTCAGGCCGGAGCAGTCGAAGGAGGACGGGCCGGTGGCGCCCCAGACGTAGGGCGAGCCGATCTTGCTCTGGGCGGCGGCGAAGGCGGCGGCGGCCCGGCCGGAGGCGGGCTTCCCGGAGGGGGCCCCGGTGCCGGAGAGGGCCTGGCGCTCGCTGCTGCGGGTGGAGCGCTGCTCCTCGTCCTGGAGGGCGGCCTTCTCCTGTGCGGTGAGCGTGTTGAGCAGCTTCTGCGCGGAGGCGAGCTTGCCCTGGACTTCCTTCTTCTTATTGCCCAGTTCGGTGCGGGTGGAGGCGAGGTCCTTGAGCTTCCCGCCGGCCTCGGAGCGCTGCTGGGCGAGGTCGCGCTGCTTCACCTGGATCTTCTTCAGCGCCTCGACCTGCTGACCGCTCAGCTGGTCGAGCGTGGAGGCCTTGTCCAGGTAGTCGTCCGGGTCGGCCGAGAGGAAGAGCTGGAGGGAGGGGTCTATGCCGCCGGTGCGGTACTGGGCGCTGGCCATCGAACCGAGGCCGTCGCGCAGCTCGTTGAGCTCCTTCTGGCCGCGGGCGACGTTGTCCTGGATCGTGGAGATCTCCTTCTGGAGCTTCTCCTGCTTCTCCTTGGCGCCGTTGTACTTCTCGGTGGCCTTCTCCGCCTCTTCGTAGAGCTTGTCGACCTTGGCCTTGACCTCGTCCTTGCTCGGCTTCTCGCTCGGGGCGGCGTTGGCGGCCTGCGAGCTGAGAGCGACGGCGGCGGCGGCAGCGGTGGTGAGCACGGTCACGCGCGTGCGGCTCGGCTGCTTGGGACGACGGTGGGACGCCACGGAGACGAGCTCCTTCTTGAGAGGGATCACCCGTGCGAGGGTTCGATGGCTGACCCTAGTGACCCACTCGTGATCAGTTCAAATCCTCCGCCGAAAAATCCCGGTTACGCACCGCATTCTTTGCCACAACTCACCAGCAGTAACCTCTACTTGACGCTACGTTGCGTGACGGTTCCGTCAATTCAGGCATAGTCGGCCTACGTTACGGTTGGTACGAAAGTGTGACCGGAGTCAGGAAAGGCGCTTGAGGAGCACCGCGGACGCCACCGGGCGTGCGCCGGCGCGGGCCACGCCGTCGGCGACCTCGCGGTCGGTGGAGACGACGATGACCGGCCGGCCCGGCGGCTCGGCCCGCACCAGCTGGCGGATCAGCTCGTCGGCGGTGACGCCGGGCTTGGAGAACAGCACCCGCACCCCGCGCGGCGGCGCGAGCAGCACCGGTGCCACCAGTTCGGCGCCGTCGAAGACACAGGTCATCTCGGCGCCGGTCTGCGCGGCGAGCTGGGAGAGCTGGCCGAGCAGTCTGAGCCGCTGCTTCTCCAGCGGCATCTGGGGATAACCGGTCTTGGTGACGTTGTAGCCGTCGACGACCAGGTGCGCCTGGGGCAGCGCGAGCAACTGGTCGAGGATGGCCGGGTCGTTCTCGGACAGCGCGCGGGCGGCGATGTCCTTGGGGGTCATCCGGCCCGGCTCGACCGCGTCCACCGTCTCGGCGGGCCGCACCGACACCGGGGGCAGCGCGAGTTCCCTGCGCAGCCCCTGCGTCGCGTCCAGCAGGGTGTCCAGCAGCAGCCGCACCCTCATGTCCTCGACGCTGCGTCCCTCGCGGGCCGCCCTGCGGGCGGCCTCCAGGGCGGCCTCGGCCTCCCCCAGCCGGGTCCTGAGCCGCCGGGTCTCGCTCTCGGCGGCGGACACCTGGGCGTGCCCCTCGGCGCGTACGGCGTCGATCTCGGCCCGGATCTTGCGCAGCGCGGCCTCGCCGCGCTTGACGTCGCTGAGGGCGGAGCGCAGCTTGCGGTGCAGCGACTCGGCCTCCCGCTTCGCCGCGTCCAGCTCCGCGCGCAGCCGCTCGGTCTCGGTCCTGGTGTGCTCCCGGGCCCGGGCCAGTTCCTCGCGCAGCCGCTCCAGTTCGGCGCGGCTCTCCTCGTCGGCGCGCTCGGCGTCCGCGCGCTGCGCCTCCTCGCCGGCGGCGGTCACCAGCTTGACCCAGCCGTGCGGTCGCAGGACGTAGGCCGCGGCCGCCACGTCGAGCGGGTCGGCGGCGGGCGGCGGGGAGCCGGCGTCCAGGGCGTCGGCCAGTTCCGGCTGGGCCTCCCTGAGCTTCTCGCCGATGCGCCGGCGGAACAGCGGGGCCGTCTCCACGGCGGCGGCCATGGCGTTGCCGGCGAACTTGGCCCGGCGGTTCGGGGCGAACCGGGCGTACTGTCTCAGCTGTGCGGGCAGTTCAGCGAGGGTGAGTCCGCCGAAGCCGTCGGACACGATCTGCACGACCCTGCGGCGCACGCCGTCGGGCAGCGGCCGGTCGAGCACCTCGGCGGCGCCGTCGCCCGGCTCCCCGCCCTGTGTCTCCACCATCCGTCACCCCAATGCCTCTGCGTGATCCCGTGCGGGATCACCTCATGCGGGGGCCGCTCCCGTCATCAGGAGGCGGCACCCGGCCTGTCCACGAGTTCCACCTGGTCCACGGCGTTGCACCAGCGACACCGCACCGACTCGATGGTCTCACTGAGCACCTCGCGCTCCTCGACCTGCGGCTCACCGGCCAGATCGAGGTGTACGTACTCGACGACCTTCGAGGCCCGGGTCACGTCGAAGCGGGTGAGGTTGCCGCAGAGGGTGCAGCGCCACCGCGTCGTGTCGGTCGGCAGGGGAACCGTCATCGTGGCTGTTCGCTCTCTTCCAGTGTCGGTGACCCGCCGGGTTCCCCCGGCGCGTGTGGCTCGTAACCCTACGGCCTGGCGGGTACCCGACGCCCGCGTGTCCACGGCGGCGAGGCGGTCCGGGCGGTTGCGTCCCGTTACGTCATGCTCTGTGTCCATGATCCGCAACTGGCGCACGGCGGCCCTCAGGAAGGTCAGGACGCTCGGCACGGCCCGGACGGCCCGGACGGCCCGCACCGCCCGAGGCCGGACGGCGCCGGTGACGTACGGGCTGATCACCCTGTGCTGTCTGCTGTTCCTGGTCAGCCCGGCGGCGGGCCTGAATCCCGCGTACGGCACCGGGGACGAGCTGCTCGCCGCGCAGCACGCCCACTTCCGGCGCTGGGGTGTGATCCCCGCTGAGCTGTTCGAGGACTCCCCCGGATCCGCCCTCACCCCCGCCACGGCGCTGTTCGTCCACGGCAGCTGGGTGCACCTGCTGGGCAACATGCTCTTCCTCCACGTCTTCGGCGCGATGGCCGAGGAGCGGATGGGCCGGCTCCAGTTCGCCCTGTTCTACCTCGGCTGCGGCTACCTGGCCCTGCTCGGTTACGCGGGGGCCAACGCCCACTCCCCGCAGTCCCTGGTCGGCGCCTCGGGGGCGATCTCCGCGGTCCTCGGCGCGTTCCTCTTCCTCTTCCCGCACGCCCGGGTGACCAGCCTCCTGCCCTTCCTCTTCTTCCTCCCGCTGCGCTTCCCCGCCTGGCTGGTGCTGCCGTTCTGGGCGGCCCTGCAGTGGATGGCGGCGGGGCGGGCCGGCGACGGCCCCGGGGTGGCGTACCTCGCGCACCTGGTGGGCTTCGGGCTGGGCTTCGCCTTCGCCTGGGTGCGGTTCGGGCGTACGACTAGAGTGAGAAGCGTTCCAGTGGCGGCCCCCGAGGGAGAGAAACAACCGTGATCAGCGCGATCGTCCTCATCAAGACCAGCGTGGACCGGATCCCCGAGATCGCGGAGCAGATCGCCGCGCTGGAGAACGTCAGCGAGGTCTTCTCCGTCACCGGCACCTACGACCTGATCGCCATGGTGCGGGTGAGCCGGCACGAGGACCTGGCCGAGGTCATCCCCGGCCGGATCAGCAAGATCCCGGGCGTGGAGGGCACGGACACGCACGTGGCGTTCCGGACGTACTCGCAGCACGACCTGGAGGCGGCCTTCGCCATCGGGCTCGACAACTGACTCCGGCGGATACCGGCAGTCGATGAAGAGTTCTTCATCCCGGACTCATCCGGGACGCCGGGTTCCGCGCGCAGGATCAGGGACATGGTCTTCTCTCGCCGGATGGCGGCCCTGGCGGCCGTGGTCCTGATCCCGCTCGGCATCGCCGCGACCAGTTTCGCCCTCACCGACAGCCCGCAGGAACCCAAGGTCCCGGCCAAGGTGGAGCTGGAGAGCGGCTCCCCGACGCCCACGCCCACCTCCTCCTCGCCCGAACCGAAGCCCAGCGACCAGGTGGTGACCCGGCCGCCGGTGACCGACAGCCCTCCGGATGACGACGATGACGACGACCGAGGCCAGGACACCGGGGACACCGGGGACGACTCGTCCGCCGACGACGGATCCACCGACGACGGCTGACCGCGAGCGCCGCCGGATCTCGGCCCGCGTCCGCATCCTGCTCTGGCTGCTGCTCGTGATGGCGGTCGCCCTCGCCTCGGTGGCCGCGACCACCCGCTCGATCCTGCTGCACGACACCGACCAGCGGATCAACGCCCTGCTCGCGCAGGAGGCCGGCGAGTTCGCCAACTTCGAGGAGCAGGGCTTCGACCCGGCCACCGGCCGCCCGTTCACCGACCCGGGGCGGCTGCTGCGGGTCTTCCTGGAGAGGCAGTACGCCGACCTGGACGAGGAGCTGATCGGCCTGGTGGGCGAGAAGAACAGCAGGCCCACCCAGATCATCCAGCAGCGCGAGATCCCGGTCGCCCTGCCCCTGCACAAGGACGCCGACGCCAGGCGCCGCATCCACGCCTCGTCCGACTCCACCGGCACCCTGCACCGGCCTCAGGGCGAGATCCGCTGGGCCAAGGTCACCGTCGCCCGGTACGGCGGCGAACCGGCCGCCGCGTTCGTGGTCGCCTTCCACCCCGGGCGGGAACAGGCTCGCGCGGACGAGGTGTTCCGCGTCCTGCTCGCCATCTCCGGCGTCGCCCTGCTGATGACGACCGGCATCGCCTGGGTGGTCGCGGGCCGGATCCTCAAACCGGTGCGGCTGGTGCGGACCACGGCCGCGCAGCTCACCGAGCAGGACCTGACCCGGCGCATCCCGGTGCACGGACACGACGACGTGGCCGCGCTCGCCGAGACGTTCAACGCCATGCTCGACCGGCTGGAACGCGCCTTCGCCACCCAGCGCCGGTTCGTCGACGACGCGAGCCACGAACTGCGCACCCCGATCACCATCGTGCGCGGCCACCTGGAACTGATGGGCGACGACCCGGCGGAACGCGAGGAGACGGTCCGCCTCGTCACCGACGAACTGGACCGGATGAGCCGCATCGTCGAGGACCTGCTGCTGCTCGCCAAGGCGGAACGCCCCGACTTCGTCACTCCCGAGCCGGTCCAGCTCGCCGAGCTCACCGCCGACGTCTACGTCAAGGCCCGCACCCTCGGCGACCGCGAGTGGGTACTGGCCGAAGTCGCCGACCGCGAGGCCCAGCTGGACCCCCAGCGGATCACCCAGGCCATGGTGCAGCTCGCGCAGAACGCCGTGCAGCACACCACCGCCGGCCAGACCATCCGCATCGGCTCCCGCGCCGACGGCACCCGGATCGAGCTGTACGTCGCCGACTCCGGGCCCGGGGTCCAGCCGCAGGACGCCGAGGTCGTCTTCGAGCGGTTCCGGCGCGGCACGGCGCGGCGCGGGGTGCGCGGGAGCGGTGCCGGGCTCGGGCTGTCGATCGTCAAGGCGATCGCGGAGGGCCACGGCGGGCGGGTCGGCCTGCGCACCACCGAGGGCGGCGGCGCCACCTTCGTACTGACACTGGACTGATTCCGGAAGAGGCTCGCCCATGAACCGCATCCTCATCGTCGAGGACGAGGAGCGCATCGCCTCCTTCGTCGAGAAGGGCCTGCGCGCCAACGGCTTCACCACCACCGCCGTCGCCGACGGCGACGCCGCCTACGAGTACGCCCTCACCGGCGGCTTCGACCTGGTCGTCCTGGACATCGGGCTGCCCGGCCGGGACGGCTTCACGGTCCTGCGCGAGCTGCGCGAGTCCCGGGTGACGACCCCGGTGATCGTGCTGACCGCCCGGGACTCCGTACGGGACACGGTGGCCGGCCTGGAGGGCGGCGCCGACGACTGGATGACCAAGCCGTTCCGCTTCGAGGAACTGCTCGCGCGGGTACGGCTGCGGCTGCGTACGGCGGCCAGGGCGCCGGAGGTGACGGTGCTGAGGTCCGGCGACCTCTCCCTGGACCTGCGTACCCGCCGGGCCCGTGCCGCGGAGCGGACGGTGGACCTGACGGCCCGTGAGTTCGTGCTCCTCGAACTGTTCCTGCGGCATCCGGGGCAGGTCCTGTCGCGGGAGCAGATCCTGTCGCACGTGTGGGGCTACGACTTCGACCCCGGCTCCAACATCGTGGACGTGTACGTGCGGGCACTGCGCAAGAAGCTGGGCGCCCACCGGGTTCAGACGGTACGGGGCATGGGGTACCGGCTGCCGGGCTGACGTATCGGCCCATCGGCCGGCATTGGGTGAAGTTTCCTTCATGTCGGACTCATTGAGGGCTCACCGCCCGGGAGAACCCTCGATGACGTGACGTTGAACCTCCGCCTCGCGGCGGCCCTCTGCGTGGCCCTGTCCCTGTGCGCGCTGCTGGCGGTGCCCGGCAACTTCCCGGCCCTCGGCGGTGACGCGCGCCTCACCCTCGCCGTGTTCGCGCTGGCCACCTGCGCCTGGATCGGCACGTCGATCGACGACACGTACATCGCGCTGGGCGCCGGCCTCGCGCTGACCGCGACCGGCGTGATCAGCAGCGACACCCTCTTCGGCACCCTCGGCGACGACACGGTGTGGCTGCTGATCTGCGCCTTCGTGCTGGCGGCGGCGGTGGCCCGGACCGGGCTCGCCGGGCGGGCGGCGGCGTTCCTGGTCGGCGGGGCGCGCAGCGTGCGGCAGTTGGTCCACCTGACGACGGCCGCGCTGGTGGTGACGGCGTTCGCGGTGCCGGCCACGTCGGGCCGGGCGGCGCTCGCGCTGCCGGTGTTCCTGGCCCTCGCCAAGGCCCTCGCCGACCGGAAGCGACTGGTCGTGATGCTCGCGCTGCTGTTCCCGACCGTGATCCTTCTGTCGGCGGTGGCGACCCTGATCGGTGCGGGAGCGCATCTGATCACCGTGTCGGTGCTGTGGGAGGCGACCGGGGACCGGATCGGCTTCACCCAGTGGCTGCTGCTCGGCCTGCCGCTGGCGGTCGCCTCCTCCCATCTGGCCGCCGAGGCCGTCCTGCTGACGACCACTCGGCGGGCGGACCGCAAGGGCCCCGTCCACATCACCGCCGAGGAGATACAGCGGCACAGCGAGAGCCCGGTCACCGGTCCCTGGACGCAGGCGGAGAAGCGCTGCGCCCTGCTGCTGGCCACGGTGGTGACCCTGTGGTGCAGCGAGCCGCTGCACCACGTCTCCCCCGCGGTCGTGGCGCTCATCGGCGCGGTCGTCGCCTCCTCCCCCGCGCTCGGCACCGTACGGCTCAAGGACGCCCTGAAGACCGTGCCCTGGTCGCTGCTGCTGTTCATGGCGGCCACCATGGCGATGGGCGTCGCGCTCGCCGACTCCGGTGCGGCGAAGTGGCTGGTGTCGGGGCTGCCCGCCGACGTCGCGCCGGCCGTCTTCCTCGGGATCGTGGTCGCGGTGAGCACCGCGGCCCACCTGGTCCTCCAGTCCCGCTCGGCCCGCTCCTCCGTCCTGGTCCCGCTGGTCATCGCCGCGGCCCTGGGCGCCGGGGTCAACCCGGTCGCCGCCGCGCTCGCCTCCACCGCCGCGGCGGGCTTCTGCCACACGCTCCCCGCCTCGGCCAAGCCGGTCACGCTCTTCTCCGACATCCCCGGCACCCCCACCTACACCCCGCGCGACCTGCTGCGGCTGTCGGCCGTCCTGGCACCGCTGACCGCCGCGCTCGTGCTGTTCTTCGCCGCCGCCGTCTGGCCGCTGCTCGGCGTACCCGTGACCCGATGAAGGAGCCCCCCGTGCCCGTCCTCTCCTCCCCGCCGCCCGCCTCCCCGGCCCCCTCCGTGCTGAACCGTGTCGTCGTGGCCCCCAGCGGCTTCAAGGAGTCCCTGTCCGCCCAGGCCGCCGCCGACGCCATCGCGGCGGGCGTCCGCCGGGTCCTGCCGGACGCCGAGATCGACCGCGTCCCGCTCGTCGACGGCGGCGAGGGCACGGCCACCGCGCTGGCGTCCGCGACCGGCGGGCGGCTGGTCGCGCTCGCCGCCACCGGCCCGGTCGGCGAACCCGTCGGCACCCACTTCGCGCTGCTCGGCGCGCAGGACACGGCGGTGGTGGAGATGGCCGCCGTCGCGGGACTCTCCCTGGTCCCCCGCGCCCTGCGCGACCCGGGCGCCACGACGACGTACGGCGTCGGCGAGCTGATCCGCGCCGCGCTCGACACCGGGGTGCGGCGCGTCCTGGTCGGCTGCGGCGACTCGGGCACCTCGGACGGGGGCGCCGGCGCGCTCCAGGCGCTCGGGGCCCGGCTGCTGGACGCGGACGGCTTCGAACTCCCGCACGGCGGGAGCGAGCTGGTCCGCCTCGCCCGCATCGACCCGTCCGGTCTCGACACCCGGCTGAAGGACACCGAACTGCTCGTCGCCTGCAACCCGTTCAACGTGCTGTGCGGAGAGCGGGGCGTGGCACGGGTGTTCGGCCCGCAGAAGGGAGCGACGCCCGCGCAGGTCGAGGAGTTGTCGGCCGGTCTGGAGAACTGGGCGCGCGTCCTCACCCGCGACCTCGGTGTCATCGGCACCGACCTGCGCAACGGCCCGGGCACCGGCGCCTCCGGCGGGCTCGGCGCGGGCCTGGCCGCCGTCGGGGCCCGGCTGCTGCCCCGCTTCGACGTGCTCCTCGACCACCTCGACCTGGACGCCCGCCTCGCCCGCGCCGACCTGGTGCTGACCGCCGAGGGCGCCCTGGACCACCAGACGCCGCGCGGCAAGGTCCCCGCCGAGGTGGCCCGCCGCGCCAAGCTCTACGGCCGTCCCGTCCTCGCCCTGGCCGGCACCCTCGGCGAGGGCGCGCACGAGGTGCCGGGGGTGGACGCCTGCCACGGCATCATGCCGGCGCCGATGGCCCTGGCCGACGCCCTGCTGCGGGCCGCCGAACTCCTCACGGACGCCACGGAGCGGGCGCTGCGGATGATCCTGCTGGGGTCACGGCTGCCGGGCCGGACGGCTCAGCCGGCAAAGGCCGTGTCGGGCACGCAACGCCCCTCCTCGGTACGGTAGTTCCACCGGGCTCCGTCGTCCACCAGCTCCCTGACCGCGTTCACGAACCGCTCGACGTGCTCGTCCGGGGTGCCCGCGCCGAAGCTGACGCGGATGGCGTTGAGGGACTTCTCGCCGGGCGCCGCCTCGGGGGCGCCGCACTCGCCCTGCGCCTGCGGGTCGCTGCCGAGCAGGGTGCGCACCAGCGGGTGGGCGCAGAACAGGCCGTCGCGCACACCGATGCCGTACTCGGCGGAGAGCGCGGCGGCGAAGTGGGAGCTGTTCCATCCTTCGACGACGAAGGAGAGCACGCCGACGCGGGGGGCGTCGTCACCGAAGAGGGAGAGGACGCGCACCTGCGGCACCCGGGCGAGCCCCTCGCGCACCTTTCCGATGAGGTACTCCTCGCGGGCGACCAGCGTGTCGAACCCGGCCTCGGTGAGCGCCTTGCAGGCGGAGGCGACCGCGTAGGCGCCGATGACGTTGGGCGACCCGGCCTCGTGCCGCGCGGCGCTGTCGTGCCACTCCACGTCCACGCCGCCGTCGGCCCGCCGGGTGACCCTGCGGCTCGCGCCGCCGCCGGCGAGGTACGGCTCCGCCTCGCGCAGCCAGTCGGCCCGGCCGGCCAGCACGCCGGCACCGAACGGGGCGTACAGCTTGTGCCCGGAGAAGGCGACCCAGTCCACGTCCAGGTCGGCGACGGACACGGGACGGTGCGGGGCGAGCTGGGCGGCGTCGAGCACGATCCGCGCGCCGTGCGCGTGCGCGGCGGCGGCCAGTTCACGCACCGGCCACAGCTCGCCGGTGACGTTGGAGGCGCCGGTGACGCAGACCAGGGCCGGCCCGTAGGGCTCGCGGGCGACGAGGGCGCGCTCCAGGGTCTCGACGGCCTGCGCGGGGGTGCGCGGGGCGTCGAGGAAGGTCACGTCGGCGTCCCTCCAGGGCAGCAGCGAGGCGTGGTGCTCGGTCTCGAAGACGAAGACCCGGCAGTCGGCGGGCAGCGCCGCGGCGAGCAGGTTGAGCGAGTCGGTGGTGGACCGGGTGAACACGACCTGGTCCCCCTCCCGGCAGCCGAGGAACTCCGCGACGGCCTTCCGGGCGTTCTCGAACAGGTCGGTCGACAGCTGCGACAGGTACCCGGCGCCCCGGTGCACGCTGCCGTAGTAGGGGGCGTAGGCCGCCACGTCGTCCCAGACCCGCTGGAGCGCGGGCGCGCTGGCGGCGTAGTCGAGCGCGGCGTAGGTGACCTCGCCGCCGGTGACGAGCGGGACGGTGACATCTGCGCCCAGGACGGGCAGCGGAGGACAAACGGACTGGTCGGCGGCAAGGGTGGGGACGGACATGGGCGCACTCCCGTGGCGTGAAGGCAGGCGGCGTCACCACGCGGACCGGGCGGGGCCGGGCGTGGGTGCAGCCGAGAAGGCGGGGAAAGGAGGGTGCGGAGGCGAGGCACCGCGTCAGGGTGTCGGGCCGGTCCGAAGGACAGGCCCTATCGCATTCGCTGGTTCACGGGAGACTCCCTCGAGTGGCCCAGGACCCCTGGCCCCACACTTCCGAGAGCGTGCGAGGGGTCCGCGCTTGCCGTGAACCCTGCTGTCCACGGCCTGGTCTTCACCCGGGGCACCCCGCCACGGACGGAGGGTTGCCGGACAGTCGGCCGGGGCCTGATGACTGTCACTCATGACCTGCCAAGGAACGTACGGGAAAAGATCGGCGTCCCGCAACCCGGGTCCGGATCGCGGGACGCTCGTCGCACGGGAGGGCCGTTACGCGTTGCTCGCGGCCACCCAGCGGTCCAGGGCGCGCTTGGCGGCACCCGAGTCGATCGCCTCGGCGGCCCGGTCCATGCCGGCCCGGAGCTGCTCGGCGAGCGGCGCCTCGCCGGGCTCCAGGGCGACCAGGGCCGCCGCCGAGTTCAGCAGCACCGCGTCCCGTACCGGGCCCGTCTCGCCGGCCAGCAGGCGGCGGGCGACGTCGGCGTTGTAGGAGGCGTCGGCGCCGCGCAGCGCCTCGACCGGCACCAGTTCGAGGCCGACGTCCCGCGGGTCGAAGGCCTCCTCGGTGACCCGGCCGTCCCGCACGACCCAGACCCGGGAGGTGGCGGTCGTGGTCAGCTCGTCGAGGCCGTCGTCGCCGCGGAACACCAGGGACGAGTGGCCGCGCTCGGCGAAGACACCGGCGATGATCGGTGCCATCCGAGCGTGGGCGACCCCGACCGCCTGGGACTTCACCCTGGCCGGGTTGGTCAGCGGGCCCAGGAAGTTGAACACCGTGCGGATGCCCAGCTGGCCGCGCGCCGACGCCACGTGGCGCAGCGACGGGTGGAACTTCACGGCGAAGCAGAAGGTGATGCCGGCCTCCTCGGCGACCTCCGCGACGCGTTGCGGCGTGAGCTCCAGGTTGACCCCGAGCTTCTCCAGGACGTCGGAGGCCCCGGACGCCGAGGAGGCGGCCCGGTTGCCGTGCTTGACGACCTTGGCGCCCGTGCCGGCCACGACGATCGCCGACATGGTGGAGATGTTGACGGTCTTGGCGCCGTCGCCGCCGGTGCCGACGATGTCGACGGTCTCCCCCGGCACCTCGATCACGTTGGCGTGGGCGTACATGGTGCGGACCAGGCCGGAGATCTCCTCGACGGTCTCGCCCTTGAACCTGAGGCCCACCGCGAAGCCGGCGATCTGGGCGTCGGTCGCCTCGCCGCGCATGATCACGTCCAGCGCCCAGGCCGTGTCGTCCGCGGACAGGTCGCGGCCGTCCAGCAGTCCGTTCAGCAGGGCGGGCCAGGAGCGGCCCGCCGCGGTGTCGCCTCCAGCGGGAGTCACAGCGCTCATGAGCCGCTCCTGAATCGTGTGTGTCGTGGAATGGGAGTGTGGTCCCACCCTATCCAGCCCCGGGCGCCGCGAAGGGCCCCGTCCGAGGAACGGACGGGGCCCTTCGCGGTGGTGTGGCGACGCTGGAGGGTCAGTGGTGGCCGTGGCCGCTCGTGATCTCCTTGTACTCCTCGACGGTCGGCTTCGGAATCTGCGACTCCTCGCCGTAGTAGGCCTCGCTGAGCTTGGCGCGGAGCTTCTCGGTGGTCTTCACCTTGCGCTCGACACCGTTCTCGTCGACCGTCGGGCCGATCTCGGCCGGCTTGTACTGCTCGTGCGCCGTGAGCGTGTGCAGCTGCTCCTGGCTGAGCGGCTCGTGCACCTCGATGAACTCACCGTGCGGCAGGCGCTTGATGATGCCGGACTCGCGGCCGTGCAGCACCTTCTCCTTGTCCCGGCGCTGGAGGCCGAGGCAGATCCGCTTGGTGACGACGAACGCGATGACCGGTCCGACGAAGAACCCGATCCGCACGAACCACGTGACCGCGTTGATCGACAGGTGGAAGTGGGTGGCGACGATGTCGTTGCCACCGCCGATCAGCATGATCATGTAGGCGGTGACCCAGGCCACGCCGAACGCCGTCCGGGTCGGGGCGTTGCGCGGCCGGTCCAGGATGTGGTGCTCGCGCTTGTCCCCGGTCACCCAGGACTCGATGAACGGGTACACCGCGATCAACGCGAGGAAGATCCCGAAGATCACGAGCGGGATGAAGACGCCCAGGACCAGCGTGTGACCCCAGAAGTTGATCTCCCAGCCCGGCATGGCGCGGACCAGGCCCTCGGCGAAGCCCATGTACCAGTCGGGCTGGGCGCCGGTGGAGACCATGTCCGGCCGGTAGGGGCCGATGGACCAGATCGGGTTGACCGACGCGATGCCCGCGATGGCCGCGATGACACCGAAGACCAGGAAGAAGAAGCCTCCGGCCTTGGCCATGTACACCGGCAGCAGCGGCATGCCGACGACGTTCTTGTTGGTCTTGCCGGGACCCGCGAACTGCGTGTGCTTGTGGTAGAAGACCAGGATCAGGTGGCCGACCACGAGCCCGAGCATGATGCCCGGCAGCAGCAGGATGTGGATCGAGTAGAACCGGGCGACGAAGTCGGTCCCGGGGAACTCCCCGCCGAACAGGAACATCGAGATGTACGTGCCGACGATCGGCACGGACAGGATCGCGCCCTGCGTGAAGCGGACACCGGTGCCGGAGAGCAGGTCGTCCGGGAGCGAGTAGCCGGTGAAACCGGTGAACATGCCCAGGACGAACAGCAGGAAGCCGAACAGCCAGTTGATCTCGCGCGGCTTGCGGAACGCGCCGGTGAAGAAGACGCGCATCATGTGCACGAACATGCCGGCGAGGAAGATGATCGCCGCCCAGTGGTGGATCTGCCGGATCAGCAGACCGCCGCGCACCTCGAAGCTGATGTCGAGCGTCGACTTGTACGCCTCGCTCATCAGCTGTCCCTGCATCGGGACGTACGCGCCGTGGTACTCCACCTCGTTCATCGACGGGTGGAAGAACAGCGTCAGGTACACACCCGTGAGGATGATGATGATGAAGCTGTAGAGGCAGATCTCACCGAGCATGAAGGACCAGTGGTCCGGGAAGATCTTGCGCATGTTGGCCTTGGCCAGGGAGTAGATCCCGAGCCGGCCGTCGGCCCAGTCGGCGACGCGTTCGCCGGCCGGGGCCTTTCCGCGCGATCGGCCCGCCGTGGCGCCGGCGGACGGGTTCGGGTTGCTCGCTGCAGTACTCATCCGCGCTCCCAGAATGCAGGACCGACGGGCTCCTCGAAGTCGCTGAGCGCTTCGAGATAGCCCTCGTCGTTCACGCCGATCCGCAGCTGCGGCAGGGGGTGGCCGGCGGGACCGAAGATCACCCGGGCACCGTCGGCAAGGTCGAAGGTGGACTGGTGGCACGGGCACAGCGCGTGGTGCGTCTGCTGCTCGTACAGGGAGATCGGGCACCCGACGTGGGTGCAGATCTTCGAGTACGCCACGACGCCCTCGTGCGACCACTCGAGCTCGCGCTTGTCCTTGATGGCCTCCGGCTCCAGCCGGATGATCATCAGGGCGGCCTTGGCGATCTCGTTCTGGAAACCGTGGTCGTGCTCCTCCAGGCCCTCGGGCTTGGCGAAGGTGAGGGAACCGACCGCGATGTCCGACGGGCGCATCGGCTCGTTCGTGTTCATGTTGACGAGCAGCTTGCCCTTGGACCACAGCGTGTGGCGGAGCTTCGTCCCGGGCAGCGGGCCGAGGTCGCGCAGCAGGACGACGCCGGAGAGCGGCACCAGCGTCAGTGCCCCGAACATCGTGTTGCGGATCAGCTTGCGCCGGCCGATCACCGACTCCTTGGCACCCTGCTTGAAGTCCGCGTGGACCTTCGCGCGGACCTCGGGCGAGGCCTCGATCGGGTGCCGCTCGTCGGCGACCTCCTCGTCGGACATCAGGGTGCGCGCCCAGTGGACGGCGCCCGCGCCGATGGCGAACAGCGCCACGCCCAGGGTCAGGCCCAGCGCGAGGTTCATCGCGTTGATGTGCCCGAGCGGCCAGACGTAGATCGACTTGTCGTGCGGGATCGCCACGAACGAGGCGATGAAGCCGATGGTGGCCAGCATCGACAGCGTGAACAGCAGGGCGACCGTGCGCTCGGACCGCTTGGCGGCCCGCTCGTCGATGTCCTGGATCCGGTGCTCGTGGGGCGGCAGCCCCGGGTCCGCGAACGGGTGCTTCTCGTCCGCGGGCTTCGGCGCGCCGTGCGCGCCGCCCTGCTCGGCCGGCAGGTTCTCTTCTGGGATGTCTTGGCTACTCATGACTTCTTGGCCTTTGCGGTCCGGGCGGCGACCCACACGGCGACGGCGATGCAGCCGCCGAGGCCGAAGATCCAGCCGAAGAGTCCCTCACTGACGGGCCCGAGGCCGCCCAGCGAGAGGCCGCCGGGGTCCACGGTCTCGTCCGAGTTGACCGCGTGCAGGTAGGCGATGATGTCCTTCTTGTTCTGCTCGGTCAGCGTGCTGTCCGGGAAGGAAGGCATGTTCTGCGGGCCGGTCTGCATGGCCTCGTAGATGTGCTTCGGGTCGACGTCCTCGAGGGTCGGCGCGTACTTGCCGTGCGTCAGCGCGCCGCCCTTGCCGGTGAAGTTGTGGCACTGCGCGCAGTTGTTGCGGAACAGCTCACCGCCCTTGGCGCTGTCCGCGCCCTCCGGGCCGTACTTCTCCTGCGACGGGACCGCCGGACCGGCACCCAGCGAGGCGACGTAGGCCGCCAGCTGGTCGATCTCCGCCTGGGAGTAGATCACCTTCTTGCGCGGAACCTGGGCGCCGGGCTGCTGGGCCGGCATACGGCCGGTGCCCACCTGGAAGTCGACGGCGGCGGCGCCGACTCCGACCAGGCTCGGACCGTCGGTGGTGCCCTGACCTCCGGTGCCGTGGCAACTGGCACAGCCGACGGCGTAGAGCTTCTTGCCCTCGTCGATGGCGAGGGACTGGGCGGTTTCATCGGCCTGCGCCTTGCTCGCGGGTGCGAACGCGGCGTACAGCCCCCCTGTGCATGCCAGCGCGAGGAGTAGGACGACGAGCGCCGCCAGCGGATGGCGTCGTCGTGCGGAGAGCTTTTTCACGGATTACCCCGGTGTCAGGATTTTCTGCGTCGATGCTTCGGGTATTGCGCGGGTGCGTGCCGCGACTACTTGATCATGTAGATCGTGGCGAAGAGGCCGATCCAGACGACATCGACGAAGTGCCAGTAGTAGGACACGACGATGGCGGCGGTCGCCTGCTCGTGGGTGAACCTCCGGGCCGCGTAGGTGCGGCCGAGGACCAGCAGGAAGGCGATGAGTCCGCCCGTCACGTGCAGTCCGTGGAAGCCGGTGGTCAGGTAGAACACCGAGCCGTACGGGTCCGACGAGAGCGAGAGACCCTCGTGCTTGACCAGTTCGGTGTACTCGAACACCTGACCGCCGATGAAGATCGCACCCATCACGAAGGTGACGATGAACCACATCCGGAGCTTCTTCACGTCACCGCGCTCGGCCGCGAACACGCCGAGCTGGCAGGTGAGGGAGGAGAGCACCAGGATCGTGGTGTTCGTCGCGGAGAACGGGAAGTTCAACGCGTCGGCCTTCTCGGACCAGAAGTCCGGGCCGGTCACCGATCGCAGGGTGAAGTACATCGCGAAGAGGGCCGCGAAGAACATCAGCTCGGAGCTCAACCAGATGATGGTTCCGACGCTGGTGAGGTTCGGCCGGTTGACCGACGGGTGCGCGTGCCCGGTTTCTACTGTCGTTGCTGTCGCCACGACCGACATTATGTCGGTCGCTTATCCCGCCCTCACCCCGGGGGGTGCCGTTCGGAGTGTCCGCACCGTCTGTACTGCCCGTATGGCCCATCGAAGGGCCCCTCGAAGCCGTGTCCGAACCAGTGTTGACGACGTGTCCGAGGGAGTAGCATCCGGCGCGACGGGCTACGACTGTTTCACTGCGTATCGGAGGAAGCATGCAGCCGACCGCCACGGTGCTGGTCTACAGCGACGACTCCAACACCCGCGAACAGGTGCGGCTGGCGACCGGTCGCCGGCCCGCCCCGGACGTGCCCGTCGTCGAGTTCGTGGAGTGCGCCACCCCGGCCGCCGCGATCAAGGAGCTGGACAAGGGCGGGATCGACGTCTGCGTCTTCGACGGCGAGGCGGTGCCCATGGGGGGCATGGGCCTGTGCCGTCAGATCAAGGACGAGATCTTCCGGTGTCCGCCGGTGCTGCTGCTCATCGCGCGGCCGCAGGACGCGTGGCTGGCGACGTGGAGCCGCGCGGAGGCGGCTGTGACGCTTCCGGTGGAGCCGGTGGAGTTCGCGGGCGCGCTGGCCTCGCTGCTGCGGCAGAAGAGGCTGCAGGGCGTCTGAGGGCACCTGGGGCGCCCCTCGGGGCGTCACACCGCCGTCGGTCGCAGCCTCGCCGCCTCCTGGGCGTCCGTGGCGTTCGGGTTGCCACCCGTGAGGGCGCTGCCCGTACGCCATTCGGTCCAGTCCAGGTTCCAGTCGCCGAAGCCGTTGCCGAAGGGTTCCATCGTCTCGCCGGCGGAGTTGACGACCTCGACGAGGTCGCCCTTCTGGACGGTGTCGAAGAACCACTCCGCGCTGGCGGTGCTCATGCCCACGCAGCCGTGGCTGACGTTGGCGGAGCCCTGGGAGCCGACGGACCAGGGGGCGGCGTGCACGTACTCGCCGCTCCAGGTGACCCGGGTGGCGAAGTACACGGGCAGGTCGTACGACTCCGAGGAGCCCTCGGCGATGCCGACGGTGCTGCTGCGCATGCGTACGAAGGGTTCCTTGCCCAGGACCACCTTGACGCCGTTGCGGGTCTCGAAGCCGGGCTTGCCGGCGGTGACGGGGATCTGCCTGATCTCCTCGCCGTCCCGGTAGACGGTCAGCGTGTGCGCGGCGGCGTCGGTGACGGCCACGACGTGGTCGTCCGTGGTGATGGTGAGGGGCTTGGCGGTGCCGCCCCACATCCGGTCGCCGACCTTGATGCCGTCGAGGGTGCTGCTGACCTGGACGGTGGCGTGGGCGGGCCAGTACTCCTCGGGCCGGTAGTGGAGCTTCTTGTCGTCCACCCAGTGCCAGGCGCCCTCCACGGCGGGGGTGGACCGCACCTTCAGGGCGCGTTCCACTATGGCCCGCTGGGCCGGGTCCGCGACCGGCCGGCTCAGTTCCGCGGTGACGGGCTGGCCGACGCCGTACGAGCCCGCCTCGGGCCCGAAGGAGATGTCCAGGGTCTTCTTGGTGCTGGGCCGGCCGGTCTCGAAGGTGAGGACCTTGCGGCCGGGCGCGCCGTCGCCGTCCTCGGTGCTGACCCGCACCGTGTAGCGGGCGCCCGCGGCCAGCGGTGAGGTGCTGTGCCAGCGGGCCCCGTCGGCGGAGAGTTCGCCCGCGACGTGGCGGCCCGCCGCGTCCATGGCCGTGACGTCCGTGATGCGCCCGTCGGCGCCCTCGGCGACGACCTCCAGGGGCTGGTCCGGGTCGGCCTTCTTCCCGGCCTCCGTGGGGCCGTTGAAGGAGATCTGGCCCGCCGCGTCGTACGGCGCGGCGGACAACGGGTTGTCGTCGCCGCCGGTGCAGGCGGTGACGCCCGCGCCGAGGGCCATCACCAGCAGGGTGCAGCCGACGACCGTACGCCCCCGCGCCTGGAAGTGAACCGTGTTGCTCATGTCCTCACGCTAGGGAGCAACGTCAACGGCGGCACGGCGGGTAAGCCGGACGAGTGAGGACGGTGCGGCAGACGAAGGGGCCCGGACGCTCCTTTCGGAGTGTCCGGGCCCCTCGGCGCTCGGCGCGTGCTACTGGGTGCGGTTCTCACCGCGGTAGTACTCGAAGACCCAGCCGAACAGGCCGATCAGGAGGATCGGTGCGGAGAAGTACACGAGCCACCAGCCGACCGCGATGCCCAGGAAGGCGAACGCTCCGCCGATCCCGAGCGCCAGCGGCTGCCAGCTGTGCGGGCTGAAGAACCCGACCTCGCCGGCGTCGTCCGCGACGTCCGCTTCCTTGTTGTCCTGGGCACCGGCGTCGACCCGCCTGGCCGTGAAGGCCAGGTAGAAGCCGATCATGATGGCCAGGCCGAAGGCCAGGAAGAGGGCCGTGGTGCCGGCCGGCTCCTTCGACCAGTAGCCGTAGACGATCGCGACGGCCAGGATGAAGACGCTCAGCCAGATGAAGAGCTTGCCCTGGATCTTCACTTCCCGGCCTCCTTGCCGCCGGCGAGGGCCTTCTCCCCGTGACCGACGTTCTCGAGCTGGTCGAGCGCGGCGACCTCGGGGTGGTGCAGGTCGAAGGCGGGGGATTCACTGCGGATGCGCGGCAGCGTGAGGAAGTTGTGCCGCGGCGGCGGGCAGGAGGTCGCCCACTCCAGCGAACGGCCGTAGCCCCACGGGTCGTCCACGTTGACCGGCTTGCCGTACTTGGCCGTCTTCCAGATGTTGTAGAAGAACGGCAGCAGGGACATGCCGAGCAGGAACGAGCTGATCGTCGAGATCGTGTTCAGGGCGGTGAAGCCGTCGGCCGCCAGGTAGTCGGCGTACCGGCGCGGCATGCCCTCGGCGCCCAGCCAGTGCTGGACCAGGAAGGTGCCGTGGAAGCCGACGAACAGCGTCCAGAAGGTGATCTTGCCCAGCCGCTCGTCCAGCAGCTTGCCGGTGAACTTCGGCCACCAGAAGTGGAAGCCGGCGAACATCGCGAACACCACGGTGCCGAACACCACGTAGTGGAAGTGCGCCACCACGAAGTACGAGTCCGAGACGTGGAAGTCCAGCGGCGGCGAGGCCAGGATGACACCGGTCAGACCACCGAAGAGGAAGGTGATCAGGAAGCCGGTGGACCAGAGCATCGGTGTCTCGAAGGACAACGAGCCCTTCCACATGGTGCCGATCCAGTTGAAGAACTTCACACCGGTCGGGACCGCGATCAGGAAGGTCATGAAGGAGAAGAACGGCAACAGCACGCCGCCCGTGACGTACATGTGGTGGGCCCACACCGTCACCGACAGACCGGCGATCGCGATCGTCGCGGCGATCAGACCCATGTAGCCGAAGATCGGCTTGCGGGAGAAGACCGGGATGATCTCACTGACGATGCCGAAGAACGGCAACGCGATGATGTACACCTCTGGATGCCCGAAGAACCAGAACAGGTGTTGCCACAGCAGCGCTCCGCCGTTGGCCGAGTCGAAGATGTGCGCACCGAACTTGCGGTCCGCCTCCAGGGCGAACAGGGCCGCGGCCAGCACCGGGAAGGCGAGCAGGACCAGCACACCGGTCAGCAGCACGTTCCAGGTGAAGATCGGCATGCGGAACATGGTCATGCCGGGCGCGCGCATGCAGATGATCGTGGTGATGAAGTTGACCGAGCCGAGGATCGTGCCGAAGCCGGAGAAGGCCAGACCCATGATCCACAGGTCACCGCCGATGCCCGGCGAGTGCACCGCGTCGGACAGCGGGGAGTAGGCGAACCAGCCGAAGTCGGCCGCGCCCTGCGGGGTCAGGAAGCCGCCCACCGCGATGAGCGAGCCGAACAGGTACAGCCAGTAGGCGAACATGTTCAGCCGGGGGAAGGCCACGTCCGGCGCGCCGATCTGCAGCGGCATGATCCAGTTCGCGAAGCCCGAGAACAGCGGCGTCGCGAACATCAGCAGCATGATCGTGCCGTGCATCGTGAACGACTGGTTGAACTGCTCGTTCGACATGATCTGCAGGCCCGGACGGGCCAGCTCGGCGCGCATGAGCAGCGCCATCACGCCGCCGATCACGAAGAACGCGAACGACGTCACCAGATACAGCGTGCCGATCGTCTTGTGGTCGGTGGTCGTCAGCCACTTGACCACGATCTCGCCACGCCTCTGGCGCCGGACCGGCAGCTCGTCCTGGTAGTGGGACCCTGCTGCCGCGGCACCCTGGGGTTCGTTGAGGATGCTCACAGGTTGTTCGTCTCCCGGTTCTTCTCGTGGCTCGTCTGCGCGATGCCCGCGGGAACGTAACCGGTCTGCCCCTTCTTCGCGAGGTCCTGGAGGTGCTGCTCGTAGCGCTCCGGGGAGACGACCTTCACGTTGAACAGCATCCGGGAGTGGTCCACGCCGCACAGCTCGGCGCACTTGCCCATGAAGGTGCCCTCCCGGTTGGGGGTCACCTCGAAGGCGTTGGTGTGGCCCGGAATGACGTCCTGCTTCATGAGGAACGGCACCACCCAGAAGGAGTGGATGACGTCACGCGAGGTCAGGACGAAGCGGACCTTCTTGCCCTTGGGGAGCCAGAGGGTCGGACCCGGGTTGTTGTTCTGCGGGTTCCGCGTGCCCGGGACACCGCAGTCGTAGACGCCGCCGGCGTTCGCCGGGAAGTCGTCCTTGAACCGGTCCGGGATGGCGGCCAGTTCCTTGGAGGTCTTGGCGTCGCCGGTGGAACCTTCGACGTTCTCGACGTGGTTGAAGCACCAGCTCCACTGGAAGCCGACCACGTTGACCGTGACGTCGGGCTTCTTCTCCAGGCTCATGAGTTCGGACTCGTCACGGGCGGTGAAGTAGAACAGCACCGAGACGATGACGAGCGGAACGATGGTGTACAGCGCCTCGATGGGCAGGTTGTACCTGTTCTGCGGAGGAACCTCGACCTTGGTCCGGCTGCGCCGGTGGAAGAAGACACTCCACAGGATCAGGCCCCACACCAGCACGCCGGTGGCCAGCGCGGCAGCCCACGATCCCTGCCACAGGGAGAGGATCCGCGGAGCCTCTTCCGTGGTTGGGGTGGGCATGCCGAGGCGGGGGAAGTCCTCGTATGTGCAACCGGTGGCGGTCGCCAGGACCAGGCCCGCGGTCAGTGCCTGCAGCAGCTTCCGCCGCATCGGGCGCCGCGGCGAGCGGTCGGAGCCGTTGGGACTCACGTAGCGCCTTCCCGAGAGTCTCGCCCGCGCTGTTCGGCTGCGGCCTTCTCGCTGGTCGGTCGCCGCCCTGCGTCGGGCAGGGGTTTGATGTTTATGCGGACCAAACCCTAGCCGACGTCCTCCGGGGGGTCGCGGGGAGGGTGGCATACGCGCCGTCGGTCACTCCGAAGGGTGGGACGGGGCCCTCACGGGGGCCGGTTCCGCAGGTCGCCGGGCGGCTGACGGTCCGTTGTGCTCGTTCGCACCGACGCGGCCGAGCCGCACGCCGGCGCGGCCCGCCCCTCCGGGGCGCTCCCCCGCCGGACGTCATAGCGTTGCGGTGTGTCCTACTTCGATGCCGCCTCCGCCGTTCCTCTCCACCCCGTAGCCCGGCAGGCTCTTCAGGCCTCGCTCGACGAAGGGTGGGCCGATCCCGCGCGGCTCTACCGGGAAGGCCGCCGGGCGCGGTTGCTGCTCGACGCGGCCCGGGAGGCGGCGGCCGAGGCGGTGGGGTGCCGGGCGGACGAGCTGGTGTTCACCCCTTCGGGGACACGGGCGGTGCACGCGGGGATCGCGGGGGCGCTGGCCGGGCGGCGCCGCGTGGGACCCCACCTGATCGTGTCATCCGTCGAACATTCCTCCGTACTGCACGCGGCCGAAGCGCACGAGGCCGGCGGTGGGACGCTCACGCGGGTCGCCGTGGACCGGGCGGGGGCGGTGGACCCGGCGGCGTACGCGGCCGCCCTGCGGGGCGACACCGCGCTGGCCTGTCTCCAGTCGGCCAACCACGAGGTGGGCACCGAGCAGCCGGTGGCGGAGGTGGCCGAGGTCTGCCGGGCGGCGGGCGTGCCGCTGCTGGTGGACGCGGCCCAGTCGCTGGGCTGGGGAAAGGTGGCGGGCGACTGGTCGTTGCTCGCGGGCAGCGCGCACAAGTGGGGCGGACCGTCGGGCGTCGGACTGCTCGTCGTGCGCAAGGGCGTGCGGTTCGCGCCGCAAGGGCCCGGGGACGAGCGGGAGTCGGGCCGGGCGCCCGGTTTCGAGAACCTCCCGGCCGTCGTGGCCGCGGCGGCCTCGCTCCGGGCGGTGCGGGCCGAGGCTGCCGAGGAGGCGGCCCGGCTGCGGGAACTGACGGAGCGGATCCGGGCGCGGGTGCCGGCTCTGGTGCCGGACGTGGAGGTGGTCGGCGACCCGGTGCGCCGGCTGCCCGGCGTCGTCACCTTCTCGTGTCTCTATGTCGACGGGGAGACCCTGCTGCACGAGCTGGACCGTGCGGGCTTCTCGGTCTCGTCCGGGTCGTCGTGCACGAGCAGCACCCTGATGCCGAGCCACGTCCTGAAGGCGATGGGGGTGCTCAGCGAGGGCAACGTCCGGGTGTCGCTGCCGCCGGGGACACCGGCCGGGGACGTCGAGCGGTTCCTGGAGGTACTGCCGGGCACGGTGGCCGCCGTGCGGGAGAAGCTGGGAGCGCCGTCCGCCTCCGGCACCGTCCGGGAGGGCGGCGGCGACCTCGTCGTGGACGCGACCGGCCGGCGCTGCCCCGTCCCGGTGATCGAGCTGGCCAAGGTCATCGGCGACGTGCCCGTGGGGGGCACGGTCCGCGTCCTGTCCGACGACGAGGCGGCCCGTCTGGACATCCCCGCCTGGTGCGAGATGCGGGGGCAGGAGTACGTGGGCGAGGAACCGGCGGAGACGGGTGCGGCCTACGTGGTCCGCCGGGTGAGCTGACGCCGGCCGGGGCGCGGGACCGGCCCGTACGCCGACGCCGGCCGGGGGCGCGGGACCGTGCCCGTACACGGATGCGCGCGTGAGCACGGCAGGCCCCGCGCGCCCGCGCCCGGCGGCGGATTCAGCCCAGGTGCCCCTGGACCTCGGCGGCCGCCTCGTCGCCGTACGCCTTGGTGAACCGCTCCATGAAGTGCGCCCGCCTCAGCTGGTACTCCTGCGTGCCCACCGTCTCGATGACGAGGGTCGCCAGCATGCACCCGACCTGCGCCGCCCGCTCCAGCGACACACCCCACGCCAGTCCCGACAGGAACCCCGCGCGGAAGGCGTCGCCGACACCCGTGGGGTCGGCCTTGCGCTCCTCGTCCGGGACACCGACCTCGATGGTCTCCTCGCCGGCCCGCTCGATGCGCACGCCGCGCGCGCCGAGGGTGGTGACGCGGTGGCCGACGCGGCCGAGGATCTCCTCGTCCGTCCAGCCGGTCTTGGTCTCGATGAGCCCCTTCTCGTACTCGTTGGAGAAGAGGTAGGTCGCCCCGTCCAGCAGTATCCGGATCTCGTCGCCGTTCATCCGGGCGATCTGCTGGGAGAAGTCGGCGGCGAACGGGATGGACCGCGTGCGGCACTCCTCGGTGTGCCGGAGCATCGCCTCCGGGTCGTCGGCACCGATGGAGACCAGGTCGAGGCCGCCCACCCGGTCGGCGACGGTCTTCAGCTCGATGAGGCGGGCCTCGCTCATCGCACCGGTGTAGAAGGAGCCGATCTGGTTGTGGTCGGCGTCGGTGGTGCAGACGAAGCGGGCGGTGTGCAGGGTCTCGGAGATGCGCACCGAGCCGGTGTCGACGCCGTGCCGGTCCAGCCAGGCCCGGTACTCGTCGAAGTCGGAGCCGGCGGCGCCGACCAGGATCGGCCGGGTGCCGAGCTGGCCCATGCCGAAGGCGATGTTCGCGGCGACGCCGCCCCGGCGTACGTCGAGCTGGTCGACCAGGAAGGAGAGCGAGACCGTGTGCAGCTGGTCCGCGACGAGCTGGTCGGAGAAGCGGCCGGGGAAGGTCATGAGGTGGTCGGTGGCGATGGAGCCGGTGACTGCGATGCGCACGGCGTGGACTCTCTCCTGGGGGGAGGCGGGTTGACAGTTCACGCTACCCGGGAGTGCCCCTGGTCCGAAGCAGGCAAAACTACCCGGTAGTACAACTTTCTTCGCGGTCGGGGACGTGCCTACGGTTCTGTTATGACGAACCTGAGGACCGCCGACCCCGCCCCGGCCGATCTCGACGGCGACCTGGCGTCGCTGCGTGGCGACTGCGCCCGGATGGCCCCGCGCTGGGAGGCTCCGGTGCGGGTCTCCACCCGTCCCGTCCCCGTCTCGCTCCTCCACGGCGTGCGGGTGCCGCGGACGTCGGCCCGGCTGCTGGACGCGATGTCGGACTACGGCGACTGAGGGACGCCGCCGGCCGCTCCGCGGCCGTTCGGGCGACGTGTGACGTCGCCGGGAACCGGATCCTCCCCCACCGCGTCCCACCGCTGTCCCCAGTAACAGCCGAAGGAGCGATGCGGTGAACACCGAGCGACCCGACAACGACGACGCCGGCGCGGCCGACGAGGCCGGCACCGGGCGTCCCGCGCGGCGGCGTCCCCGGGCGGTCGCCGTCGCCTCCGTCGCCACCGCCGTGCTGCTGGTCGGGACCGGCGGGGCCTGGCTGGCCGCGTCCGCCTCGGGCGGCGGCCCGGACGGCGGTACGGCGGCCGGGGCGTCGGGCGACGGCACTCCCCCGCCGCTCGTCCTGGACGACCACGGGTCCCAGAACGGCCAGGGCGGTACGCACGGCATCGCCCCCGGCGAGCCCAACCCCTACGGCGTCACCTACCGCGCCGACGGCGCCCTCCCCGAGGGGCCCGGCTCGGCGCCCGTCTACCGGGCGGAGGGCGAGGTCACCGAGGCGGAGGTGGCCCGGCTGGCCAAGGCGCTCGGGGTGGACGGAGCCCCCCGCGTGCAGGGCGGGGCGTGGAAGGCGGGCACCGCCGGGGACGGTTCCGGGCCGCTGCTCACGGTGAACCGGCAGGCACCCGGCACGTGGACCTTCCACCGCTACACACCCGGCACCGACAACTGCAAGAAGGGCGCCGTGTGCAAGGCCCCGTCCGCCGACGGGAGCCCGGTGAGCGAGGCCGTCGCGAAGAAGGCGGCGGCGCCGGTGCTGAAGGCGCTGGGCCAGGACGACGCCAAGCTGGACGCGAGCCAGGTCATGGGCGCCCGGCGGGCCGTGAACGCCGACCCCGAGGTCGGCGGGCTGCCCACGTACGGCTGGACGACCGGTGTCGTCGTCGGCGCGCGGGGCGAGGTGGTCGGCGGCAGCGGTCAGGTGAAGGCACCGGTCGAGGGGGACACGTACCCCGTCCTGGGCGCCGAGGAGACGCTGGCGCTGCTGAACGCGCCGGGCGGCACCTCGGGCGCCGGCATCGGCGGCTGCGCGAGCCCGGTACCGCACCGGGACCGCGTGGACATGCCCTGCGCGCCGCCGACGGGCGCGTCGGAGCAGCCCGGGAAGCAGACGGCCACGGTCGAGGACGCGGTGTTCGGGCTGGCCGCGCATCCGGTGCGGGGCCGGCAGGCACTGGTGCCGTCCTGGCTGTTCGAGGTGCGGGCGCCGGGCGCGGAGGACGCCGCCACCGTCACGTATCCGGCGGTCGACCCGAAGTACGTGACCACCACCGGCCCCGCCGCACCGCACCCGTCCGCGTCCGCGTCCGACGAGCCGTCCTCGGCGCCGGGGGACCCGCGGGACGTGCGGGTGAACGGCTACACGGCCGCCGGCGGGGAGCTGACCGTGCACTTCACGGGCGGAGTGTGCTCCGACTACGGGGCGACGGCGAAGGAGAGCGCGGGGAAGGTGACGGTCACGGTGACCGAGACCCCGCATCCGGAGAAGGTCTGCATCCTCGTCGCCAAGGAGTACGAGCGGACGGTGCCGCTGGACGAGCCGCTCGGCGACCGGAAGGTCGTGGGCTCGGACGGCAAGGAGATCCCGGTGCACAAGCCGGGCGCGCGGCTGCCGGCGCCGTCCGGGAGCCGGTGACGGCGATCGCGCGGTCAGGCAGGCGAGAGGGGGGGGGGGGGGGGGGGGGGGGCGCGGGGCCCGGCCCCCCCCCCCCCCGGGGGGGGGGGGCCCCCCCGGGCGGGGGGGGGGGGGGGGGGGGAGGATAGAGAAGAAAGGGAGAAGGGGAGGGGGGGGGGGGGCGGGGGGGGGGAGGTGGGGGTTCCCCCGGGCCCCCCCGCCCTCTGTACGACCGGTGCGTGTGCCGCGCGGCTCAGCTGAAGGAGTCGCCGCAGGCGCAGGAGCCCGTCGCGTTCGGATTGTCGATGGTGAAGCCCTGCTTCTCGATCGTGTCCACGAAGTCGATGGTGGCGCCGCCCAGGTACGGGGCGCTCATGCGGTCGGTGGTGACCTTGACGCCGTCGAAGTCCTTCACCACGTCGCCGTCGAGCGAGCGCTCGTCGAAGAAGAGCTGGTAGCGCAGGCCGGAGCAGCCGCCGGGCTGGACGGCGACGCGCAGCGCCAGGTCGTCCCGGCCTTCCTGGTCGAGCAGGGCCTTGACCTTGGCCGCGGCGGCGTCGGTCACGATGATGCCGTCGGTGACGGTGGTGGTCTCGTCCGATACGGACATCTACATCTCTCCCGGGTTGTACGGAGACTGCTTGCCGACGGTTCCAACCGGCGGGGCCGCGGATTCATTCCGGGTCGGACCCGTGTCGTGTCCCTCGGCCTTCCCTTCATGCTCGCACACGCCCCGGGGAGCGGACAGCGGCTCGGGCACCGGGATCCACGTCACACCGACACGTCGGGCATCGTCAAACTGACGTGAACCGGTTATGATATATAGCGTCAGTTCGACGAAAAGTAGAAAGGGTGCGTGTCGTGACCACCGCCCAAACCCAGGAGCTCGACGTACAGCCGACGCCCCTCGCCCTGCTCCTCCTCGGCCGCGAGGCCGACCCGAGGAGCGAGCGTGGTGTGGAGTGCCCCGGCGACCTGCCCTCCCCCTCCGACCCGGACCTGGTCGCGCGCGCCCGCGCGGCCAAGGAGAAGCTCGGGGACAAGGTCTTCGTGCTCGGTCACCACTACCAGCGCGACGAGGTCATCCAGTTCGCCGACGTCACGGGCGACTCCTTCAAGCTGGCGAGGGACGCGGCCGCGCGCCCGGAGGCCGAGTACATCGTCTTCTGCGGTGTGCACTTCATGGCGGAGTCGGCCGACATCCTGACCTCCGACCAGCAGAAGGTGGTCCTGCCCGACCTGGCCGCCGGCTGCTCCATGGCGGACATGGCGACGGCCGAGCAGGTCGCCGAGTGCTGGGACGTGCTGACCGAGGCCGGGATCGCCGAGCAGGTCGTGCCCGTCTCGTACATGAACTCCTCCGCCGACATCAAGGCGTTCACCGGCAGGCACGGCGGCACCATCTGCACCTCGTCCAACGCCGAGCGCGCCCTGGACTGGGCCTTCGAGCAGGGCGAGAAGGTGCTGTTCCTGCCCGACCAGCACCTGGGCCGCAACACCGCGGTGCGGGACATGGGCATGTCCCTGGAGGACTGCGTCCTCTACAACCCGCACAAGCCGAACGGCGGACTGACCGCCGAGGAGCTGCGCGCCGCCAAGATGATCCTGTGGCGGGGGCACTGCTCGGTGCACGGCCGCTTCAGTCTGGACTCGGTGAACGACGTCCGTGAACGCATCCCGGGCGTGAACGTCCTGGTGCACCCCGAGTGCCGGCACGAGGTCGTCGCGGCGGCGGACCAGGTCGGCTCGACCGAGTACATCATCAAGACCCTGGAGGCGGCCCCGGCCGGTTCCAAGTGGGCCATCGGGACCGAGCTGAACCTGGTCCGGCGGCTGGCGAACCGTTTCGCTCCCGAGGACAAGGAGATCGTCTTCCTCGACAAGACGGTCTGCTTCTGCTCGACGATGAACCGCATCGACCTGCCGCACCTCGTCTGGGCGCTGGAGTCGCTCGCCGAGGGCACCCTGGTCAACCGGATCGAGGTGGACAAGGAGACGGAGGCGTTCGCGAAGCTGGCGCTGGAGCGGATGCTGGCGCTGCCGTAACCCGGCCGGCCGAGGCGGGCGGAAGCCCACGGCCGCGGTGTCAGTCCGCTGCCGTAGGCTTCCCGCCGCCACTCCGACTGGGAGGATCCAGAGCATTGACCGGCCTGTCCGCTTTCCCGCTGCCCTTCAACGCGTCCCGCTCCATATCGTCCGCGAAACCCCGAACACTGCGGGAACTCCAGATGATGCGGTGCAGCGCCCACATCCGGTCGAAACCGGGGTGGTCCGACAAGATGCACGACCCCGGCATCCTCGCCAGGTGGACGCGGGAAGCGGTCGCCCAGGGGCTCACCGAGGCGCAGATCCGTTACGTGCTCGCCGAACTCCCGCACTACGCCGCGCTGCGGGACGCGCACAGCGGCGCCGAGGTGTCCGCCGTCGACGGGGTGTGGCAGTCGGACACACTGGTCGACGACGAGCTCCGCTCCCGGCTGCGCGAGGCGGTCCGGGTCCTGGAAGAGGTCCCCGAAGCGGAACGGGACTGGCATCCCGGCTCCGACGCCCAGGTACTGGACCTGGTCCACCCCTCCCTCTTCTGCCTGGTGCGGGAGGTGAGCGGCGCACCCGAGCGGGCCTGGCAGAACCCGACGACCCACTACTCGCGCTACGAGTTCTCGGAGCGGTTCCAGTGGCTTCCCACGGACGTCGACGTCAGTGACGACGGCGACGTCACCTTCCGTTCGTACGTCAACAACGTCCACCCCGAGGACCATCGCGCACTGGCCTCCGTCCTGCCGGACCTGTTCGCGCGCATGCGCCCGCTGCTGGAGAACGTGCTCACCGACCTGCGTCATCCGCGGCCCCTGCGGATCGAGGCCGACCCCTTCGGGTGGTACGACGAGTCGCAGGAGCCGGAGGAACCGGACGAGTCCTCCTTCAGCGACGAAGAGGCCTACGAAGAGGCCGTGCAGGCCTGGGAAGAGGCCAGCGACGAGTGGTGGGAGAACCGCCGTCCGGCCGTCCCGGACGCCCCGGTCTTCACCCCGCCCGAGACGCCCGGCGAAACGGCGCGCGTCGACCTGCGCGGCCGCCGTCTCCAGGTCGTCGTCAAGCTCGCCACCATCCACCTCACCCCGGACAAGCCCGAGTACGCCGGCGGCTCCTGGCATGTCGAGGGCATGCTGAACGAGCGGATCGTCTCGACCGGCATCTACTACTGGGACAGCGAGAACATCACCGAGAGCGGACTGAGCTTCCGGACGGCGCTCGACGACCCGCGCTACGAGCAGAACGACGACAAGGGCATGCGCGAGGTCTACGGCTTGGAGAACGAGGGCGCCCTGAACCAGGTGCTGGGAACGGCGTCGACCCCGGCGGGCCGCTGCCTGGCGTTCCCGAACGTCCTGCAGCACCGCGTCGGCTCGTTCCGCCTCGCGGACCCCACCCGCCCGGGACACCGCAAGATCCTCGCGTTCTTCCTGGTCGACCCGTCGGAGAGGATCGTCTCGACGTCCGACGTGCCACCGCAGCAGCCCTGGTCCGACACCTCGACCATGACGCTCGAACAGGCCAGGACCTACCGCGAGGAACTCATGCGGGAACGCAAGTTCTTCGTCGACGAACACAACGAGCAGCTCTACGAACGGGAGTTCTCCCTGTGTGAGCACTAGGACGTGTGAGCACTGAGGACGGTCGGGGGCAGGGCGAAGATCGTCGCCAGGGCCGCCATCAGGATGGGCCGCAGTCGGTGCCGGCCGCCCTCGATCACCGCTTCGACGACGCCGTAGCCCTGCTTGCGGTACTGGTTGATCAGGTCGGTCAGCACGATCGCGTTGGTGACCACGATGCCGATCAGCATCAGCATCAGCATCAGCATGCCGATCATCGCCGGGACGCCCATCGGGGTGCCCGTCGCCGGCAGCAGGCCGATCGCGCCGGTCGCCGCGAACGGGATCGAGACCAGCAGGATCAGCGGCTGGGCCGGCGACCGGAAGGTGCCGACCAGCAGCATGAACACGATCGCGATCGCCGCGAGCATGGCCAGGCCCAGGTTGACGAACGCCTCGTCCCGGTCGGTGGTGACGCCGCCGGTCTCGGCCGTGGCACCGGCCGGCGGTGTTCCTCATCCCGCGCATACTCCCGCCGCAGTACACCCGCAGCGAGGTCACTCCACCCTTGGACGTACCAGTCCGGACTCGTACGCGATGACGACCAGCTGGGCCCGGTCGCGGGCACCCAGCTTGGCCATGGCCCGGTTGACATGTGTCTTCACGGTGAGCGGGCTGACCTCCAGCCGCTCGGCGATCTCGTCGTTGGAGTACCCGCCGGCGACCTGGCCCAGCACCTCGCGCTCGCGCACGGTGAGCGTCTCCAGCCGCTCGGCGCGGGCCGGGTCCCGGTCCTTGCCGGCCGTGCCCTCCTGCGCGAGGAAGCGGGCGATCAGCCCTTTGGTGGCGGCCGGGGACAGCAGTGCCTCGCCGCCGGCCGCGACCCGGATCGCGCTGAGCAGTTCCTCGGGTTCGGAGCCCTTGCCGAGGAAGCCGGAGGCACCCGCGCGCAGCGACTGCACCACGTAGTCGTCGACCTCGAAGGTGGTCAGGATGACCACGCGGACATGGGCGAGGGCAGGGTCCGCGCTGATCAGGCGGGTGGCGGCGAGGCCGTCGGTGCCGGGCATCCGAATGTCCATCAGCACCACGTCGGCCCGCTGTCCGGCGGCGAGCCGGACCGCCTCCGCGCCGTCGGACGCCTCCCCCACCACCTCCATGTCGGGCTCGGAGTCGACCAGCACCCGGAAGGCGCTGCGCAGCAACGCCTGATCGTCGGCGAGCAGGACACGGATCGTCATACGGGGCCCTCCGCGGCGTTGGTGCGGTTCCTGACCGGAAGGATCGCATGGACCCGGAACCCGCCTCCGTAGCGGGGACCGGTGGTGAGGGTGCCGCGGACGGCGGTGACGCGCTCCCGCATGCCGAGCAGTCCGTGACCGCCACTGCTGCCGGCTCCGGGGACCCCGACGCCGGCGTCGCCCTCGCCACCGCCGTCGTCGAGCACGGTGACCTCGATGTCCGGGCCCACCCTCACGACGCTGACCTCGGCCTTCGCCCGGGTCCCCGCGTGCTTGTGCACATTGGTCAGCGCCTCCTGGATGATGCGGTAGGCGGCCAGGTCGACGGCGGTGGGCAGGGCCGTGTCCTGGTAGGCCCGGGCCACCTCGACGTGCAGTCCCGCGCGGTGGAAGGCGGCGACGAGTTCATCGAGGCGATCCAGGCCGGGGGCGGGTTCGGTCGGGGCCTCCGGGTCGTCGGACTGGCGGAGCAGACCGACGGTGGCGCGCAGCTCGCCCAGCGCGGAACGGCTGGCCTCCCGTACGTGGGCGAGGGCCTCCTTGGCCTGGTCCGGCTGCTTGTCCATGACGTGGGCGGCGACCCCGGCCTGGACGTTGACCAGGGCGATGTGGTGGGCGACCACGTCGTGCAGGTCGCGGGCGATGCGCAGCCGCTCCTCGGCGACGCGGCGGCGGGCCTCCTCCTCGCGGGTGCGTTCGGCCTTCTCGGCCCGGTCACGGATGGCCTGGACGAAGGCGCGCCGGCTGCGGACGGCGTCCCCGGCGCTGGCGCCGATGCCGGTCCAGGCGAAGACCGCGAGGTTCTCCTGCGCGTACCAGGGCAGGGGTCCGGCCAGCATGGCGGCACCGGTCAGCACCGTCATGGTGAGCAGGCCGACCCGCCAGGTGGTGGGGCGGTCGGTGGAGGCGGCGACGGTGTAGAGGGCGATGACGGCGGACATGACGACGGGCGCGCGGGGGTCGCCGGTGACGCATTCGACGACGGAGACGCCGCCGGTGACCGCGAGGACCACCAGTGGGGCGCGGCGGCGGAAGACGAGCGCCGCGGCGCCGACCGCCATGAGGGCCAGGCTGAGCGCATCGGGGGTGCTCACGGTCCAGTTGACGCCCTCGGGACCGTGCGAGTCCATGAAGGAGCCGACGACCATGCTCGTCAGGACGAATCCCGCGATGGCCGCGTCCAGGGCCAGCGGGTGGGCGCCGATGGTGCAGCGCGCGCGGGCGATGGTGTTCACGGCGGATCACCGTAGCCGCGGTGGACGCGTCCTCTCGCCGGACCGCGTCCAGCGGCCGCCGGCCCGGGGGCTGCGCCTCCCGGCCCCCGCTCCGGCCCGACGGCCTCGTCCGCGCACTCCCCCCGCTCCCGGCTCGGCTCGGGCGGAGGCCCCCCACGACGGGCCGAACGCTTCACGCACTGCCCGGGATCAGGCCGTCGTCGCTCAGCAGTTCCCGGACCTCTTCCAGAGTGGCGTCCGGGGACGGGAGGATGAGGTCGGACGGCTCCAGGGCGTCGTCGGGCAGCGGCTCGCCCAGTTCGCGGACCTTGGCCAGGAGGGCCTGGAGGGTCGCGCGGAAACCGGGGCCGTCGCCGTTCTCCATTTCGGCCTGGAGCTCGTCGTCCAGCTTGTTCAGCTCGGCCAGACGGCCGTCGGCCAGCGTCAGCTGGCCTTCCCCCATGATCCGTACGATCACGTCGCCCTCCTAGGCGTGGGCTTACTGCTTGTCGAAGCGCGGGGTGTCCTGCGGCTGCTGCTGGGACTGCGCCTGGCCCTGGCCCTGGCCGCCCTCGATGGCCTGCCGGTCGGAGGTGCTGCCCCCGGCCAGCTCGGCCTTCATGCGCTGCAGTTCCAGCTCTACATCCGTACCACCGGAGAGCCGGTCCAGCTCGGCCTGGATGTCGTCCTTGTGCATGCCGGACTGGTCGTCCAGGGCGCCGGAGGCGAGCAGTTCGTCGATGGCGCCGGCCCGGGCCTGGAGCTGGGCGGTCTTGTCCTCGGCCCGCTGGATGGCCAGGCCCACGTCGCCCATCTCCTCGGAGATGCCGGAGAACGCCTCGCCGATGCGGGTCTGCGCCTGGGCGGCCGTGTAGGTGGCCTTGATGGTCTCCTTCTTCGTACGGAAGGCGTCCACCTTGGCCTGGAGGCGCTGGGCCGCCAGGGTGAGCTTCTCCTCCTCGCCCTGGAGCGTGGCGTGCTGCGTCTCCAGGTCGGTGACCTGCTGCTGGAGCGCGGCGCGGCGGGAGAGCGCCTCGCGGGCCAGGTCCTCGCGGCCCAGCGCGAGCGCCTTGCGGCCCTGGTCCTCCAGCTTGGACGACTGGGACTGGAGCTGGTTGAGCTGGAGCTCCAGTCGCTTGCGGCTGGTCGCCACGTCGGCGACGCCGCGGCGCACCTTCTGCAGCAGTTCCAGCTGTTTCTGGTACGAGTAATCGAGGGTCTCGCGCGGGTCCTCGGCCCGGTCAAGGGCCTTGTTGGCCTTCGCGCGGAAGATCATCCCCATACGCTTCATGACACCGCTCATGGGCTTCGCGCGCCCCCTTCTGACCGACTCCAGCTCCAGCACCTGCGACAGAACCCACAGTACGGGCCCTGCATCCATTACCGCACTGTTCGGGGACGGATGCGCTCATCCCCAAGGACGACTGCGTACGCCCCCGGTCCGGCGTAGGGAGTAGGTGCTTCCCGGGTTGTCCGGTAATGGCCCGGCGCCCGGAGGTGTACACAACGTCCGCTCTGTCCACTTACAGACGACCGGCGTTGCCGGATCGTTCCCCACCGGACTGGGGTCCACACCCCGGTACCCCGTACCCTTGGGTTTTGTGTTCCGTAGCCGTGCCAAGGAAGAGAAGGCACCGAGCCTCGTCAAGACGCCGGTGACCGACTCCAAGCAGCCCCGTGATCCGCAGGCCCCGAAGGGAAGGCCGACGCCCAAGCGCAGTGCGGCCCAGTCCCAGCGCCGCAGCGTCGCCAACACGCCCCTGACGCGCAAGGACGCCGCCAAGCGCCAGCGTGAGGAGCGCCGGACCGCGATGGCGCGGCAGCGCGAGGCGCTGGCGAAGGGCGACGAGCGGTACCTGCCGGCCCGCGACAAGGGCCCGGTCCGCAAGTTCGCGCGCGACTTCATCGACTCCCGGTTCAACATCGCGGAGTACTTCCTGCCGATGGCCGTGATCATCCTCGTGCTGAGCATGATCCAGGTGCCCGTGCTGCAGAACGTCGCGCTGCTGCTGTGGCTGTTCGTGATCGTGCTGATCGTGCTGGACTCGGTCGTCAGCGGCTTCCGGCTGAAGAAGCGCCTCGCCGAGCGCTTCCCGGACGAGCGCAGGCGGGGCGCGGTCGCGTACGCGCTGATGCGCTCCCTGCAGATGCGCCGGCTCCGGCTGCCCAAGCCCCAGGTCAAGCGCGGGGAGCGGCCCTGAGCACCACGCCGTTCGCCCAGAAAGCGGCCGAGGACCGGCCGGCCGGGCCGGGCGATCTGCGGGACGTCGTCCGGCAGGAGCTGGTGGCCCGGCAACTGGACGAGCAGATAGCCGGGCGCTTCCCGGTCGGCAAGCGGCTGCGGGTGCTCGACGTCGGCATGGGCCGGGGCACCCAGGCGCTGCGGCTGGCACGGGCCGGGCACCAGGTGACCGGCCTGGAGCGGGACGTCGCCATGATCGCCGCCGCGCGCGACGCCCTGGCCGGCCAGCCGGAGGGCATCCGGGAACGGATGCGGATCATCGAGGGCGACGGCCGGGACACCGGCGTGCACTTCCTGCCGGGCAGCTTCGACGTGGTGCTGTGCCACGGCGTGCTCATGTACGTCGAGGAGCCCGACCCGCTGCTCGCGGGGCTGGCCCGGATGCTCGCGCCGGGTGGGCTGCTGTCGCTCCTGGTGCGCAACGGCGACGCGCTCGCGATGCGCCCGGCCCTGTGCGGCGAGTGGGCCGGCGCGCTGGCGGCCTTCGACACCACCGCCTGCCGCGACCGTCTCGGCGCCGACGTCCGCGCGGACCGGCTGGCGACGCTGACGGCGAAGCTCGCGGGCATCGGCGCCCCGCTGAACACCTGGTACGGCGTCCGGGTCTTCACGGACGCGGCGCCCGACGGCGCCCCGGTCCCGGACGACCTCGAAGCCCTGCTGGCCGCCGAGGTGCGGGCCGGCCGGACCGACCCGTACCGCGGGGTCGCGGCGCTGCTGCACCTGTGCGGGGTGCGCGGGTAGTACCGCGGCGCCCGTTCGGGTGCTCACCGGGGGCCGGGGTTCCGGTGCGCGGTGAGACTCGGGGCATGGATGCTTCCCGTGCCCGCCGTACCCGTGTGCGCCGGCTGCTCGGCCCGGTCGCCGCGCTGGCCTGCTCCCTGCTGCTCGTCGCCGGCTGCTCCGACGCCGGCGCCGGGTCCGGCACACGGGCCCGGAGCGAGCCGGAGGCCGGCACGGTACGGGCCGCGGCGCCCCGCGCGGCCAATGACCTGCAGGCCGACTACGAGCGGGTGATCAAGGACGTACTCCCGTCGGTCGTACAGATCCAGGCGGGCGACTCCCTGGGCTCGGGGGTGGTGTTCGACGACAAGGGGCACGTCGTCACCAACGCGCACGTCGTCGGGGACAGCGAGTCGTTCCGGATCACGACCGCCCGAAACGAGGACGCCCTCGCCGCCGGACTCGTCTCCTCCTACCCCGAGCAGGACCTCGCCGTCATCAAGCTGGAGAAGGTGCCCGACGGCATGAGGGCGGCCCGCTTCGCGGACTCCTCGAAGGTCGCGGTCGGGCAGATCGTGCTCGCCATGGGCTCGCCGCTGGGGCTGTCCTCCAGCGTGACGCAGGGCATCGTGTCGGCGACCGGACGGACCGTCACCGAGGGCAGCAGCGGGGGCGGTACGGGCGCGACCATCGGCAACATGGTGCAGACGTCGGCGGCCATCAACCCCGGCAACAGCGGTGGCGCCCTCGTCAACCTCGACGGCGAGGTGATCGGCATCCCGACGCTGGCGGCGACCGACCCGGGCATGAGCGACAGCGCGGCGCCCGGTATCGGGTTCGCGATCCCGGCGTCGATGGTGAGGACGGTCGCCGGCCAGATCGTCGAGGACGGCCGGGTCACCGACTCGGGGCGGGCGGCGCTCGACATCACCGCCCGTACGGTCGTCGACCACGGCTACCGGCCCGCGGGCGTCGCCGTCGTCGAGGCCCGTGACGGCGGGGCGGCCGACAGGGCGGGGCTGCGGCCCGGGGACGTCATCGTACGGCTGGGCGACACCGGCATCACCACGATCACCGCACTGGCCGAGGCGCTGGCGTCGATGGAGCCGGGCGACCGGACGAAGGTGACGTACACCCGCAACGGCGACGAGCGCACCGCCGAGGTGACGCTCGGGGAACAGTGAGGGGCGGGGCCGGCCCGGTGGGGCCGCCCCCGCCCGCCGGTCAGGCCTCCGACTCCCGGGCCGCCTCGGCCTCCTCGGCGTGCAGGCTCATCGGACCGTAGATCTCGGTGGCGTCCTCGAACAGCCGCACCTGGTCGGTGCCGCCCTCCTTGAGGTCCTTCCAGTACTCACCGATCCAGGACTCGGCGTCCCCTTGCGTGGTGAACTCCTCGGGCTCCACCGCGGGCTGGACCTCCGTCCCGCCGGCCGTCTCGAACCGCCACGTCCATGCCGCCATGTACGCCTCCAAGATGTCAGCACGTGCAGAGCGGAAGCCGGACCCCGGTCCGGCCTCCGACCGCAGCCTATGCGCTGAGCCGGGTGCGCCGTGGAGGGCCGGCGCAACAGGGAGCCACCCACGGCCCTCTCGGGGGGCCTCGGGCGCGCACGTCGCCGGGCGACCGGGGAAAATCGGGGCGTGGACGTGACTCTGCTCGGCACCGGTGCCCCCGCGGGACTCCCCCGCCCCGACTGTCCCTGCGCGGCCTGTGCCGCGGCGCAGGGCGAGCACGCGCGCGCGGCGACCGCGCTGCTGGTGGACGGGGCGCTGCTGCTCGACCTGACGCCCGGCGCCGCGTTCGCCGCCGCGCGCGCCGGGCGCTCCCTGACCGGCGTACGGCAGGTGCTGCTGTCGCACCCGCACGACGGGCCCGCGGTGGAGGTGCCGGCCGGGCTGCCGCAGCCGGGGCGGGTGCCGGACGGGCGGGAACTGGCGCTGCTGACCGGGCACCGGGTGCGGGCGGTGGCGATGGACGCGCCGGGCACCGGGTACGCCGTGACCGGTCCGGACGGGCAGCGGCTGCTGTACCTGCCGCCGGGCGGCGCGCCGGCCGGTCTGGAGGAGCCCGCCGAGTCGTACGACCTGGTCCTCGCGGACGTCGTGGGGCGGCCGGACGCGCTGGCGAGGCTGCGGGCGGTGCGCGCGGCGGGCCCGACGACGGACGTCGTCGCCGTCCACCTCGGCCACGACGCGCCGCCGGGGCGGGAGCTGGCGCGGCGGCTCGCGTCGGCGGGGGCACGGGCGGTGCCGGACGGGACGACGCTGGTGGTGGGCTCCTACGAGGACGTGCCCGACGTACCGCGGCGCACGCTGGTCCTGGGCGGCGCCCGGTCGGGCAAGTCGGTGGAGGCCGAGCGGCGTCTGGAGGCCTTTCCCGAGGTGCTGTACGTCGCGACGGGCGGCTCCCGCAACGGGGACACCGAGTGGGCGGCGCGGGTCTGCGCGCACCGGGAGCGGCGGCCGGGGTCGTGGCGCACCGCGGAGACGTGTGATCTGGTGCCGCTGCTGAAGGACGACGGGCCGGCCCTGCTCGTCGACTGTCTGTCGCTGTGGCTGACGGACGCGATGGACGCCGTCGGGGCGTGGGACGACGCGGAGTGGGCCGACGGCGGTGAGCGGGCCCTGCGGGACCGGGTGCGGGAGCTGACGGAGGCGGTGCGCGCCACCCGGCGCACCGTCGTCGCGGTGTCGAACGAGGTGGGGTCGGGGATCGTGCCGGCCACGGCGTCGGGCCGCCGCTACCGCGACGAACTCGGGCGGCTGAACGCGGCGTTCGCGGCCGAGTGCGAGCAGGTCCTGCTGGTGGTGGCGGGGCAGGCGCTGGTGCTACGGGGCTGACGGGTACCACGGGGCCGACGCGTCCTTGCGGGCGATGACGCGGTGGCTCCGCGCACCGGTGAGCACCGCGCAGCCCTGCGCCCCCAGTTCGGCACGCAGGTCCACCGGGTGCGAGGCGCCGGGCGGGAGGGCGAGCAGGCGGCGCGGGTCCGCCACGTCCACGAGCAGGTGGCCGCCGGGGCGGAGCGCGTGGAGGGCGGCGCGCAGCTCGGCGCGCGGGTCCGGGACGCGTTCCAGGTGGTGGAAGAGGCTGACGACGTCGTAACGGGCGCGCAGGCGGGCCGCGATGTGCGGGTCCGTCAGCCGGCCGACGAACGCCTCCTCGACGCGTTCGACCGCACGGGCGCGAAGGACGCGGTGGTGGGGGTCCAGGCCGTCGAAGGAGGTGTACGGGAAGAGGGCGCGCGCGGTACGGGGGAAGTCGGCGTCGCCGGTGCCGACGTCCAGCCAGCTCTCCGGCTCGGGGCAGCGGCGGAGCATCGCGCGGGCGGCCAGGCCGTGTCTCAGGCGGACTCCGGCCCGGACCATCGGGTGCTGCGGGCCGGGGGTGAGCGGCGGGTTGCGGAAGGCGTGCCGGCAGTCCAGGCAGCGTTCGAGGACGGAACGGGCGGGGACGGACCGGCGCCGGTCCTCGCGGCGCGGGCGGGTGCGCAGCCGCCGCGAGCCGCACCAGGGGCAGTCGTCGCGGTACGGCCCGTACCGGGGCACGGGAGGCACCGGGGGTACGGGGGGCCGCGCCGATGCGGCGGAGGGTGCGGGGGGTACGGACATGGGCGGCTCCCGGCACGAGAGGAGGAGGGCGGAGCAGGAGGGCGGCATACGGCATTCCACCCAAAACGTTACGTAGGTGATCGCGATCCGGGGCGCAACGACGCAGCGTGGGCGCGGTGCGCACCGGTCCTCCGTCGTGTCCGGCCGGGGCCGGTACTGTTCGGCGAATGAGCTCGCTGAATCTCGACGACTTCACCGATCTGATCGAGCGCCCCGACGGCGGAGTGCGCCGCGACGCCGAGGCGCGCCGGGAACGTCAGGTCGTCCCGCCCGGATCGCTGGGCCGCCTGGACGACCTGGGCGAATGGCTGGCCGCGGCGCAGTCCGCGGTACCGGTGCGGCCGGTCGAACGGCCCCGGGTGGTGCTCTTCGCGGGTGACCACAAGGTCGCCGAGCTGGGCGTCTCGGCGCGGCCCGCGGGCGGCGCCGGCGAGCTGGTGCGCGAGGTGCTGGAGGGCGGCCGGCCGGTGTCCGTGCTCGCCCGGCGCCTCGGCGTGCCGGTGCGGGTCGTCGACATGGCCCTGGACTGCGATCCGAAGACGCTGCCGGCCGAGGTCGCGGGGTACCGGGTGCGGCGCGGCGGCGGGCGCATCGACATCGAGGACGCGCTGACCCTTCAGGAGGCGGAGGCCGCCTTCCGGGCCGGGATGGCGGTGGCCGACGAGGAGGCCGACTCCGGTACGGATCTCGTGGTGCTGGGCGACGTGAGCGTGGGCGGCACCACGGCGGCGGGCGTGCTGGTCGCCGCGCTGTGCGGGACGGACGCGTCGGTCGTCACCGGGCGGGGCGGGCTGGCGATCGACGACCTGGCCTGGATGCGCAAGTGCGCGGCGATCCGCGACGCGCTGCGTCGGGCCCGGCCGGTGCTCGGGGACCAGTTGCAGCTGCTCGCGACGGTGGGCGGTGCCGACCTCGCCGCGATGACGGGTTTCCTGCTGCAGAGCGCGGCGCGGAAGGTGCCGGTGCTCCTGGACGGGGTCGTGACGGCCGCGTGCGCGCTGGTCGGGCAGCGGGTCGCCTTCCGCGCGCCGGACTGGTGGCTGGCCTCCCACGACAGCGGGGAGCCGGGCCAGGCCAAGGCGCTGGACCGGATGGCCCTGGAGCCGCTGCTCTCCCAGGACGTGACGGTGGGCGAGGGCGTGGGGGGCCTGCTGGCGCTTCCCCTGGTGCAGGCGGCGGCGGCGCTGGCGGCGGAGTTGCCGGAGGTCCCCGCCGAGGAGGCCACCGACAAGACCGCCGACGAGACCGCCGACGAGGCCCCGGCCGACGACCGGTGAACCGGCGCCGTCCGTTCGTCCGGCGGACGTGCGGGGCGGGTGGGTGACACGGCGCCGGCGCCGTGTCCCGTCCTCCGGTCCCCTGGTCCTCCGGTGTCCGGTGTCCGGTGGCACGCTGCCACCGACGTCGCCCGGCGCACGTTGTCCCGGCCGCCCGTGGGTGCCCCGGTGACCGCCGGGTAGTCTGCGCCGGTGCTCAGGACCCCCTTCCCCGACGGCCTCCGTTTCGCGTTCGGCACCCTCACCGTGTTCCCGGTCGGGGTGACCCGCTGGGACCGTGATGCCGCGCGCGGCGGCATGCTGTGCGCGCCGCTGGCCGGGCTGGCCGTCGGCGCCGCCGCCGCGGCCGCCGGGCTCCTGCTGCTGTCCCTGGGCGCGGGGAGCCTGCTCGCCGCGGTCGCCACGGCCGCCGTACCCGCCGTCCTCACCCGCGGGCTGCATCTGGACGGGCTGGCCGACACGGCGGACGGACTCGGCAGCGGCAGGCCCGCCGAGGACGCGCTGCGGATCATGAAGCAGTCGGACATCGGGCCGTTCGGCGTGCTCGCCCTCGTGTTCGTGCTGCTCGCCCAGGTGGCCGCGCTGGCCCAGGCCTACGACGGTTCCTGGGCGCGGGGCGCGCTCGCCGCCGTGGTCTCGGCGACCGCCGCCCGGCTGGCACTCACGCTCGCCGCCCGGGCCGGGGTGCCCGCGGCCCGCCCGGAGGGACTGGGCGCGGCGGTCGCCGGAGTGGTACCGGCGGGGGGCGCACTGGCCGTCACCGCCGTCGTCACCGCCGCCGCCACCGCGGCCGGAGCGGCGGCGGGCTCCGGGCCGTACGACGCGGCCCGTGCGGCGCTCGCCGTGCTGTGCGCCGTCGCCGTCGCCGAACTGCTGCTGCGGCACTGCGTCCGCCGCTTCGGCGGGGTCACCGGTGACGTCTTCGGCGGGGTCGCGGAGACGGCGGCCACCACCGCCCTCGTGGTTCTGGTCCTCGGCTGAGTCCCGGGGTCAGCAGGCCTCGCGCCACGCTCCCAGTTCGTACTTCTTCAGCATCGAACTCAGCCGCAGCTCACGGGAGCCGGCGCAGAAACGGTCGGCCGGCAGCTCGTACTCGACGTGGAAGACCGCCTTGTCCGCGTCGATGAACGGCTTGTTGTCGGCGCACTCGCCGTACTGGGCGCACTGCTCGTTGACCGCGAAGTCGAAGTCGTCCACCAGCTCGGGGATCTGGTCCAGATCGTTCTTCAGGCCGACGGCCAGGCCCCGGTCGTGGGCGAGTTCCGCGATCAGCCGGTTGTAGCGGAGCTGGTCGTCGGCGGTGAGCGGGAAGCCCGTCTCGTTCTTGTAGCCGTCCATGTTGTCCGGCTCGACGGCGTCGAAGCCCTTCTCGCGGCACATGTCGATGCGCTCGGCCATCAGCGGCTTCAGGACGTCCGCCTCCCGGATGTCCAGCCAGCGCTCGCCCTCCCAGCCGTTGCCCTTGCCCAGCACCGACTTCGGGAACTTCCCGGCGTCGGGGCGGAAGTCCTCCCAGGCGCCGGTGGACAGGTAGCAGATGACCTTGCGGCCGTCGTCGTGCAGGGCGGCCACCGTGGACGCGGTGTGGTCGAAGCCGTCGATGTCGTAGACCGGCACGTCCACGGAGGTGTCGAGCTTTCCGCTGAGCTGCCACTGCCAGGCGGTGCCGGGCCGGGGCTGCCAGTGGCCGCGGGCTTCCGGACCGTCGCCGGGGGACGAGGTGCATCCCGTGAGCAGCAGGAGAAGGGATATCGACAGGACCGGGCGTCTCACGGGGCGTGCTCCAGGGGGTGCGGGGCGCGGTGGCGTACCCCAGGAATGATCTCCCATCGCGGGTGGCGCGCGGGAAACCGCGACCCCGCGGGAGAGAGCGGACGCGGGCGCGAGCGTAGGCTCGTGCCGGGTGTTCGCCCGCCCAGGCGAAGACCGCATCGCAGGAGGGATCTAGGGTCGGTTGTCGGGCCCGGTCGACCCACCCGCATTCGGCCATCCAAGACTTCATACGGAAGCGAGAATTCACCACCGTGACTGCTCTCACTCTCTCCACCGCAGCGGCGCCCGGCCTGCGGGCCGACGCGATCGTGATCGGTGTCGCCAAGAACGCGGCAGCCAAGTCCGGGGGCCTGGTCGTCGCGCCGGGTGCCGAGGCCGTGGACGAGGCGTACGACGGCCGGCTCGCCGGCGTCCTGGAGACCCTCGGTGCCACCGGCGCCGAGGGCGAGGTGACGAAGCTGCCCGCGCCGTCCGGCTTCAAGGCGCCCCTCGTGGTGGCGGTGGGCCTCGGCTCCCAGCCCGAGAAGGACGCCGGGTTCGACGCCGAGGCGCTGCGCAGGGCCGCCGGCGTGGCCGCCCGTGCCCTGGCCGGCGTCAAGAAGGCCGCCTTCGCCCTCCCGCTCACCGAGGCCGCCGACGCCGGCGCCGTCGGTGAGGGCGTGCTGCTCGGCGCGTACTCCTTCGACGCCTACAAGGACAACGCCAAGGACGCCAAGGCCAAGAACGGCAAGGCGAAGAACGGCAAGGCCCCGCTGGCCGAGGCCGCGCTGCTCGGCGGCAAGCCCCGCGACAAGGCGTACAAGGCGGCGCTCGAGCGTGCCGCGGCCGTCTCCGAGGAGCTGAACCGCGCCCGCGACCTGGTCAACACCCCGCCGAACGACCTCGACCCCGAGGCGTTCGCGGCCGTCGCGCAGGCCGCGGCCAAGGAGCACGGCATCAAGGTGCAGGTGCTCGACGAGAAGGCGCTCACCAAGGGCGGCTACGGCGGCATCCTCGGCGTCGGCGCCGGTTCGGCGGCCGGTCCGCGCCTGGTGAAGCTGTCGTACACCTCGTCGAAGGCGACGAAGTCCCTCGCCTTCGTCGGCAAGGGCATCACCTACGACTCGGGCGGCATCTCGCTGAAGCCGGCCGGCCACAACGAGACGATGAAGTGCGACATGGCCGGTGCCGCCGCCGTGTTCGCCGCGGTCGTCGCCGCCGCGCGCCTCGGCCTGGAGGTCAACGTGACCGGCTGGCTGGCGCTGGCCGAGAACATGCCGTCGGGCTCCGCCACCCGCCCGGGTGACGTGCTGCGCATGTACAGCGGCAAGACGGTGGAGGTGCTCAACACCGACGCCGAGGGCCGGCTCGTGCTCGCCGACGCGCTGTGGGCGGCCTCGCAGGAGAAGCCGGACGCGATCATCGACGTGGCGACGCTGACCGGCGCGATGATGCTGGCGCTGGGCAACCGGACGTACGGGGTCATGGCGAACGACGACGCGTTCCGCGCCGCAGTGCACGAGGCGGCGGAGGAGGTCGGCGAGCCGGCGTGGCCGATGCCGCTGCCGGAGCACCTGCGCAAGGGGATGGAGTCGGCGACCGCCGACATCGCGAACATGGGTGAGCGGATGGGCGGCGGGCTGGTGGCCGGCCTGTTCCTGCGCGAGTTCGTCGGTGAGGGCATCACCTGGGCGCACCTGGACATCGCGGGCCCGGCCTTCAACGAGGGCGGACCGTTCGGGTACACGCCGAAGGGCGGCACCGGGACGGCTGTGCGGACGCTGGTGCGGGTCGCCGAGCTGACGGCTGCGGGCGAGCTCGGCTAGGGCGCCCACCGGCTCGGGGGTGCGGGTGACGTGCGCGGCCACAGGTCCGTCGTGGCCTGTCGCGCGGTTTCCCGCGCCCCCGCGGACGTCTCCGCCTCCTTCGCCGCAAGCGAACGTGGGACGTCTCACACACCGGCCCCGCGTCTCGTCGGCCCCCTACAAGTGCGAAGATGGGGCTCGGCAGGACAGGGCCCACCCAAGGGCCGAGAACAATGAGCGGCCGGACACCAGCCGCCGACCGGTCACTGGAGACCGGCGTGGCGCACATGCATGGAGGACGTGACGTGGCGAACGACGCCAGCACCGTTTTCGACCTAGTGATCCTCGGCGGTGGCAGCGGTGGTTACGCCGCGGCGCTGCGCGGGGCACAGCTGGGCCTGGACGTCGCCCTGATCGAGAAGGGCAAGGTCGGCGGTACCTGCCTGCACAACGGCTGCATCCCCACCAAGGCCCTGCTGCACGCGGGCGAGATCGCCGACCAGGCCCGCGAGAGCGAGCAGTTCGGCGTGAAGGCCACCTTCGAGGGCATCGACATGGCGGCCGTCCACAAGTACAAGGACGACGTGATCGCGGGCCTGTACAAGGGCCTGCAGGGCCTGATCGCCTCGCGCAAGGTGACCTACATCGAGGGTGAGGGCCGGCTGTCCTCCCCCACCTCCGTCGACGTGAACGGCCGGCGGGTACAGGGCCGCCACGTCCTGCTGGCGACCGGCTCCGTGCCGAAGTCGCTGCCGGGTCTGGAGATCGACGGCAACCGGATCATCTCCTCCGACCACGCCCTCGTCCTGGACCGCGTGCCGAAGTCCGCGATCGTCCTGGGCGGCGGTGTCATCGGCGTCGAGTTCGCCTCCGCGTGGAAGTCCTTCGGAACCGACGTCACGATCGTCGAGGGCCTCAAGCACCTCGTGCCGGTCGAGGACGAGAACAGCTCCAAGCTGCTGGAGCGCGCCTTCCGCAAGCGGGGCATCAAGTTCAACCTGGGCACCTTCTTCCAGAAGGCCGAGTACACCCAGGACGGCGTCAAGGTCACCCTCGCCGACGGCAAGGAGTTCGAGGCCGAGGTCCTGCTCGTCGCCATCGGCCGCGGCCCGGTCTCGCAGGGCCTGGGCTACGAGGAGGCCGGGGTCGCGATGGACCGCGGCTACGTCCTGGTCGACGAGTACATGCGGACCAACGTCCCGACCGTCTCGGCCGTCGGTGACCTCGTCCCGACCCTCCAGCTCGCGCACGTCGGCTTCGCCGAGGGCATGCTGGTGGCGGAGCGGCTCGCCGGCCTGAAGACCGTCCCGGTCGACTACGACGGCGTGCCGCGGGTGACGTACTGCCACCCGGAGGTCGCCTCCGTCGGTATCACCGAGGCCAAGGCCAAGGAGATCTACGGTGCGGACAAGGTCGTCGCCCTGAAGTACAACCTGGCGGGCAACGGCAAGAGCAAGATCCTGAAGACCGCGGGCGAGATCAAGCTCGTCCAGGTCAAGGACGGTGCCGTGGTCGGCGTCCACATGGTCGGCGACCGCATGGGCGAGCAGGTCGGCGAGGCCCAGCTGATCTACAACTGGGAGGCGCTGCCGGCCGAGGTGGCCCAGCTCGTCCACGCCCACCCGACGCAGAACGAGGCGCTCGGTGAGGCCCACCTGGCGCTGGCCGGCAAGCCCCTGCACTCCCACGACTGACCTCCCTCGGTCACTGGGCGCGACGACACAGACTTCCGCAATTTCGTAAGGAGCAACCGAAACCATGGCGGTTTCCGTAACCCTTCCGGCGCTCGGCGAGAGCGTCACCGAGGGCACCGTCACCCGTTGGCTGAAGGCCGAGGGTGAGCGCGTCGAGGCCGACGAGCCGTTGCTCGAGGTCTCGACCGACAAGGTCGACACCGAGATCCCGGCGCCCGCTTCCGGCGTGCTGTCCTCCATCAAGGTGGCCGAGGACGAGACCGTCGAGGTCGGCGCCGAGCTGGCGCTGATCGACGACGGCACCGGCGCCCCGGCGGCCGAGCAGGCCCCGCAGGCCGAGCAGGTCGCCGAGCCGGCCCCCGAGCCGGCGCCGGCCGCCCCCTCCACCGAGCAGGCCGCCCCGGCGCCCGCTCCCACCGCCGAGGCCGCTGCCGGTCAGGGCGCCGGCGGCTCCGCCGAGGGCACGGACGTGGTCCTGCCCGCGCTCGGCGAGTCCGTCACCGAGGGCACCGTCACCCGCTGGCTGAAGTCGGTCGGTGACAGTGTCGAGGCCGACGAGCCGCTGCTCGAGGTGTCCACCGACAAGGTCGACACCGAGATCCCCGCCCCCGCCTCCGGCACCCTGCTGGAGATCGTGGTCGGCGAGGACGAGACCGCGGAGGTCGGCGCCAAGCTGGCCGTCATCGGTGCCGCCGGTGCCGCGCCCGCCGCCGCTCCGGCCGCCCCCGCGGCCCCGGCGCAGCCCGAGCCCACCCCGGCCCCGGCGGCCCCGGCGGCTCCGGCTCCGGCACAGGCCGCTCCGGCTCCGGCCGCTCCGGCCCC
>NZ_JBNGGC010000008.1:0-253567 GCF_049974565.1 Streptomyces sp. WG5 | reverse complement strand
CTTGAACCACCACACGAGTCTGGCCCCACCGCAGACGCGGCGGGGCCAGAACCCAAGATCTTCATCAGTCTTCTAGGTTCTGTCTCTTTGGCGTCGTGCTGGTCAGCGTGAAGCGGGTGACGCGCTCCGCTGATGGCCTGTCTGCGTATCCCTCGAACGGCTCGTCGTGATCACGCAACATCCGCGTCATGGTGGCTGGCGAAGGGTGCCGGCTCTTCTTCGCCCCGGTGGTGAGCCGCTTCTCGCGGTGCTGACCGCCAAGGTCGGCACAGCCGCTACATCTGCGGAAACAGGTCGTCAGGCGACCTCTTGGCGAACCAGGGGGCGACGGCGGACGCGTGTGCTCCGTCGTGGCACACACCCGGAAGCCGTCTGCGAGTTGAAACGCATCGAGTACCCCCCGGGCTCCGCCGGACCGCTGAGCTGCTGCCGAACTAGTGCCGCATCAGGCAACGTTCGCCCTGGCGACCACGGCACGTAGGCGTTGGTCGTCGGCGTGGCGGTTTCGCCAGATGATGTAGCGGCGGATCACGCTGCCCTGCTCCTTGTGGCTGGCGTGGTCGGTGCCATCGAGGGTGAAGTAACGCAGTGCCGTGAACTGGGCCTCGATGCGGTTCAGCCACGAGGAGTTGGTCGGGGTGTAGGCGATCTCGACGTTGTTCGCCTCTGCCCAGTCCGCCACCCGGCGGCACCGCTTGGTGGTCAGGTGCGGGGAGTAGTTGTCACACACGATCGCCAGGCGGACTGTCGGCGGGTAGAGGGTGCGCAGGTAGCGGCAGAACTCCAGGAACTTCGACCGGTTCTTGGTCTTCTTGATGTGGCCGTAGAGCTTGTCCTTGCCCAGGTCGTAGGCGGCGAACAGGTGGCGCACCCCGTGCGGGCGGGTGTAGGTCGCCCGCCGCCTTGGCCTGGGCTCGCGATCGGGGTCTTTATGCCTGCCGCCGCGTTCGGCCCACTGCCGTCCCGGGTGCGGCTGCAGGTTCAGTGGTCCGAACTCGTCCAGGCAGAACACCGCGTCCGGCTCGCCGTCCTCGGGGACGACCTCGCCGTCGGCGATCGCGTACAAGTGCTCCACTCGGGCCTTCTTGATGGCGTAGTCCGGATCGCGGGAGGTCTTCCAGGTCTTTATGCGTTGAAAGGAGACGCCCTCCTGGCGGAGCAGGATGCGCAGGCCCTCGTGGCTGATGTCGTCGACCACCCCCTCGGCAACCAGAAAGTCGGCCAGCTTGGTCAGGCTCCAGGTCGAGAACGGCAGGCCGTGCTCGGCCGGCTTGGACTTCGCGACCTTCTTGATCTCGCACCGCTCGGGCAGTGTGAAGGTCTTCGGCCGCCCGCCCTTGTACTTCGGATACAGGGAGTCGAAGCCGTCGGCGTTGAAGTTGTGGATCACGTCGCGGACCCGGTCGGCGCTGGTGAACGTGACCTCGGCGATCTTCGCCACGCTCATGCCCTGCGCGGACAGCAGCACCATCTGCGCGCGTCGCCAGGTCACCACCGATCCCGTGCCCCTGCGGATGATTTGCAGCAGGCGCTGCCCTTCATCGTCATCGATCTCGCGGACGCGCACATGTTCAGCCACGCGCACAGCTTGACGGAGATCGTTGCCCGGCACGCGCACGCCTCAGTACGGCCATAAACCGATCGTCTACCCGTCGGCGATGGCCTTCCCAAGGAGCAACGTGAGAATCGGCTCGGCATGTGTCCACAGGAGGGCGCCGCCAGTCTCCGACACTACATGGTGACGAGCACCGGGCACACGGGCAGCGAGCAGTGCTCCGTTGTCGGGCGAGTGGCTGGTGTCCCGCTCGCCGTACCAGATGTCGACCGGGACGGTGATCGCGTCGAGGGCGAACGGCCACCGCCCCATTGCCAGGACCGTGTCGCGAGCGTAACCAGCAGCACCTTGAGCAAATGCCTCGTTCAAGGCCCTGCGGTAACCAGCCGCGAAATCAGGATCCTGGTACACGGCCAGGTCGCACCCCGGGCTCCCGGCCATGACCATGTCCCACATCGCATCCGCAGTGAAGCCGGTGAAAAACTCCTCGGCGCCAGCCGGATCGCACTCAATCCGCTCGACGAGACCACGCAGGTCCGCGTTCAGAACTGAAGCGAACTCCGGCCTGGCGACCTCGTCCGCACCGGAGACGACAGCCAGTGCCGAAGCGGCCCCCTCCGCAGCGCAGGCAAGAGCAAATGGTGCACCTTGCGAATTCCCGACCACAACAGGTTGCCCCAGCCCCCGCTGCACACAGAGTTGACGCATATCTCCAGCGAAGTCAGAGAAGGTCCGCCCAGGAGCGGGCGTCGAGACACCAAGACCCGGACGATCCACAGAGACAAGCCGCACTCCGAGTGCTTCAACAACGCCTGCGCCGAATCCGAGCCACCGGCTCGTAGCCGCGCCTGGACACAACAGAACGGGCACTCCGTCCAACGGCCCCCACTCGGCCCAGCCAAGCAACCGTCCATCAGAGAGAGCACTTTCGCCCAACCGGGTAGGAATATCGATATATCCAGCCATGATCAACATCATGGTCATGGACAGGTCGTCCCGCAACTGAAATTCACCTTGACCCTGAACAGGGCAAACGTTGCCTGATGCGGCACTAGTGAGGTTTTCAAGGTGGGCTCGGCGGGATGATGGCCGGTCCTGTGACGATACGACAACCGTCGATGAAACGGGGCCTGAGCTGGCTTCTTGGTAAATCGCCGCGGAGCTGCGGTCGAGGTCGTCGGGTGCGGTGAAGCGGTGTTGGTCACTTCTTCCGACACGGCACGGACGACCTCAGTGACCAGTTCAGCCGGGTCAGGTCGCGCACCGCGGCCAGGAAGCGGGGGGAGCCAGTGCGTTGTGCGGCGCGCACGAGTCCGGCCTCCTTGAGGCGCGCGAGCGCCAGACCGAGGAGGCGGACGGCGTGATCGTCCCGGCCGAGGCTCGCGCGGAAGTCGGCCGGCGCGCTGTGACGGAAGCCGGGACCATACCGCTCCATGGCCAGGGCACCCTCGAAATCGACGCGGCACCCGACCGGTTTCGCCGCCTGCGGATCTGTCAGGCCGAGCGGGAACTGCGACACACAGACGGTGGCCCATGGTGCGGGCGAGATCCCGGGGCGTTCATCACTCCTGCTCACAAAGCACTTTCACGCTTCCGCTCGGGGGCCGACGCCATCGCAGGTGAAGCGCGGAGGTCAGGACGTGTGCATCGGATGGGGGGATGCCTTCCGGGAAGCTCTTTTGACGGTCACCGAGTGGTCCCTCGGGAGCCCTTCGACTCAGTCCCGCCGATCCGCCTGTGCCCTTCTGGTGAGGCGGGTCCAGCCCGCCGGTGGAGCCAAGAGCGTGCGGGCATGAGGCTTTCGGCTCCTGAACCGTACGGTCCCTTGGTAGTCACGAAGGGCGAGGTAGCTGAGGTGCTCGAGAGCCTGGACCGCGAATCCGTTCGCCGGGCACATCTCCGCTCCCTTCCCGAAGGGAAGGTAGGACCGCTTCTGATCGCGGGTCGGTTTCTCCCAACGCGTGGGACGGAAGTCCAGTGGCTGGTCCCACACGGTCGCCGACCGGTGGAGCGCGTGGGTGCCGATCAGGATGTGCTCGCCTGCCCGCACCGGAACGCCGGCTATCTCGTGATCAGTGGCGGCCACCCTGGCCAGCCGCCATGCCGTCGGATAGAGGCGCAACGCCTCTTTGACCAGCGAACGGACGTGTTCCAGTCGTAAGGCTGGATCGTTGTACCCGTGCTGTACGCCGAGCAGCACCACCCATTCGAGGGTCACGCCGGTGAAGCCCACGGTGGCGAGGACGAGGCGTTGCAGCAGCTGCGCGCGATCCGCGAGGGAGAGTTGCCCGGGCAGGCGCATCACCATGTCGACGAGGTCCTGGTCGTCGGCGCGCTGTGCGGGCAGCCGTGCCAGCTGCTCGGTGATTCCGGCCCGCGTGGCGGGTACGGAGCGGTGGGCTCGCCTCACCGCGTGCCCGACGATGTCGTCGGCGACGATGCTCGAGGTCAGGTAGGCGTCGACGAGCGAGTTGATTTCGCTGTGCCGCTGGTGTGCTATCACTGGTGCGAAATACCGCCGTACTACGTGGACTCCCCAGCGCTGGTGCCGCAGGCGGCCGCGCCTGTCACCTGCCTCGCGGAGGGCGGAGTCGATGTCGAACGACGAGCGAAGATCGTGGCAGGCCAGGATCTTGAGTAGTCCGTGTGATGCCTCGGCTCGCAACGTCCGGGGCAGAGGCGTCGGTCCCAGGCGGAAGAACCCGGACTGCGGCGCGTACTTGTCAGCCGAATCGACCAGCACCTCCCGGGCCGCTTCCGCTCGGCGACGAACAGGGTCCCGAAGCGGAGCCTGAACGGGCCGTCGGCGTCCGCTGCCAGGCTCTCCCACCTTCGAAGATGACGCCAAAGGCTGTGCCTGTCCAGGAACACGAAGTCCTCCGCAATAGAGAGGGAAGGGACGCGCGGCTCCGGCCGCGCACCCCTTCCCGTGCGGCGGGATGTCTACGCTTTGCGTCCGTACCTGTCGCCGTACGCGTCGTGGCGAGCGCGCATCTCACCCATGAGTACCTGAACACATTTCGTGACCCACGCCATTGTCGTCCTCCTGTAACGCAGCGCTTCGCGTCAGTCCTGCTGCCCGTATCCGACGAAGTATCCGTGCCAGCGTGCGCGCATTTCACCGCTGAACGCACGAAGGCCGGTAGTGATCCAGGACATGATGGTGCTCCTCATGATCGGTGATCTTCGCTGTCGGGCAGGTTTGCGCCTTTCGGTCCGCCACCGCACGTCGCAGCGGAGGATCAGCCCAGGGACATGAATGCGGTCGGCCAGAGCCCACCGTGCGTCATGACGCTACACACCCCGCGGTACCGGGTGAACCGGTGAAACCGGCCAGACCGGCGATGCTGAGGGGCATGCCGGAACGTAGACGTTCGCGCGCCGGATGTGCACCCTGCGGTTGTGCGTACGCCCCTGCGGCAGTGCTCGGACAGTTCCAGATGGTCCCGACCACAGGCATGCTCCGGTACACGATGGCGGGGTGTGCCCGATTCCGTGCGGATCGTGGATCCGACATCTTCCTGGGGAGGGCATCCGCCGGGTATTCGGGAACGCACCTGCCCGGCGTCGACGGGGCACGGAGTCCGCCAGTCGTGGAGATTGTCGGCCACGCGACGCAGGGACACACAGATGGACAGGCGATTGCCGTCAAGAAGAGCTGCGACAGGGAGCGGGGCGCGCGGACGCGCACCGCACGGCACCGGCTTCATAGCCGTCCTGGCCTTGGCCATGGGAGCGGTTCTCACTGGCCCGGCCACCGTTGCCCAGGCGCGGCAGACGGCGCAGGGCGGTCCCGGCGTCCCACAAGCGCCCACTGTCGTGGCATCCGCCGCGCCTTGCCCGACCGTGCAGGGCGGTTCCCACCCCGCATCGGCATCCCCAGCCGTCCGCGGCCAATTCTTCCCCGACCCCGTGTTGCCGGCCTCGATGTCCTGCGCTGTACGCAGCGAGACACCGAAGAGCGCTGCGATCTTCCGATGAGCCACCGGCGGCTCCTGCGCACATCCGTCGAGCACGACCTTCCGCCGATCCCCACGCCACCGTTGCGCTCGTTCCGTCTGAACGGCGAGCACCTCACTGATCCCGGATCATCCCCGACCGCGTCCTCTGCGCCGGCCCGTACCTCATTCGACGTGCGGAACGCCGACCGGATCGTAAGGGTGTGTGGCGTGATTGTCGCCGTTGACCGCCGTATCCGCGCCATGTCACCTTCGGGCGGTCGAAGGCAGTCATGCACGGGAGGGGCACACGGTGACCACAGGCAGCGGACACAGAAGAGGCAAAGGCACCAGGCTGGCCGTCGCGCTTACGGCAATGCTGGTCGCGACGGCCATGGCGGGACCGGCCGCGGCAGCCACTGGCGGTCCGCCGGCCGGCACACCGGTGACCGCGCAGTCGATCACGATGAGCGACCCCACACCCGACGAGCAGGAGCAGCTGAGGGCCGTCGCCGGCGCCATCTGGACACCCGGGCTGGCGGCCGGCTGGAACATGAACGCCGAGGTGGCCAACGTACTGTCCACGGCCACGGGCGAGATCCTCAAGTGCAGCGAGGCGTTCGCCCTCGTGCCGCGCCCGGCCGGCTTCGTGCCCGGAGTCGGCTATCTGGTCAACTATTGGAAGAACCTTCGCGACTACTTCCTGGCCGTGAAGAGCGACCGGACGTACCGCGCCTGCGTGGTCACCGCCGCGGCGAACTACCGCTCACCCATCGAAATGGCTTCCATGGGCATCTGACCCGCCCGGCCGGCGGGCCGTGAATCCGCCGCCCAGCCACTCGCCAGTCAACTGGGAGCGCTTCGTTACGTTGAGTGATATCGGCTGGCGGTGGGCAGCTTCCCAGAGTGAAGGCGGGGGAAGTGAAACGGCTCCGGGGTGAGTTGGCGGAGTTCGTTGCCGATGTGTTCGGGTCGTTGCCGCGGCGGGGCCGGCGGCGGTGGGGTGCGTGCTGTCTGCGGGGCCTGATGCTGGACGGCCGGCGGAAGTCGGTCCGGCCGATGGTGTCGCGGCTGCCGGACGGCGACATGCAGGCCCTGCAGCAGTTCGTGAACCCGTCGCCGTGGGATCCGCTGCCGGTGCGGCGGCGGATCGCCCGGAGACTGTGCGCGGGCTGTGGCGGGACGCCCCTCAGGCGGGCTCGGTGGCCTCCCCGACGAACTGGTCTCGGAGACGCTGGACCGCTTCCGCCAGGAGGGCGGCCCCGAACCCGTACGACGACTGCAGCTGAAGGAAGAGCGCCGCTTCCGCCGACCTGTGGAGCGCGGCCGAAAAGTGCTCGCCCGGCCCCGGTTCCGGGGCCCTCTGGGGGAAGAGGACTTCCACTACCTCCACGACACCACGGCCTGCCGTGCGCACTGGCGACGAGCCTGCGCGAGGAGTGACGCCTCGGGCGGGACCGCGGGAGGGAATCAGCTGCGATGGACGCTGACCGCGTCGCCGCCCTCGCAGGGGTCGGCGTCGTCCAAGTGGTATAGCGGTCGGTGAGCGTGAGACCGGCCGTGGTGCGGTGGTCGTCGCACTCCGCCGACAGACGTGAGACTGGGGGCGCCGGAAGATGCTCCGAGACGGGCCGAAGACGGCGATGAGCAAGCCGCCAGAGCGCGGGGCCCGGGCCAGCGCGGCGGCGACGGCGCTCTCCGTTCCCGGGGCGATGAGCGGGAGATGTTGTCTGCCGCGACGACGAGGCCCCGAACCCCGATCCGACGCCCGTGGTGGCTGGGTCGAAGTCGGCGAGATCGGCCTGCGGCCAGGTCAGCCGTGGCGCGCTTCGGCATGCCACGGTCAGCGGGGAAGCGTCATGGTCCACGCCAACCCCGTCGTAGCCGGGCCGGGCGAGCTCGATCAGGACCCGTCCGGTGCCGCAGCCGACGTCCAGCAGGTGTGAGCCGGGCATCCACGGCATGACGGCACAGGTGCGCCTCGCCGTGGTTGCCCTGTCCGCGTTCGGCGCGTTCCGCCGAACGGCAGCGTGCTGTTCACCGGACCGCCGCTGGTCAGCTGCTCCCACCGGTTCAGCCGGTAGGCCTGGAGATCGCGGGCGCCGGGGCGGGTCGGCACGGCTTCCTGCCGGCAGTTGGATTGCGCGAGCGGAAGGTCCTTCCTGTGCTGTTCCTCGTGCTCATTGCTCTCTGCCAGAAGCCAGTCCTGAGCGCCGCCGGGCCGGGCTGCGTAGCCTTTGTTGCACGAAGAGGAAAAGGAGTTCCGCATGACGCCGAGGCAGCCCAAGACCGAGCTCGACGCCCGCTACAGCTCCGCGCTCAGCCCACGCCCGGGCGCGGAGAACGTCACCGCTACCGACTGGGCCGAGGCCGAGCGCCACCTGCGGGCCGCCGAGGTCTTCTGGATCACCACGGTCCGCCCGGACGGCCGGCTGCACGTCACGCCACTGATCGCCGCCTGGCACGACGGTGCGCTGCACTTCAGCACCGGGCCGGGCGAGCAGAAGGCGAAGAACCTGGCCGGCAACGCCCACTGCGCACTCACCACAGGGCACAACTCACTCTCCGAAGGCATTGACTTCGTGATCGAGGGCACGGCGGAGCAGGTGACGGATCCGGCGCGGCAGAACGAGGTCATCGCCGCGTTCGAGGCGCAGTACGGGGACCACATCACCTCGCCGGAGGGGACCTTCTGGGGCTTCGGCGACAGCATCCGCCAGGGCAACGATCTGCTGTTTGCGGTGGCTCCCGGCACAGCGTACGGCTTCGGGCACGACGGTCAGGTGTTCAGCCACACCCGCTACACCTTCTAGTGTCCTGCGCCGGAGATCCGTCGGCAGAAGCGGGTGAGGGAGTCTCGGATCTCTTCGGCGGTCTCTGTCCAGACCAGCGGTCTGGGGTGGTCGTTCCAGTCCGCGAGCCAGCCGCGGATGTCACGTTCGAGGGTCTGGACGGAGCGGTGGACGCCTCTCTTGAGCACTGTGCCCTCGTGTCCGGCCTTCGGGCCGCGCACTCGACTGGGCACCCCGTACACCCCGGGCCTTCGGGACGGGCGTACCGGTCCAGGCGCAGGTGGCGGCGCCGGCCGCCTGCGCCGACCTCACCACCTCGCCTGTCACGGTATCGGCTACGGGGCCATCTCGTAGGCGCCGGACAGCGCCTCGACACGCTCCCAGACGCGACTCGAGCGAGCTTCGTCGACGACGGGGCGGCGGATGGCGTCGAGAGCCCAGCTCTGCTGCCGTTCCGTGGCGGAGTCCTTGCCTTGGAGATCGACGGCGTGTCCCGAGAAGTCGCGGACGAGTACGGAGAACAGCTCGTCGAGCACATCCTCGTCGAGTTCGGTCAGCGCGGCCTGCTCGAGGATCAACTGTCCGTGCACCACGAGGGCGAACAACTGGCCGACGGCGAGCAGGAGGTCCAGGTCACGGCTCTGCCGCTCGTCGGGAGCCGCGGTGGTGACGAAGACGCACAGAGCATCGGCCTGCTCGCGGAACCGGGCCACGTTGGGCACCCCGGCACAGGCGTCGAAGGCGGCACGCCAGTCGTGGAACCGGATGGAGCCGAGTCCTCGGGCCGGGCCCTGCTGGAAGAGGAACGCGTCGTCGGCCGCGTCGAGACGGGTCGGCACCCGCGGATGGTCGACCGGGTCGAGCAGGTGGTTGCGCATGAACTTCAGGATCAGCGCGAGATTGACGTGCACCGTGCCCTCGAGCTTCGGCAGGCTCCGGATCTCGATCGCGGCCTGGGCGAAGTAGTTGTCCTTCTCGAAGCCCTTCGCCGCGATGACGTCCCACATCAGGTCGATGACCTTCTCGCCCTCGGTGGTGACCTTCATCTTGGTCATCGGGTTGAACAACAGGTAGCGGCGGTCGTCCGGGCCGGCGGAACGGAAGTAGTCGACGGCTCGGTCGCTGAACAGCTTCATACCGACGAGACGTACGTAGGCGTCGACCAGTTCGCGCCGCACGTGCGGGAACGCGGTGACGGGCCGACCGTACAGGATGCGGGTGTGGGCGTGGGTGACGGCCTCGTACAGGGCGTGCTCGCAGATGCCGATCGAAGCCGTACACAGATTGAACTTGCCGACGTTGACGGTGTTCAGGGCGGCGTCGAAGGCGTTCCGTCCGGTGTGCAGGACGTCGTCGGGGCCGACCGGGTAGTCCTCGAGCCGGAACTCGCTGACGTACTTGGAGGAGTCGACGACGTTCTTGACCAGGCGGTACGCGGGGTGGCGGCTGTCGGCGGCGAAGAAGACGTAGCCGTCCGGGCCCTCGATGTCGGTACGCCGGCCGAACACGGAAACGAGCCCGGCGGCGTTGCCGTTGCCGATGTAGTACTTGGAGCCGGTCGCCCGGAAGCCGCCCTCTCCGTCGGGTTCCAGCAGCATGTCCGTGGAGTAGATGTCGGCACCGTGGCTCTTCTCTGAGAGGCCGAAGGCGAACACCTCGCCCTGGGAGAGGAGTTCGCTCGCCCGTGCCCGGGCACCTGCGTTACCGCTCTGCCAGACCGGGCCGAGCCCGAGGATGGTCACCTGCCACGCGTACCAGTAGTCGAGTCCGTAGAACCCCAAGATCTCATTGAGGGCGGCGATTCGGGCGGTGTCCCAGCGCTGGTCCGGCCGATCACCCTCTGCCGCCGGGGTCAGGAAGGTGGCGAACAGGCCTTCCTTTGCGGCGAAGGCGAGGAAGTCCTCCAGCCAGGCCCGCGAACGGTAGTCCTCGATCAGTCTGCGCTTGCCGCGCGCCTCGAACCAGTCGACCGTGGCGCGCAGCAGCCTGCGTGTCTCCGGGTCGAAGTGCGCCGGGTCGTACGTGCGCGGATTGAACAGGAGCTGGTCGGCCATGAGGTACGCCTTCCGGGGATCGGGTCTGACGGGGTCGGTCACGAGGGCAGGACAGAGAAGGGCGCGGGGAGCCGGGCCGCGGGGCGCACGGATGCGGGGGCGCGAGGGTGTAGGGGTACAGGGGGGCGAGTGCCGGCCGGCAGGGCCGGTACGGGGCACTCACCGTGTGTCAGGTGCCGGACCGTGTCGCGCGGAGCCTGTGCAGGGTGTCGAGGACATCGTCGAGCCAGGCGATCGTCATTCGCTCGAAAGCGATGCCGCCGCGCAGGACGACGTGCTGGAGTTCCTGGCCGACGTCCAGGGGCCGGGGCGCTTCGGGGCCGGCGAAGTCCCGCCACTCCCCGGTGAGGTAGCGCCTGAGCCGGTCGTCGTGTGCGTTTCGGTGGCGCTCGACCTCGGAGATCAGCGCCGCCGGGTCGTCGAAGGCCGCGCCCCGGACCTTCACGGCGAGCTCGTGCCGGATACTCTCCGGTTCGACCGGCTCGTGCAGCCACGCGGAGAGTGCCCTGCGGCCGGACGACGCGACGGTGTACTCCTTCTTGTCCGGCCGGCCCTGCTGCGGCACTTCGCGGACGGCCAGGAGGCCGTCGCCCTCCATGCGTCGCAGGACGCGGTAGATCTGCTGGTGCGTCGCGGTCCAGAAGTAGCCGATGGACCGTTCGAACCGGCGCGCGAGTTCGTAACCCGAGCCCGGCTTCTCCAGCAGCGAGACGAGGATCGCGTGTTCGAGCGCCATGCTCCGATCCTGCTATGCAATTTGTTGCATATACAAGCCGCCGGATGCGGTTGAGACGCGGCTCACCCCGCGCGGGATCTCGTCGGCAGGCGTCGAGGGAGCCGTCCGAAAACAGAAGCGCCTCCGCGGCGGCGGTCCCGAAGGGGCTACCGCGGGTACGGCGCCTCCACGGTGATCCACGCTGTCCGCGTGTCACGGCATCGGGCGCGGCAAGGAGGCGGGGCCCGGGCCGGCCGGCTCACGGCCTTCCGGATCCGGCGCACCCGCCACCGCCGTGCGCCACCAGGGCGTCATCCATGACCTGTCCATGCTCAACGCCCCACGGAAACCTCACGGGCCTCCTGCCCTGCTCCCAAAACTCGGACCGGTCGGGCCGGCCGCTACTCCTGGTATTGCGTCAGGTCGATGCCGTACACCGCCAGGTCGTAGCCGTGGACCGGGTGCTGTGTGACGCCTTGCGCCTCCATGCCGAGTTTGTCGACCACGTTCGCGGAGGCGCTGTCGCCCGTCCGGAAGACGGCGACCACACGGTCGAGGCCGCGGTCCTGCAGGGCGAACTCCAGTGCGGCGTGCGCTGCTTCGGAGGCGTATCCCTGTCCCCAGAAGACCCGCCCGAGCCGCCAACCGACCGCCACCTGACCGGCGACCTCCGTCGGAGCGTCGGCGACGGACAGTCCGACGGCACCGGCCAGTTCGCCGGATCCCAGGAGCTCGACCGCGAACATCCCGAAGCCTTCCTCGTCCCATCCCTCCTCCCACGCCTCGATGTCCTCAGCGGTCTGCTCCGGGGACCGCGGGCGGCCGTCGCCGATGCCCCGCATCACCACCGGATCGGCCTGGATCTCGGACAAGGGGGCGAGGTCGTCGTCCAGCCAACGACGTAGGACAAGACGGGGGGTGCGGATCTCGGTCATGCCCCCATCCTGCCGACGAGGAGGCGAGAGCGCGAACCGCGGCGTCGCACCCCGGGGGCCCGCAGGATCGGTCGGCACAGTTCTGTGGTCGAGCGACTCCGCCGACCCGGGCACGTCCCGGCCCTCCTCGCCGCGGCCAGAGCTTCGGCCAGGTCCGCGACGCCTTCCTCCGCGTCGTCAACCAGGCTAACGACCAGGAACTCGCCCGCTACGACCTCTTCGAGGGCGCCTGGACCGAGAAACCGCGATGGTCTTCGGCGAGCCGTACCGGCACGGCGCGGAGCGGACGTTCCGAGCGGTCGGGCAAGGGTACGCCTCCGGTCTCGCGGACATCGCCGCCGACTACGGCGTCAACGTCGGACAGCACCTCCTCGGGCCTGCTGCGAGCAAGCAGGACGGAGCGGGCCGGTGAGCCCGGTGCGACGCGCACGCATCCGGTTCCACCGCCGTGGGCGGGCCGGGGTACGGACCACGAGCGGACGGCACCTCGGAGGGACAGCCACGTCCTCGCCGACCGTCACATCCCACGCCAGATGTTGTCGAAGGCCGCTTGTTCGATGCTGCGACGCTGCCGGACGCCTGCCAACTCCACCACGGCGTCATTGACGGCGGCGAGAGCGGCCGCTGTCCCGTCATCCTCGGGATCCACGACCTGATCCGCCGACGCGTGCCGGATTCCCACTGCCCCCGCGAGGCCCACCAGCACGGGATCGCCGGTGGCCCAGCGATCGATGGCCCGCCGGCGGGCCACCGGATCGACCGGATCCGGCCGGTCGGCGGTGGGCCGTACGGACCATCGAGAGCGCCTGCGGCCACTGTCGCTCGCCCCCGCGGTGGCGAGGTACTCCGCTGCGAGACCGCGCCCCCGTCGCCACAACCAGTCCTCCACCGACTCGGCCGGTTCCCGCCTGACGAGGGACGCGGCAGCGTCCAGAAGTCGGTCACCGCTTCCGGGCGGAGCAATCGGCCGGAGCAGGCGGCCTTCGAGGGACACCGCCCCGGCATCGAGCAAGTCGGCCAGCTCGGCCCCGGCCAGGGCCAGCGAGAGGTCGCCTCGCTCGACGGGGTAGTCGGAGCGAACCTCGAGAGAGACGATCGTCAGGTCATGTGCTGTGATCATGGCGGGAGCTCCGCACCTGTAACATCTGCTGCGACATGGCGACCGTGATCCGGTCAGCCCACCCACACGGCGAAGCGAAGCGCGGGCGACGGGCCTGGCCCCCAGCCGTACGCCAGCGGCTACCAGTGCTCTGGCCGCGGCATGGAGCCGCGCTCACGGGAGGACGATGTCGCGGCCGGGCCCGCCTTCGAGGGCGTCCTCGCCGGTGCCACCGCAGACGAGGTCGTCGCCGCCTTCACCGTCCAGTGTGTCGTTGCCGGGGCCGCCGAGGACGATGTCGCGGCCGTCCCCGCCCATGGCGTGGTCGTCGCCGGGGCCGGCGTGCACGGTGTCGTCACCGCCGTATCCCTCGATCATGTCGTCGCCCCGGCCACCCCACATCTGCTGGTTACTGCTGTCACCCATCAGATGGTCCATGCCGTCGCCGCCGTGCAGGGCGGCGGGCCCCATGACCATGTCGTTCCCCGCGCCGCCCAGCACCGTGCGCGCGGTGTGGGCGTGCAGTTCGTCATCGCCGAGGCCGCCGTTGACGGTGCCGATCCCGGGGGTGAAGGCGGCGATCGTGTCGTCGCCGTCGCCGAGGAAGACGTCGATCCTGTCGGGCCGGGGGCTGTCGGCGGGCAGTTCGCAGACGACGGAGGTGGTGTCCTCGGCTCTGGAGTACGCACAGTGGTCGCCCGGTTCGAGCGGGACCACGTCACTGAAGCCGATCCGCCGGATCCCGTCGCTGGTGTACATGGAGAATATGTTGAGGTTGTTCGTCTGCCCTGCAACCGCGGTGAAGACGATCGACTGAGTTGCCCAGTCGGCTCCGATGCGGGCCTTCGCCTCGGTGGCGGTGGCGGCGGATGCCGGGCCGACGGCGAGGCCGGCGGTGAACAGGGTCACGGCGATCGCGCTGACGGCGGCTCGGTTTCGGTTCACGAGACCTCATCTCGGTGGAGTGACGGTGGACCGACCTGGCGGCGTGGTGCTGCCGAGGGCCGGGCGGACCCGGCCGTGAAGGCAGTCTCCCCTGCTGGTCCAGATCCGCAAGACCGCGCACTGACGCGGCGTCATGGCAAGCCGATGTCCCTCCGGATGCGATGGTTGGGCTTCTTTGGTCAGGCCATGCCCCGGTGTCGCCGTGGCAGGGCTTGACGCGGGGCTGTCGTACCGCACTGGCACGAGGCGGCTACCGTGGAGGTGCTCGCGGTGGACTACCGACGGATCGTCGCGCTGGTGGCCGCTACGTGGGTGAGGGTGGAGGGCTCGGCGAGGGGACCATCATCATCGGCGGGGGACCACCATCAATGGGGAACTGGCGACAGCCGAGCCTCAGCCCATGCCGCCCGCTCACCGCGGGGCAGCCAGCCCTGTCCAAAGCAGCCGTGTCAGCAAACGTGGAACGGACCCGGGCGTGATCATCCAGGACTCTTCTCCATGGCCTGGCCGACGGTCCACCGGGAAGTGTTCCGGCACCTGGTCCGCGAACGTCTTGGGCCGCGGCGGTGGCCCAGGTGAGCTGGAGCGCGCCGAGGCTGATCTGCGTTGCCGGCGGCTTCCCTCGTTACGGCATCCCTGCTCCAGTGCCGTCGCTTCGGATCCGAGGAGTACGCACGTTCCCGCTGCGTGCCCTCGGCCGCGCCCCGCCCGATGCGCCGTACAGCCACGGCTCCTACCAGGCAACGTGCCCGGCGAGGCCGACTCGGGTGTACGGAGGCGCACCATCGGGACCGGGGATCTCGCGTATTGCGGAACTGGGCAGCCCTCACGCCAGAACCAGGTCCCGTTGCCATGCTGCGAACGCTCCTCGCCGGCATCGCCCCGCACACCGGTCCAGGCCGCATCCTCGCTTCCGGTCCCGGGCACGGTTCTGACTCCAGACTCTCGGCAGATTCCCTGCTCGCCGCCCGCCTCTGCAATCAACTCCGTTTGCCTCATTGACATTTCACTCAGACGACCTACCGTTGGGAGCGCTCCCATTACAGCCTTGAAACTGGAAGGAGTTCCCCCCACATGCGCAAACAGAGTTCGTTAACCGGGCGTTCGCGGTCGTCCCTCCGCCGACCTCTCCAGGCACTCGTCATGCTGTTCGCCGTGGTTGTCGGCGCACTGACCTGGTCGGCCCCCGCCCAAGCTCACGGCACCATCGTCGGCCCTGCCTCCCGTGCGTACCAGTGCTGGAAGACGTGGGGCAGCAACCACACGAACCCGGCCATGCAGACCGAGGACCCCATGTGTTGGCAGGCCTTCCAGGCCAACCCCGACACCATGTGGAACTGGATGAGCGCGCTCCGCGACGGCCTCGGTGGCCAGTTCCAGGCGCGGACCCCCGATGGGACGCTCTGCAGCAACAACCTCTCGAGGAACGCCAGCCTGAACAAGCCCGGGCAGTGGAAGACCACCACCGTCGGCAACAACTTCTCGGTCCACCTGCACGACCAGGCGTCCCACGGTGCCGACTACTTCAAGGTCTACGTGAGCAAGCAGGGCTTCAACCCCAAGACCCAGACCCTGGGCTGGGGCAACCTCGACTTCATCACGCAGACCGGCCGCTTCGCCCCGGCCCAGGACATCACGTTCCCCGTCCAGACCTCCGGCTACACCGGACACCACATCCTGTTCGTGATCTGGCAGGCCTCGCACCTCGACCAGGCCTACATGTGGTGCAGTGACGTGAACTTCGGCTGAGCCGGGGAGCGCCGCACACGTCACCGGCCTCGGCGGGACGCCGGTAACCCGCCGCCCGGCCGACCGAGCTCCGTCGGGGCAGGGGACCCATGTGGTCACCCTGCCCCGACGGGTTCCTGCGCTCCTGATGACCCGAGTCAGAGATTCGTCGGCAGTAGGAAACGACTATGTCGAGGACGTCGTCGGCTGTCTTCGTCCAGACGAACGGTCTGGGGCGCTCGTTCCAGTCAGTGAGCCAGGCCCGGAAATCGCGTTCGAGTGCCTGGACGGAGCGGTGGACGCCGCGCTTGAGCTTCTTCTGGGTCATCTCGGCGAACACCGCTCGACCAGGTTCAGCCAGGATGCGCTGGTAGGCGTGAAGTGCAGGTGGAACCGTGGGTGGGCCGGCAGCCATTTCTTGAGGTCGGGTGTCTTGTGGGTCGCGTGGTTGTCCAGGATCAGGTGGACCCGTAGCTCAGCCGGGATTTCCTTGTTCAGCTTCGTGAGGAACTTCTTGAACTCCGCTGCCCGGTGGCGGCGGCGCAGGAAGCCGATGACCTTGCCGGTGGCGACCTCCAGGGCGGCGAAGAGGGTGGCGGTGCCGGCCCGGACGACTCGTGCCCGACTGGCGACGAATCTCTGACTCAGGTCACTCACCGAAGTAGCGCGGTGCCCGGTCAGGTGGGCTGGAGTTGACCGGCGACGGGGGTGTCGGGAGCGTCGTGGTTGGTGGTGATGGCGAGGCTGGGGCCTTTCGGCCGGGACGCCACTGGCCGCCGGCCAGGCGGAGGAGCGCGATGCTGGGGCGGGCCCCCGTTTCCAGTCGAGGGTGCCCTCGATGGTGGACAGGACCATGCGGCGGGAGTGCGGGCGACGACGGAGTGGTCGGTGGGGTCGTCGGCCGTGCCGAGCGCGTGGTGGACGATTTCCACGAGTCCTGCCCACCGCCACCTTCTCCGCCGCCACGACCGTGCTGGCTCCCAGGGACACCTTGGTGCTGTACACCGACGGCCTGACCGAGGCTGCCGTGTCCCGGCGGTCCCCACCGGCTCCCGTTCCGCGATGGCCGACCCGGAGGGCAACGCGTTCTGTGTCGCCGCGGCCTGGTCCTGAGGCTGTCGGAGAGCGAAGACGCTCCCCAACCACCGCCCTGGCTGGCGGAGCGCTGCTGTCACCGCCGGTGATCCGTCGACGCATCGTGACGATGGGACTTCGTCCGGAGCGGGCGACCTCGACTCTGCCGCGCCTTTCGCTGGGGCGTGCCAGGTGGCCGCGCCGGGAGCGAGCAGCTGCCAGGTGACGGTGGGAGGAGGTCTCCCGATGCCCGCTCAAAACAGTTCCAGGTCCCCGCCGCTGGTGTCCGCGACGACTGGGCGGAACTGGGCAGGGAGGCCGTCCAGGCGGTCAGGACCGGCCGCGGCGGCCACGGCAGGGGCCGTCTCGGCCAACCAGGTACGAAACCGTTCGGTGGCTTCGCGGTAGGGGACTCGCGCCAGGACACGGTGCTCGCCGGAGGGGCAGAAGTCGACGGCGACAGTGAGCAGGCAGGAACGGGGCGCGTTCTGGCTACCCGACCAGGACACGCGCAGGAGACCGCAGGGCTTGCGCCCCCGCGGGGCGCGGTGGGTCGGACGCAGCGATCGGCAGGCTATGTAGGCGGTCCATGCCGCGAGGTGCGGCAGGGGCAGGGTGGTGCGTGCACGGCAGCCGGGGCAGCGATGCCAGTGACGGAGCCAGTCGTCGGTGTCGGTGTGGAAGAGGCGTGTGTAGCGGTTCGCCACGCGGATGTCGTTGCTGTACAGGTGGTCGGGGCGTTCCTGTGTGTTGCAGGACTGGCAGACGGGGGCGCGGATGTAGCCGTGTTCGTGGCAGTGGTCGAGCACGGTGGCGGGCGCAGTACGGCACACGGCGCACGCCCACTCTGCCACCTTGCGGGAGGTACCGGGCTTCCTGCTGAGCACCGAGTACAGCTGGCCTTCCAGCTCTTTGTTGTACGGGCGCGGTGAGGTGGTGGGTCCCGGTCCCCCGGGACTCGTCGTTTGCCGGCCGCCGGCGTCTCGTAGCTGCCGGGGGTGGGAGGGCGGCTCGGTGACGGCTGCGCTTGCCTGGCGGGTCCGCACGGTTCGCACCCACCGCTTTTCGGCGTGCTCGGCCGCGTCCAGCACCCTGACCACAGCGCGCGGCAGCCACCACGTGCGCTGCGTCCCGTCGCGGGCCCGCTCCACGAGTATCTGTCGCCAGTCGATCCCCGCCAGGGGGTACGGCCGGACGACTTCACGTCGTGCTGCCCGCTCCGGACCGCCCAGGTCCTGCAGTTCCCCTGTGATGCGCTGGCGCCAACGCAGCGGCGCTTGCCCGTCGCACTCCTGCCTCGGCGCACCACGAAACGGACCGACGCGGATCAGGTCCCGCCGGTCCATCCCCACCGCGTTGAGTTCCGCGGCCGCCCGGCGCACCTCAGCCTCCGGAACCATCCGCTGACCGTCGCCCGCCCTCACCGTCGGCACCACATGGCTGCCGAGCAGGACGTACTCCAGCCGGGCGTGAGCAGGGAAGCAGGTGAATGCCCCAGAAGCCGTCGGTACGTCACTGTCGGCCGTCTGATCGACCCACAGAGCGTCCGCGGCAACCAGGGCGATCAGGCCGTCCGTGCGACCGGGCATGACACGCTCTGACATACCGACAGGTTAACGGCCTGCCACGCGGTCCCAAGCCGACTCCGTCACGGCCGGGGCATGGCGGTGGCACCGAGCGGCCGGACACACACGATCGCGCCGCGAGCCACCCCGCCGGCGCGCACAGCCGGTCTGTCCGGAGCAGCATGGAGCGCAGGCACCCCTCCCCCGTCGTTCGGCGTCGCGATCCCGCTGCCGCCGCATGCCCGGCCGTTCCACCCTCGCCGGAGGGGGCGGGGTTCGGACCGCCGACCGGTCTCCACGCTACGGGTGCCCGCCGAGCCACCGCGGGGCCGACACGTACGGTGCGGCGCGTCCAGCGACATGGGCTCCGTTTAGCGACACGGGCTCCGTTCTCGGAGTCCCGATCACCCGTTGCGGCTCATCGCCCTGTGGATCCAGCCCGCGTAGGCGGGTGCGCTGGTGTAGAGCCCCGGGCCCTCGCTGCATCGCACGCCTGGGGCGCCGGGGCCAGAAGTGACGCCGATGAGGTCCCAGCGTCCCTTCCGGTCCAGCCGGAGCTGGGGACTGCCCGAGTCGCCGTTGCAAGCCATGGCTCTGGGCACCTGGCTGATCGTGCACAGGCGGGTGTCGTCCGCGTAGCCCGGCGCGCACTCGGAGACCGCACCCCTGAACGTGTCGAGTTCCTGAAGACGGTCGGGGAAGACCCACGTGCTTCGGTCGGGAGTGTCGTCGACGGTGCCGAAGCCCAGGATCCGGGTCGGGGTGCCGGGCCGCCCCGGCTTGTCCGCGATGCGGATGGGCTTCTCGGCAACCGGGCGGTTCAGGCGGATCAGAGCGACATCATTGCGGTTGGGGCCGGGCGGTTGGGCCCGGTGTCCTCGCCGTTCCTGTAGTCCGGGTGGGACACCGGCTTCTCCACGGACCGGACCGCGCCTCCGGACTTCTTCCACTCACTGCCGATCCGGACCGTGCCGTCCGGGATCACGAGCGCCGGGTCCACGCGGTGGGCAGCTGTGAGCACCCGCTTCGAGTCGATCAGCGATCCCCCGCAGACACCTTTGAAAATGGTGTCGTCCACCCATTCTGGCGACTCCGGGCACCGAGCCGTGAGTGTCCGGAATGACGTGTCCCGTACAGTTCCGGACATGGCTTCCGTGGCGCCGGCCGTCACGGACGGCATGCTCCACATCGACCTGGCAGTGGCCCACCAGGTGTTCGGTTCCGCCCCCGCCGCCGTCACCGTCCCCTGGTACGACCTGGTGGTGTGCGCGCCGCGCCCCGTCCGGCTGGGCCATTTCCGCCTCGCCCCCGATCACGGCCTCGACCAGCTGCGGCATGCCGACACAGTGATCGTGCCCGGCTGGGCCGATGCCGACGTTTCCCTGCCGGGGGATCTCCTCGCCGCGCTGCGGGACGCTCACGACGCGGGCGCCCGCGTCGTCTCCCGGTGCACGGGCGCGTTCGTCCTTTCACGTGCGCGTCCCGCCCGGCACCGTGACGGAAGCGGCGACACCCGAGGTCGGATGTCGCCGCTTCCGCCGTGGGCCGGACCGGACTGCATGCCCGCCGGGCGGCGTCACCCGGGTCCCCACCGAGGTGCGGTGCACCACGGGTACGGGAGTCACTCACCCGGCCTGATGCGCCCACGCCAGGCTCCGGCCTCCCCGCCGCGCCCCTCGATGTACTCCTTGAAACGCCGCATGTCGCCCTTCACCCGCCGGTCGATGACTCCCAGCATGTCGCCGGCCTTCTCGGCGGCGCCGGTGGGATCGACATCCATGACCAGCTCGACCCGAGTGTGCGTGTCGTCCAGGCGCTGGAAGCGGACCGTGCCCTTCTGCCTGGAGTCACCCGTGGTGGTGCGCCACGTGATGCGCTCGTCGGGGAGCTGGTCGACGATCTCGGTGTCGAACTCGCGCTTCACCCCACTGATCTTGGTCGTCCAGTGGTTGTGGCGCTCGTCGAGCTGCCTGACCTCCTCGACCCCCTCCATGAACTGCGGGAACTCCTCGAACTGGGTCCACTGGTTGTACGCGGTGTGCACAGGAACCTCGACCTCCACCGCTTCCTTCACCGTGCTCATCTGGAACTCCTCTCTACAGGATTCGCCATCACCGGAACCGGCCGGCCGGCCCGTCGGCCCCGGCAGGACGAAACGAGTACCCAGGCATCGCTCGTATAACGTCCGGTCAGTAACCGCCCGCATCAGCCGCTGAAACCGGGGAGGCGCGACGCCCCGGCGCACGCTGCGACGTCGCGAACCGGCCACCGGCTCTGTCCCCGGGGACATCAGCGGCCGCCACCGGCCGCACGAGGCGGGAGAAACCAGCACGGCGATTGTGCGTATGGACGCCGTCGGCATCGTCGTCGGGGGCAGGGACGCCGCCGCCGCGTTCTTCGTGGAACTCGGTAAGGGAGCCGGAGGGCAGGGCGGAGGCCGGGGTACTGGGTCCTGTCTCTCCGACCGGGGAGCCGGAACCCAGTCGCCGACCAGCGCACCGGGCTCGACGGCACCCACTGCGACATCGTGATGTTCCGGAACCCGGACGGTCACAGCCGGGCCGCGTACCGGCCGCACCACCCGGACCCGGCGACGCGCGCAGCTCACCGTCCTGCCCGCCACACCGGGGCTGCTCCTGTCCGCCCGCCACCCGCCCGCGGGCTTGAGCATCGGTGCCGACGGGGACGACGCCTCAGCCATCCCGACGGCGGCCTCCTCGCCGTCATCGGGAACGTCACCGACCAGGGTCTCGACGCCGCGGTACTGATGGACCAACTGCGCACCGCGCCGCGCACCCACTCGTCACAGGTGACGGCCCGGCCGTCATCCTCACCCGCTTGCACGGCATGCTGCGCCACCAGCAGCCCGAGCTGTACGCGACCGCGGGCCCTGGCCCGGTTCAGACGGGCCGGCCAGGCATCACCTGGCCGGTGGGTCAGGCGTCGCTTCCCGGGCCCGCAGCGCCCGGCGCACGGACAACCGCAGCACCGCCTCCTGGGCGGCACTCCACGGCGACGATGCGCCGCCCCTGCACGAAGAGAGCCGGGCCCGAGGTGCCGACCTGCACGGCCATCCGGTGGCGGCCGGCGACGGGCTGCTTCACCAAGGCGAAACCTCGTGCGGGTACGGTGCCTGGGCTCTCGTGCGCCTGCGGCGGGGCGCCCACGCACCGGGGCCGGCCGGGCCTGGTCAGCCGAAGTGCCAGGTGAAGCTGCCACCGTTGTTGGCGGCGAGCACGAACATCAGAATCATGAGCAGGATGTCGACCACGCCGAGGCCGATGGCCCACTTCGCCATGGCGGAGCCGGTCTGACGCAGCGACACGGCGCCGAAGACGATGGCCAAGGGACCGAGGATGATCGGCAGGAACAGGAGGCCGACGATCCCGCAGACCAGTCCCGCGATGGCCAGCCCGTTCGCCTTGCTCGTGTTCCGTGCGCCCGTTCTGCTGTAGCTCGACATGATATCTCCTGAAGAGTCGTCGATCTGCTTCTTGTGCTCCTTACCCCTCAATCCAGTTGCCCGCCGCGGCCGGATCACACCTGCCGAACCAGGCGAAAACCGCGCGTGTGCCTGCCAGTTGGGGCGCAGGGCCGACCCGAACAACACGAGTCGGTTGATACGGCCCTAGCGTGCGGCGAGCCGCTCCAGCAGGGCGGCACTGCGGGCCGGCAACGCCCGCTCCTCGTCCGTGAGTTCGTCCTGGACGGCTTGTGCGAGCCCGGGGCTTTCATTCCCGGGTCGTTGGCAGGAGATCCGCGGCGGTGACGCGGTGGAGGTGTATCAGCAGGTCGAACTGGCGCCCGAGCGAGGTTTGATAGGGGTCCTCCGGCCAGGCGTTGCCGATGGAGCGGGTCAGCCGCTTCGCCATCAGCCAGTCTCGCGCCGGCTCGGGCACGGCCCTCAGATCGACGTAGTAGTCCCGGCGCGAGACTCGCTCCAGCACCTCCTCACTGCTGCCCGCGCCCAGCGGTTTCACGGAGAAGCGACGATAGGGCTGCTCCGGATCCGTCAGATCCATCGCGTTGAACGAGCCCTGCCCGAAGGTGTAACCGATGTTCACGTACTCGGCCCCGACCGCCTCGCGTATGAACTCCCCCTGCGTCTTCGGATACTGCTCAGGGTTGTCGGACTCGTAGGAGACATGGCCGTTGTGGGCCGACAACAGCATCCGGTGTCCGGTGTGCCGCTGCCACCACACGGTGTTCTCCGCCATGATCTGGTCGCGGTAGAGCATGGCCCGAGCGATCTTCTCCGGGTCGGAGAAGTCGTAGTACGCGTAGAGGGTGCCGGTCTGGGAGATGGCCCTGGCGTGCTGGAGGATCCACTCGTACGCCTGCCGGTCCCCGTCCGGCCCCTGCGCCTGCAGCAGCTCGTAGGCGCGCCGCACATCCGCGGCCGTCCGCTCGCGCTCGGCGACGGGCCTGGCCATGTTCTCGTTGACGGTCTCCTCCACGCTCCCTGTCGGCCGGAGCTCGCGGTAGAGACGGCGGAACTCCGGCAGCAGCTCGGGGTGGTGCGCGGACACATAGTCCGTGACCGCGTCGAAGAGCTCAGGTCCCGCGTAGCCGTTGTCCTCACCCATGAACTGCACCGGGCGGTCGGGGTGGCGAACGTTGTGGGCGCGCATCCACCTCAGCAGGTTGAGATACTCGCGGGTGTTCCATATCCGGTACGAGCTCTGGAACTCCTCCCGCATCAGCTTCTCCGGGTCGCCCTTCCCGTACAACACGTACTCGTTGAGGACCAGACCGGTGGACCAGGGCGCCTCCAGCGCGAAGGTGGTGAAGCCTTGCTCCTCGACGAGGTACCGGAAGACGCGGTGCTTCATCGTGAAGAACTGCCGAGAGCTGTGCGTAGCCTCACCCAGGCCGACGATCTTCGCCGAGCCGATCATGCTGCCGAGCGGGCGCAGATCGCTGGAGGGGGCGCCGGCCTCCGTGGAGCGCAGCGGCTCCGCGACACGCGCCAGTTCGCGCACCGGATCGGTGGTGGTCATCGCGCTCGCGTGCGCCGGCCGGGCGGCGACCGTCAGCGTACCGGCCCCGAGCGTCAGCGCCAGCAGGAGCAGCAGTAACCGATGTGATCGATGTGATCTGTGAAATACAGGCATGGACCAAGGCTGCCGATGGGCGGCTGGTCCCGGGCAGCCTGCCACCTTCAGTTTTCCTCCGGGGGATAACCACAGGCCCACGGTGGAGCGGGTGCCACTCGGGGACCTGCCGCCCGCCTGCGGCGCTCCCCACCCTTGACTCGGCCATCACCGATGCCGTGACACATGCCCGGTGGAACGGACGCGAGTCACCCCAGCGGGTGACCGCACCCGCGTCAACCGCCACTGGACATGGGATTCGAGGCCGCCTCACTCAGAACGTGCGGATCCAGCTCGCCGCGGGCGGTGAGCGCAGCGAGCCAGGTGAGGTCGGCGCCAGGGCCTACGGCATCGTCCAGCAGGAGGTAGGTGGCAATCTGGCGGTTGTGGCCACGGCCGTTGTCGAAAAGGGTTCCGTGGGGAACTGCTCGCCGTCGCCGGATACGTGACCTGCGGAAGCCAGCACGCCGTTCTCGGCCAGGGCGCCGTGCGCGGCGACCATGTGGGCGCCGCCGACCAGTTCGACCACTCCGTGGACCTGTTCGAGGTGCTGGAGTGCGGCCAGGTCGGTGACGATCTCGTGGGCGCCGAGTGCTCGCAGTGCGTCCGCCTGCGCCGGGTCGCTGGTCACCGCGGTGACATGGACGCCGCCTCGGGCCGCGAGCTGCAGGGTGAAGCGGCCCACTCCGCCGCCCGCGCCGGTAACCAGGACGCGCCGTCCCGGGATCGGCCCGATGCGGTGCAGAGCGCGCAGGGCCGTGCCCGCTGCGACCGGCAGCGTGCTGATCGGGCCGAGATCGGCTCCCTCGGGCACGGTACCGATCACTTCGGTGTCCACGGTGCGCAGTTCGGCCCAGGCCCCGTCGGCCCCCACGGTGACGACGGGGGTGCCGACCGCGGGTCCGGAGCCGTCTGCGGCTGCCCCGACCACCCCGCCCGCGGCGTCCCAGCCGGGCACCCGCCAGGCGCACATGATCCTTCCCGGCCCTGTACGGCTGCCTGCGGCGTTCTGTCACCCTCCGGACTCCCGAGGCGACGTACAGCGGTTCGAGCGGTGGCGGAGCGCCCTGATTCTCAGCAACGGAGTCAGTCCCAGTACGTCTCGTGGGTCAGCCGGTTGCCCTGCCCGTCGAAGGTGTCGACGGACGCGATGGTCTCCCCGTCGGCGATGGGCAGGGCGAACGCACGGTACGAGGTCCCCGGCAGCGTCACCACCTGTGCCGTGCGGACCGTACCGCTGTCCAGGGTGAGCCGGGCCGTGGCCGTACCCGGGGCAGGGTTGCCGACGAAGATCCGAGTCCCGGACGCCCCCTTGTCGGACAGGCTGCGCAGCCCGGCGGCCTCTACGGAGTCGGTCTCGCCGTGCACGACGGAGCAGCCCGCCCAACGGCCCGCCTGGTGGTCGACCTGGACACCGCCGATGAAGACCCGCTGGCAGAGCAGCGAGAGGCCCTCCGGCCGGGAACCGCCGCCGGGGCCTCCGTCGGCGTCCCGGTCGTCCTTGTCGCCGACGTCAGCGTCAGTGTCAGCGGAGGGAAAGTCGTCCGGCACATCCGGATAGAACGTCAGCGCCACCGACCACTCCTTCCCGTCGATGCTGCCGGAGCGGACCACCCGGCTGCGTTCCCCGGCTTCCGACGCGTCGGGAACCGGTGAGTTGGAGGGGGACGAGGCAGCGGGGCGCGGGCCGTCGTCCTGCGGCGGGCCGGTCAGCAGCGGCAGGACGACGGCTGCCGTGACCGCGGCCACCAGCACCCCGGCCGCCGCGGTCAGGTTGGTGCGGCGCGATCTCCGGGCACGGGCACCGTCCAGGATGGCCTGCACAGGTGCTGGTCCGGGCACCTTCCGCCCGGCCGCCCGGGCCAGCGCGTCCCGCACATCCGGTGCGGAATCGGCGGCGTGCAGGGGGCCGTGCCGGCCCGGCACGGAAGCGCCCGAGGTGCTCGAGGCATCTGGTTGCCCGCCGGGTGTGCGGTGGGCGGTCATGCGGCACCTCCGAGATCCGCGCGGTCGTGCGCTGCCAGCGCGGGGTGTGCCCGCAGCTTGGCGAGAGCGCGAGAAGCCTGGCTCTTGACCGTGCCGGGCGTGCAGCCGAGCGTCCGTGCCACCTCGTCCGCCCCGAGGTCCTCCCAGTAGCGGAGGACGACCACAGCACGTTGCCGTTCGGGCAGTTCGGCCAGGGCCTCCATCAGCACGTCACGCTCCTCCAGACGTTCGGCCTCGCCGGACCGCTGCGGACGGTCCGGAAGCAAAGGGGTGAGCAGGTGGGCGACCCGCCTGCGGCGGTGGCGGCTGCGGTTGTTGTTCACCAGCGCGCGCCGTACATAGGCGTCGGCGTCCTCCCGCCGCACCCGGTCCCACCGCGCGTACACCTTGATCAGCGTGGTTTGCACCAGATCTTCCGCCTCATGGAAATCGCCGGTCAGCATGTAGGCGGTCCTGACCAGGCGGCTCCAGTAGGCCGAGGCGAACGCCGTGAAATCACCTTCGGCATCGAGGGCCGGTCCGATGTGCACGAAGAGTCTGTCCCTGCGGGTGTGTGGGCGGGAAGGAGGTAGGGTCCGGTCCCCGGATGCGGGCGGCTCCCGGGGACCGGGGACCGGCGGGTCAGTCCCAGTACGTCTCGTGGGTCAGCCGGTTGCCCTGTCCGTCGAAGGTGTCGACGGACGCGATGGTCTCCCCGTCGGCGATGGGCAGGGCGAACGCGCGATACGAGGTGCCCGGCAGCGTCACCACCTCGGCGGTACGGACCGCACCACCGTCGAGCGTCAACCCGGCCGTGGCCGTACCCGAGGCAGGGTTGCCGACGAAGATCCGAGTCCCGGACGTACCCTTGCCGGTCAGACCGTGCAGCCCGGCACCTTCGACGAAGTCGTCCCGACCGTCCACGACGGCGCAACCCGCCCACGGCCCCGCCTGGTGATCGACCTGGACCCCGCCGATGAACACCCGCTGACAGAGCAATGAGGGATCCCCGGGCCGGGAGTCACCGAAGCGGGAGGTCCGGTCGACGGAGGGGAAGTCCTCCGGAACCTCCGGATAGAACCGCAGCGTCATCGACCACTCCTTGCCGTCGATGACTCCGGAGCCCACGGTACGGGCCACGGTTTCCTGTTCCCCGTCCCGCGCGTGCCGAATCGGGTGCTGCTCCCCCCGCACGGCTGACTGCGTCTGCTGCCCCTTGCCGGACGCGTCACCGGGCGCCTCGTCAGCCGCCCAGGCACCGGATATCGGTGTACTGACCACGATGGTGGCCGCGCCGACGGCGACCGCGAGCTTCTTGATGCTGCTGGACACGTTGCTCCTACGGGAAGTGGGGTCAATGGACCGGAGGGCGCCTCTCCACCCACTCCTACTCCCGTTATCGGCCCGGGGGTTGCACGCGACGGCAGAGGATCGTGCAGGAGGCACTGGGCGCGGAGGCCCGCATTGCCGGGGTGGACCGGTTGCGGGGCGGGAGCAGGAAGGGGTCGACCGGGTTCACACGAGCGGATCGCGCGCAGAGCGTGTGATCGTCTCCAGCTGGGCCGACGCCGACAACTTCTGACCGGCTGCGGAAGCCACCGGTCCGGCCCATCCGTTCGCTCCCGCCTTCGGATTGCTCTCCGCCCGCTGTGCGGCCTTGGCGTGAAGGCCGTGCGGCAGGCCGGGGCCGCACTCGGGAACTACCGGGCCGTACCTGCTCCGGGCACGGACAGGCCTGCCCCGTCTGTGGGGAGGGTGACCTCGAAGCGGCAGCCCACCGCGGTGTTACGGACCGAGGCGTGGCCGGTATGGGCTTCCACGATGCCGCGGACGATGGCGAGTCCGAGACCCGCCCCGCTGTCCCCGTGCCTCTGCCCCACGACAGTGGCAGTCGTCGTGCAGCCGGCCGTGTGCCCGGAGGCTGTCCCGGGGTCCTTGACCGTCCGGCTGGGCGGTGTACGGGCCTGGCCGCCGCGCCAGCCTGTGTCGAAGACGTGCGGCAGGTCCTGCTCCGCGATACCGCCGCAGCCGTCCTCGACGCCGAGTACCACCTTGTCGTCCTTCAGGTGTGCGCTCACCGCGACGGTTCCGTCGGCCGGTGTCGCCCGGATGGCGTTGACCAGGAGGTTGCCGAGTACCCGGGTGATCGCCTGGGTGTCGGCCCGGACCGGGAGCGCCGCGACTCCGCCGTCCACCAGGCGGACCCTGCGTTCGTCGGCCAGCGGCCTGGCTGAGGCGAGGGCGTCGTCCACCAGATCGTAGATCGACACCCGTGTCAGAACCAGTTCCAGGGAGCGTGCCTGGATACGGGAGAGCTCGAAGAGGTCGTCGACCATGCCGGAGAGTCGGTCGGCCTCGATACGGATGCGTGAGTGGAAGCGGCCGGGATCGGGGGCCACACCGTCCTCCAGCGCTTCCGCCATCGCCCGTAGCCCGGCGAGCGGGGTGCGCAGGTCGTGTGAGATCCAGGCGATCAGTTCCCTTCGTGAGGTGTCCAGCGACCTCTCGCGGTCCTGCGCGGCGCGCAGCCGCGTTCCGGCCGTTTCCAGGGCGGCAGCGAGTGCCGCGAGTTCGCTGGTGGGCGGGTCTGCCGGGGCCAGGAAGCCGGGCTCGCCGCCGACGGTGGTCACAGCCAGCGCCAGTTCGCGGCTGCCCGCGGCGATCCGGCGCCCGAAGAGCAGTGCGGCTCCCAGGGAGAACATCCCCGAGACGGCGGCCACGATGAGGACTACATGGAAGTCGTGGGCCGACAGGAACATCTCCAGCGCCACCGCGACTGTGCCGGCCGCCATCGCGACGACGGCGAGCGCGGCGACCGCGAACATCGACAGGACGACGGAGCGGCCCCGCAGCCAGGTGACGACGGGGGCCGCGAGCAGCCCGGCGAACAGAGCACCCAGAGCGGCCAGGGCGACGATGATCAACATATCGATCACGGCTGGAGCTCCTTGCGGCCGGCCTCGCCCTCGGGCGGGTCGAAGCGGTATCCGGCGCTCCACACGGTGCTGATGAACTTCGGCACGGCTGGATCGTCCTCGATCTTCTCGCGCAGACGTCGGACATGCACGGTCACGGTCGACACGTCACCGAACTCCCATCCCCATACATGCCGCAGCAGTTCCTCGCGGGAGAAGACGCGCCCCGGATTGCGCAGCAGAAAGGCCAGCAGGTCGAACTCGCGAACCGTCAGAGGCAGCTCGCGTCCACCACGTCGCGCTCGCCGTGCATCCGGGCTGGCGACGATGTCACCCGCCCGCAGTACGGCCGAGGCGGCAGAGGGCGGCGGGGCCTCGGCACGGCGCAGTACCGAGGTCACGCGCAGCACCAGTTCTCGAGGGCTGAACGGCTTGGTCATGTAGTCGTCCGCGCCCAGCTCCAGCCCCAGGACACGGTCCGCCTCCGCACCGCGCGCTGTCAGCACCACCACCGGTACCGGAGGTCCCTGGTACGCACGAAGCCTGCGGCACACTTCCAGGCCGTCCAGGCCGGGCAGCATCAGGTCAAGAACGACCAGCTGCGGTCGCAGGGCCGCGAACGCCTCCAGGGCTTCGAGGCCGTCATGGACGTGCTCGACTTCGTAGCCGGCGCGGGCGAGGTATCCCGTGACGACCTCGGCGACCGTCGGATCGTCCTCGACAACCAGGACTCGGCGGGCGGGGCAGGCAGCCACGGGGTCAGCCCTTGACCGGAGCAAGACCGGCAGCGCCGAAGGACACCGCGAACCGCTCGCACCAGATGACGGCGCTCCGGAAGCGGGACAGATCAGTACCGGCCGGAACGGTGTAGTTCTGGTTTCCCAGATTCCCCTTGAGCCTCCCGAGAGCGATGTCCCCGTCCCCGAGCCCCGCTTCCACCGCGGCGGGGTCCCGGGTCGACAGGTAGACCCGCAGGTCCGGCCCCTGCGAGGACTTGAGGTCCTCGATCCGCAACACCTGACTGCCGTCCGCGAGCCGGATCGTGCGGACAGTGCCGCTGGTGTCGTGCTCATGGGTCACGAAGCGGCCTTCGGCAAGGTCTACCGGACCCCTGTCCTTCGTCGACGGCTCCCCACCGTTCATACCGGCCGTGTCCTTCACCGCTGGTTCACCCTTCGACGCAGGCGCGGAGACGCCGGACAGCGCCTCGTCCACGGTGGTGTCCGTGAACGCCTTCCACGGCTGGAACCAGAAAAGCCCGAGACCGGCGACGACCGTCAGGACGAGCAGGACAGGCACAACCGTACGGCGGGACAAACGAGACACCGATACCTCCGGAAGACAACGGGCGGACCGACCGCGGCCGGCCGGCCCCATCATGCGTTCATCCAAGCCGTACTCGGCCCGCCAAGGTACTGACGGAACCCCCCTGTCAGACTCCCGTAATAAAGCTCCGGTTCATCACCGTCACCGTCGCCGGAGCCCACGGCGGCGGCGTCTCCCGGCATCACGGCATCACAGACCGAGGTCTTCGCATGGATCGGGGCGGTCCCGCATGAGGATGTCCGTGCGCCGACGACCACACGGAACCGAAACAGGCGGGCGGCCCTCCAGGTCAGGCCGGGATGAGCCGCTCCCATTACTGTGCCTGGGTGCCGTTGCAGTCATGCCGGTCATAGTGAACGTGCACCAAGCGGACCAGGCGGGCGGGCCGTCGGAGTTCTCGGCGCGGATCCGCCAGCGGTAGTCACCTGAGCTGACTGTGCTGGTGGGATCTGGACTGCCCGCCCGTGGCCGGTTGCCGCCGTGTCGTCCTGGACTGTTGCTACCGACGGTAGAGGCGGCTTGACCGACTGGGAGTCGACGATCAGCGCCACCAGGTGGGGCAGCGGCCCTTGCCGGTACGGACCCGGTGGCGAAGCTGGTCACGGATGCAGGTGAGGGCACCGCCCCGGTTCCACCTCCAGAGAAGCCCGTAGACCGTCTCCCACCGGGAACTCCGCAGGCAGGGCCCATCTCGGCTTCACAGGGGCGCCATTGACGCGCGTAGCTCGTTGCCGCACGCTGGGCTCCGGTTGTTGTCGACTCAACGGTCGGGAGGCCGGGATGTTCAGACGCATGTCACGCCTGATTCTCTCATTTGTCATGCTCGCGTCCAGCGTGGCGGTCGGGGTGAGCGTCACCGCCGGCACCGCTCACGCCGACTCCTGCTACACCTGGAATCGCACCCTCTCCCAGGGATCCTCCGGCAGCGACGTGACCCAGCTCCAGATCCGGGTCGCCGGCTGGGTGACCTCCGGAGAGCGGCTCTCCTACGACGGCCAGTACGGCGCGCGGACCACCGCCGCCGTCAAGAAGTTCCAGGCCGCGTACGGGCTGAGTGCGGACGGGGTCGCCGGACCCGCGACCTTCAGCAAGATCTACGCTCTCCAGGACGCCGACTGCACACCCGTCCACTTCAGCTACGCCGAACTCAACAAGTGCAACTCCGACTGGTCCGGCGGCGCGGTCTCCGCGGCCACCGCCAAGTCGAACGCGCTCAAGACCATGTGGAAGCTGGAGGCGATGCGGCACGCCCTCGGTGACGTGCCGATCACCATCTCCAGCGGCTTCCGCTCCCGCGCGTGCAACAACGCCGTCGGCGGCTCCGCCACCAGCCGTCACCTCTACGGCGACGCGGCCGACCTCGTCGGCTCGCCGTCCCTGTGCCGGCTCGCCCAGCAGTCCAGGACTCACGGCTTCTCGGAGATCCTCGGCCCGGGCTACCCCGGCCACAACGACCACACCCACGTGGCCTTCGACCCGTCGCCGTACTGGTCGGCTCCCACCTGTGGTATCTGACCCACCGAGGACGGACAGGAAGGCGGGCCGGGGCTCAACACTCGACGCTGTCGACCGCCGGCCCGCCCGCCTCGCCATCTCCTGGTACTTCGCCAGCGGTTGGCCGGCGCACCGCCGAGAACACTCGGCGTCCGGGGCCACCCGACGACGCCCGACATCCCGCCGTGTGCCTTCACCTTCGGGTACTCGCGGCCCTCTCCAGCAGCCCGGCCGGGCAGGGCGACCTGGTCGGCCGGGCACACCGCACCACTCCGGCTCTCCCCACCATCCAGACCTCCCGGTCGGAGAGATTGAGGTTGTGTGATGTCTGCCGCTCTGCTCACCGGCACTCCCCTCGTCGGCCGTGTCGCCGTCGTCTCCGGCGCCTCCAGCGGCATGGGCGCCGTCACCGCTCGGCGCCTCGCCGAACTCGCACCGTGGTCGTGCCGGCCCGGCGCAAGAAGCGCCTCGACAGCCTGGTCAAGGACATCCAGGCCGCCGGCGGCACCGCGCTCCCCCTGCGGGCCATCCGGGCCGCGCGGGCCGAAGTCCGCGAACGAGTGCGGCTGTTGGCCGACCGGGGAGCGCCCGATGCGGGCGGGGCGGTGACCGTGGGCCTCGACGGGGTGCTGCTGGTCGCGCACTCGGACAAGGAGGACGCCGCACCCACGGGGAAGCGAACCTACGGCGATCATCCGCTGATGGGATTGCGGACGCCTTCCCGCGGTCAGAGCCCGTCGAGGGCAAAGAGCCGATCTCATGACCGACCTGCTCCTCCGGCGGCGGATCAACGGCATGCGCGAATGGGGGGGAGCCGACGGATGCCGTCGTGGGCCGCGTCATCGGCTTCGCGTCCTCCGCGCAGCTCGATGTCGTGGCCGACCACGATGAGCAGTCCCCCGACTGCGACTCCCTGGACATCCGCCGCCCTGCCGAGGCCTGCCCAAGGCCACCATCCGCAGTGCCGGGCCGACTGGCCCGCGACCGGCAGTCAGTGTGACGCAGTACTCGCCGCGAGACCGGACGCGCGCGTGGCCTGCGCAGTACCGGACGAGGTCACGCCGTTCTGAGCAGGTTGTTGTACAAGCGTCTCAGGTGTTTGGCCGCGGGGCATTTCACCCCGTCCGCCGCGCATTGGCGGCAGGTCCGCAGGTGGTGCTCGTAGTCCGCGCGCGCCTGCTCCAGGCGGTCGTATGACTGCTTCATTCGGCTTCCTCCTGGTGGTCCGGGCACCGCGTTCACGGGCGCACGGGCGGGTCGCCTCGCCTGGTCGCACGAGGCGCACATAACAGTGATCTTGTTACTTGAAGTACAGCAAGCCGAGCCGATCACTCTGCCCGCGAAGACCGGACGGCAGTGCTCCCGGCATAGGCCGGCCGCGCCCCGGACTCTGCCCGACGCGGCCCGCACCCGCCGCCGCAGTGACGATCTGTATGGCCGAACGTCCGGTCGCCTGCCGCGTGGGCACCTGTGCGGGACAGGCCCTGCGGGCGGCCGGGGTCGGACACGGGCCCGCATCCGCGCGCTGGGAGCAGGCCGCAGCTCCTGGACCGTGCCGTTGGTCCCACCGTGCCCCTCGCGCCGAGGGAAGGCGCCGCCACCGTGATCAAGACCAGCCGGGCCGAGCGGCCGGACCGTGGCGTGGTCAGCACGGTCAAAGGGCTCCTGCGTGACGGCGCCGGGCTGATCACGGCCCTGCGCGTCGGACCCGCCCTGGCGGGGCCTTCCGTCGTGATCGGCGGGACGCCCGGGCAGTGGGGTACGGGCGACAGCGCCCCCAAGCCCGCCAGAAGCTGGTGGGCCGGTGTCCGCGGCCGTCGTCCGGCAGGCGGGCCGCGCCCGGACGTGGGAAAATCGTGGTAGCGCGTGAGGTGGGGAGAGGCGCACACGCCCCGCGCCGAGGGAGGTGTCCCGGTGGCCGTACACACGATAGTGATCGAGGACATGCACTCCCCGCCGGGATCACCGAGGCAGGTGTTCCTGGTACTGACCGACCCGTGGCTGCCTTTCACCAAGAAGACCTGGGCCATCGTCACGCGGAACAACTGGGTCGGGGTGGGCGCCGGTGAATTCAGGATCGTCGGCTGGGACTCACGCACGGTCGAACTCAGGGACGGGCCGTGGCAGAACGTGGCAACGCGTGTCCAGCTCCGGATGCAGTACCCGGAGGACTGTGTTCCGAACCCCGACGGGACGTTCAAGTCCGGGACCGGCATCTACAGGCGTCCGCAGAGCGAGCCGGGAACGCTCACATGGATCGGCAGGAACATCCTGCCCGACCACCTCTAGCCGCCGTTCGTGCCGGCTCAGCACGACGTCTTCCGGAGGGTCCCATGCCGAGGCCTGACGCACCGCCGCCCGACGACTTCGCACACTCCGGTGAAGACGTGGTGATCAGAGACCTGGAGGGCCCGCGGGAACACATCGGCCTCGATACCGGCGAGTTCTCCCAGGACCTGCTCGAGGCGCGAGCCGTGATCGAGGAGACGCTCAGCGGACAGGGTGACCAGCGCAGCGCGGTCCGGTCCGTGGAGGACCTGACCGAGGCGACGAACATCCAGGGGGCCGGTCTCGGCAGGGCAGCGCCGTCCGGGCAGCCCTCGCTGAACGTCTACCTGGCCCGGCCGATAAACGACGAAGATCTCGTGTCGCTCATCGTCGAACGGATGGGTGTCCGCGCCGCCGCTTCCCCGCAGGTCACGGTCGTACCCGTCGTCACCGGGATCATCGAGACGCAGGCGTACGACTTCCACCGGCGTCCCGCGCCCGGTGGCGTGTCGATCCATCGGACACCCACCTCGCTGCCCGTGGCGGGCACGTTCGGCTGCCTGGCGACCGGCCGGTCCTTCCCGCGCGATCAGAGGACCCTCATCCTCGGCTGCAACCACGTCTTCGCGAACAACAACAACGCCGCGCTCGGTGACGTGATCATCCAGCCCGGCGGACGCGACGGAGGTTCTGCGCCGCAGGACCTCATCGCGGTGCTGGAGCGCTTCGTCGAGCTGAAGTTCGACGGATCCATCAACATCGCCGACGCCGCCACGGCATGGGCCAGACCCGAGGACGTGAGTCCGAACATCCTGATCACCGGGGTGCTCGGCCCCGTCGAGGTACCGATCAGCGCCACGACCGGAACCGTCACGGTGGACCAACTGGTGTTCAAGAGCGGGCGGACCACGGAAGTGAGAGCCGGGACCGTCCGGGAAGTGGACGCCTCCCACTGGATCGCCTATCCCGGGGGCAACGCGTACTTCTCCGGCTCGATCGGAGTGGAAGGGACGCTCGGCACCTTCAGCGAAACCGGAGATTCCGGGGCGATCGTCTGGACTCTGGACTTCGTCCAGCGGAACCCGGTCGGCATGCTCTACGGGGGCACGGTGAACTTCAGCAGGTCGTTCGCCCACCCGATCGACCTCGTCACCCAAGCCCTCGACGTCTTCATCATCGACACCCTCTGACCCTGACGCCGACGCGGCAGCCGGGCGGCCTCGCCGTCGCCCGGCTGCCGACGCCGTACGGGGCTCCGCGCCCACATGCCCGGAGGCAGCGACCGCGGCGGACAGCCGCGTGGCCCCGCGCAGCGCAGGCTCACCGCGTACAGCGCTTGTCGGGCGGCCGGCCGCCTGGGCGGCGGTGGCGGGGCGCGCACCGCGGCGTACCCGCTCCGGCACGGAGCGGATGCGTCGCGGCGGCAAGGACGGCGGGACCGGGCGGCGCCCCGGCCGGGGCGCCGCCCGGTCCGTACACGCGACACGGGGACGCCACCCGGCGCACACCGGGGCCGGACCGCCGTAGCCGGAGGTCAGTCCGCGTACACGACGACCAGGCACAGGGCCGCGAACAGCACGACGGACGCGCCGAGCAGTGTCAGCACCGCCGGGACCGCCGCCGTCAGCCGCTCCCTGCCCCTGCGCCGGCCCACGCGGAACGCCACGCGGGCCAGGACGAGCGGCAGCGCCACGAGAGCGAGGAAGAGCACCGGCGTACCCCACCGGCTGAACGCGGTGGTGCCGGGGTCGGTGGCCAGGTGCCAGGCGGTGGTACCGAACACCACGGCCGGTCCGGTCAGCAGGACCGACGAGAGGACCGACGCCACGGCGACGGTCAGCCCTTCGGTCACCCGCTCGGCACGCGTACGCCCAGGGCGCTCTTCCGGTACCCCGTCGTATCCCACGCCCACTCCCTCCAAGAGTTTCGGTTCAATGCCGTCGGCCGCGCCGGGCGGACCACAGGCCCGTGAGCGCGGCGGTCGCCGATTCCGCGCGTCCGGAGCCCGGCCGCCGTTCACGGCAGCAGACGGTGGCGGGCCGCGGCCGCCACCGCGCCCGCCCTGGTCCGCACACCCAACTTGGCGTAGACGCGCCCCAGATGGGTCTTGACCGTGGCCTCGCTGAGGAACAGGGCCCGGGCGATCTCCCGGTTGCCCAGGCCCTCGGCGAGCCTGCCCAGGATGTCGCGCTCGCGCTCGGTGAGGGCGGGGCCGGGGGCGCGCAGACGGGCGACGACCCGGTCGGTGACCGGCCCCGACAGCACGGTGCGTCCCGCGGCGGCGTCCCGGACGGCCGCGAACAGCCGCTCCGGCCGCTCGGCCTTGAGCAGATAGCCCGTGGCACCCGCCGCCACGGCACGGGATATGTCGGCGTCGGTGTCGAACATCGTGAGGACCAGCACTCGCGGAGCGGGCCCGTCCGGCCCGCTCCGGGCGGTCAGCCGGCTGGTGGCCGCCACCCCGTCCATGCCGGCGCCCAGTTGCAGGTCCATGAGCACCACGTCCGGCCTCAGCCGCGCTGCCATCACCAGGGCCTCTTCGCCACTGCCGGCCTCGCCGACCACGTCGATGCCGCCGGTGCTGGATAGCAGGGCGCGCAGTCCCGCGCGTACGACGGAGTGGTCGTCGCAGAGCAGTACACGCACTGCGGGAGCGGCGGCCGGGGTCACCACGCCTGCCTTCCGACGCCGTTCCCGGCGAGCGGCACGGACATCGTGACCACCGTCCCCTCACCGGGCGCCGACTCGACCGCGAGCGTCCCGCCCGCCTGTTGGGCCCTCGTGACCATGCCCGGAAGCCCGTGACCGCGGGAGGAGGCCCGGTCCCGGCGAGGCGGCCGGCCCGTGTCGAAGCCGCGCCCGTCGTCGGCGATGTCCACTGTGATCCGGTCCTCCAGACAGGTCAGGGTGATGACGGCCCGGGCCGCCCCGGCGTGCTCCCGTACGTTGGCCAGCGCCTGCTGGGTGACCCGCAGCAGGGCTGTCTCGACGGGCCCGGGCAGAGAGCCGGGGGCGTCGGGGGCACCGTCCAGCCGGAACTCGACGGCCGGTCCCGGTTCCGGTCCGCCGTCCTGCGCGGCGAGGGCTCGCAGCGCCTGCACGAGGGTGTTCTCCGCGAGATCCAGCGGTGTCAGGTCGCGGACGAACCGGCGGACCTCGGTGAGCGCACGCTCGGCTGCCGCGGCGGCGTCGCGCACATGCCCGTGCGCGGTGTCCGGGCAGGTGTGCCAGCGGCGGTCGGCGGCCTGGAGCAGCATCTGCTGGCTGGACAGGCTCTGCGCGAGGATGTCGTGGATCTCGGCCGACAGGCGCTGGCGCTCCGCGAGGATGCCGGCGTGCCGTTCGGTGGCGGCCAGTTCGCCGCGGGCGCGCACCAGGTCGTCGATGAGCAGGCGCTGCCGGGCGGTCAGTTGTCTGCCGTCGACCAGGACGGCCGTGGCGACCGTACCGAGGGCGACCGGGGCGATCACCAGGTTGGGATTGAACGGGCCGGTCAGGACGCGTAGTTCGGAGACCACCACGAGGGCGACGAGCACGGAGGCGAGCGGCACCGCGAGCCGCACCGGCAAACGGTGCAGTCCGGTGAACAGCAGCGGCATGGTGCACCACGTGGCGCTCGGTTCCAGGGCGAGCAGAACCATCCAGACGGTGAGCACCGCGCTCAGCCACAGCAGATGCCGGGTGGCGGGGCGCTCCCCGTACCGCGGCGCGGGCGCCCACCGCAGTCCGAGCAGGTAGAGCGCCCCGAACAGGAGGAACAGGACGAGGGTCACAATGGTGCGGGTGCCATCGCCCCGGTCGTGGGTCAGCAGGCGGGCGATCGCGCCGCCGAGCAGCAGCACGAAGGCGATGTGCAGGGCCGCGGTCAGCCACCGCGCGTCGGGGTCCGGCCGTATGGCGTCTCGCTCCACCGTGTCCCCGTCGTCTCGCCCGTCCCCGTCTCACCACAGATACAAGCGCACCCCGTGAGGCGCGTCATCCGATCGGCTGATCTTCGCATAGTCCCGTCGGCTCCTCGGACCAGCCGTACGTCCGAAGAACGGGACCGGCGCAGCGGTGAGACTGCTGGGACACGCACGGCCCCTACGGAGATCGAGCACCGCATGCCCAAGAACCTCACGGCCAACCGCGCCTCCTTCACGCATCGCCTGTCCTACGCAGTGCGCCACCCGGGTCGGGTGCCGCGCCACCTGCGTCGCACCGCTCGCGACGCGTGGCTGCGGTACCGCTCGCCGGACCATGTCTCCTACTACCGGGCGGTCATGCGGTCGGACACACGCCGCGACCCGGACGCCGCGGTGGGCAGTCGCAGCCGGGAGCGCTGGCTCGCGCTGGGACAGATGCAGTTCGACTACCTACTGCGCCACGGGCTGCGTCCGGACCACCGGATGCTGGAGATCGGCTGCGGCAACCTGCGGGCGGGCTGGCGCTTCATCGAGTACCTCGACGCCGGCCACTACTACGGCGTCGACATCTCCCCCGACATACTTGTCTCCGCACAGGACACCCTCCAGGCCCAGGGCCTTCAGGACCGGCTGCCCGCGCTGACGCCGGTCCGGGATCTCACGCTGGGATTCCTGCCGGAGGGCCGTTTCGACGTGGTGCACGCGCACAGCGTGTTCTCGCACTCCCCGCTACCGGTGATCGAGGAGTGCTTCGCCCACATCGGCCGCGTTCTGGCGCCGGGTGGCTGGTTCGACTTCACCTTCGACCGGACAGAGGGCGAGGAGCATCATGTGCTGCGGGAGGACTTCTACTACCGGACCGAGACGCTGATCGCCCTGGCCGCCGAGCACGGCCTCGCGGCGCGCTTCATGGAGGACTGGGAGGACCTCGGGCACGGCCAGTCCAAGATCCGTGTGACGCACCGGCCGGGGGACGGCGGCCGTTCCTGAGCGCACCGGGCCGGCGCCCGGGGCCGTTGCTGAGTTCCCGCTCGGCGCCCCGGGCCGCCAGGTCCCACCGGTGCCCGATCGGGGCCCGAAACGGCCCCGCGGCGTGGCTCGAGCCCGCGGACCACGCACCCGCTGCACCGCCGGCGGGGGTACCGCCGCCGGTCATACGTCCGGGCGCGATGCTGCCCGACCGCATCCCCGCCGGCTTCCCCGGCTCAGCCCGTCCCGCTACAGGATCAGTTGTCGGACACGCCCGTCGCGAGCTCCCGCCACGAGCCGGCGCGCGTACCCGGCGTCGAGGCCGACCGGGCGGAAGAGGATGCGGTACGTCAGAGGGGCGACGGGCACCAATGCGGACTTCGGAACCGTCGCCCCGTGACGCGAATCCTCTGCGGTACGGGGGTGCTGCCCTGTCCCACCTCCCGTCCCGTCCTCGGCGGCCGCGTGGGCGGGTCAGGCGTCGGTGATCGGGGCCGTGCCCAGGCGGACGTTGTCGATCGCCCAGTACCAGTTGTTGCCCGCGTTGAAGATCCGGAAGGCGACCTTCGCCGAGGTGGCCCCGGCCGGGACGGGGCAGGAGAGCCGGACGAGGCGGTTCTCCTGGTCCCGGCCCTGGTTGGTGTTCCCGGAGGTCGCGCCGCTGTAGTGGAGCAGCCGCACCGTGCCGCCGGAATCGAACTCGACGGTGACTTCGGCCTCCTGCGGGCTCTCCTGCCGGTAGTGGGAGTCGAAGCCCAGGTGCAGGGTGGGGGTGCCGGGCGGGACGGCCACCGCCGGGCTGGTCAGGGTCGAGTCGAACCGGCCCCGGCCGGACGGGCCCCCGTTGTCGTCCCAGTCGTCGGGGTCGCTGACGGCGACGACGCCGAGGGCGCGGGTGAAGCCGGGGCGGTCCTGCCCGGCGGGGAACCAGAACTGCTTGGTCATGAACGTCCAGCCCTGCAACTCCCGCGTGCCCTGCGGCATGTCCGGCGCGTTGGTGACCGTCCAGCCCTCGGGGGCGGTCCGGGTCCAGCCGAGCAGCCCGGGGCGGCTGAGATCGGCGGCCGGGGCGAGCGCGGGGGCGGCGGACTCGAAGTCCTCCGCGAGGAGGTGACCGGTCATGACGGGGCCTGTTCTGACGGGCAGGGACGCGGATACCTCCGTACCGCTGCCGCCCGGCATCGCCGTGACGGTCGCCGTGAGCGTGTCGGAGACGCGGGCCGCCGTGACGGGCGCGACGACGTCCCAGGCCAGGGTCACGTTCGAGCGTGCCGGAACCGACGTCGGCGCGGTGCCCTGGGGAGTGGCCTGCCAGCCCTGCGGCAGGGCCGGCGTGACGGCCAGGTCCGTGAGGGGCGTGCCGGCCGCGTTGACGACGGTGGCCGTCACGGTGGCCGCCCGGCCCGGCGACAGGACGGCGCCGTCGGTGCCGGGTGAGCTCGCCGGACCGGTCAGCGTGACGCTCAGGGCGGGGACGACCCGGACCTGCGCGCGGGCGTCGGCGAGCCTGAGCAGACCGTCGCCCTGGGCGTGTGCGGCGACGACCAGTCGGCCGGCGGTGGCGTTCCGGGCGGGCGTGACCGTGAAGCGCACATCGGCCGAGTCGCCGGCCGCGAGGGTTGCGGGGGCGGTGCCGGGTCGTTCGACCGTCCAGCCGGAGGGGGCGGTCAGCGCGACGAAGAGCCCTTCGAGCCGGTCTTGGCCGTCGTTGCGTACGGTGACGACGACATCGGTCGGGTTGCCCTGCGCGAAGGGCGTGTCCAGGGAGGGCTGGGGCTCGGGCAGGCCGATGGCCGCGGTCAGCGCCGGGGGCGTGCCGGTCGCCGGGTCGGTGACGCCGGGCCTGTTGTGGGACCGGCGGCCGGTCATGCGGCGCAGGAACATCGGGTCGTCCCGGTCGACGACCACGATGTCGTACCAGCCGTGGTCCGGCAGGCCGAGCCGCACCGTGCGGGACGTGCCGGGTCTGAGGGTGACGGCGCGCACACGGTCGCCGTGCCTGTGGGCGTGGACCGACTCGCCGACGAGGAGCCTGCGGGTGCGGGTGGAGGGGTTGGAGCAGACGACACTCACCTGGCCGGCGCCCTGGCGTTCGGGGAGGTACGCCTCGGCGCCCACGCCGGTGCCCCGCAGCTCCCACACGGACCAGCCCGGCCCGTGCACCTGCAGGTCGTAGCCGTCGGCGCCGTACTCGACCGTGTGGTCGGCTCTTCCGCGCGCGGGGACCGTCCAGGTGTGCGGGGCGGTGCCGTCGCCGGGGTAGGCGGAGAACCAGACCGCGGCGTCGGCACTGTCGTTGCCGAGGCGGAGGCGGACGCCGGTGCGGGTGACGTCGGAGCGCAGGGACAGCCGGTAGGGGGAGGGACGCGTGCGGCGCGTGCCGGCCTCCTGTTCCGGGAGCGACTGCTCACCCGGCGGTACGGGGTTCCAGCGGCCGACCGCGTCCGGTACGGGACGCGGCTGCTCGACCCGGGGCTGCCGGTAGGTGCGGTGGAAGTCGAAGGCGGCGGTCAGGTCACCGAACACGCTGCGGCGCCAGGCGCTGATGTTGGGCTCGTGGACGCCGGTCCACTTCTCCAGGAACCGGATGACCGAGGTGTGGTCGAACGCCTGCGAGCTGACGAAGCCGCCCACCGTCCAGGGCGACACGATCGTCATCGGCACGCGCGGGCCGGGGCCGACCGGGCTCCCGCCGGACCAGTCGTCGTCGCTTCCTGAGGCCGGCCGCGGCGCGACCGGCGCCGGCACATGGTCGAAGTAGCCGTCGTTCTCGTCGAAGTTGATGAAAAGCACCGTCTTCGACCAGGTGTCCGGGTCGCTCGCGAGGGCGTCGAGGAGGTCGTAGACCAGGTTGGCGCTGCCGACGGGGGTGGAGCTGCTGGGGTGTTCGGACAGCGCCGCCGTCGGAACGATCCAACTGACCGCCGGCAGTGTCCCCTTGTCGATGTCGGACCGGATCCGCCGGACGAGGGTGTCCGGCTCGGAACGGTAGGCGCCCCGCAGGAACAGCCGGCGTTCGGCCTCGGTCAGCGCGTCGACGCCCCGCTGGAACTCGGCCAGCGCGGCCCTGCGCTGCTCCGGGGTCCTGGCCCACAGGCTGTCGTAGAACTGCTCGGTGGTGGAGTACTGTCCGCCGACCGCGGAGAGGATCTTCCGGCCGATCTCCTTCCACGGCCGGAAGTATTCCACCGCGTTGTCGGTGAAGTTGTCCCACTCCTGGTAGATCTGCCAGTCGACGCCCGCGGCCTCCAGGCGCTCCGGGTACGTGGTCCAGCTGTATCCGGCGTGGCGGTGGTCGTAGGCGGCGTTGGTGAGGGCCCGGTTGACACCGTCCGGCTCGTAACCGGTGGTGCCGGTCCACAGGTAGTTGCGGTTGGGGTTGGTCGAGCCGTAGACCGAGCAGAAGTAGGAGTCGCAGATGGTGAAGCGGTCGGCCAGTTCGTACTGGAGCGGGATGTCACGCCGGTCGTAGAAGGCCATGGTGCTCTGGGTCTTGGCGGCGACCCAGTCGTTCCACCAGCCGTTCCCCCGGGCCTGGACGGCGTCGCGGAAGGCGTGCGGGAGCGAACCCAGATACTGGATGTCGCTTTCCGGGCGGCCCGCGTCGAGCGCCGCCCGGCGGGCCGAGAACGGCAGGACCTCGCCGCCGCCGGGCCGCGGCTGCCGGAAGACATCGGCTCCCGAGGGCAGCCGCAGGGGCGTCCGGTCGCTGAAACCGCGCACCCCCTTGAGGGCGCCGAAGTAGTTGTCGAAGGAGCGGTTCTCCTGCATCAGGACGATCACATGCTCGACGGCACGCAGGCCGCCGCGCGGCATCGGCGCGGCCATGGCCCGGTGCAGCGAGGGGGGCAGGAGGGAGAGGCCGGCTCCACCGGCGAGGGTGCCGAGAACCTTGCGGCGGGAAACGTCAGGCATGACGGGGACGTTAAGGCGCTCGTACCTCACGGCATAACCCTGGGCAACGGATTTTCGCCGGCCGTTCACCACACGACATCGGCTGTTCCGTCGTCCGTACGCCGGACCAGTGGCTCAGCCGCTGTCCGCGGTGATGCGTACGCGCTCGACGCCCTCGTCCAGGAAAGTGGTCAGGGCCAGGGCTTCGGCGTGGACGGCTTCTCGCTCCGGGCCGGAGAGTGGGCGGAGTGGGGTGATGGCGAGCTCTTCGTCGTGCACGGTCCAGGTGGCGGCGACGCGTCCGTCGACGAGGACGGCTCGTCGGCCGGCGACGGACAGGCCGAGGTGGGCGTCGTCGATGATGCGGCTGCGGTCGTGGTAGCCGAGGATCACGTTGTCGAAGGCCGGCAGGAACCGGACGGGTGCGGGAGTGTCCGGGTGCGGGCGCGGTGCGTCGGGAAGGTCGAGAAGGACCCGGCCGCGTTCGTCGCGGAAGGCGACGAGCTCCTCGCGGACGGCCTCGACCGCGGCGGGAAGTCCGGCGAGGCCGCACCAGGAACGGAGGTCGGCGGTGGCGGCGGGCCCGTGGGCGGCGAGGTAGCGCCGTACCAGTTGCTGCCCGGCCGGGTCGCTCTCGTCGGGGGAGAGCGGGTCGATGTCGCACCCGAGCCAGGTGGCCAGGGGCAGGTTGCGGACGCCGGCCCTGGTGCGCCACAGGCCTCGGGGCGGGAGCTGGACCATCGGGACGAGGGCCGCGACGAGCAGTTCGCCCAGGACACGGCGCGGGGGCGTGGGCCAGCGGCCTTCGAGTGCCTCGACGAGTGCGGCCATGGTGCGGGGCTGCTGGTCGGCCATGACCGCTCGGCCTGCCGCGGCGACCTCCTCCACGTCGATGCCCGCGAGTTCGCGCCGGTAGGTGGCCATCACCCGCTGGCGCAGCATGGTGTCGTGGCGGGCTCGCCAGGCCAGCGCGTCGCCGGCGGTGACGAGGTGGACGGTGCGGCGCATCAGGTGGGTGCGCACGACCTGGCGGCCTGTCAGCGCGTCGTCCAGGTCCCGCGGTCGGAAGGCGTGCAGCCGGGACCACAGGCCGATGAAGGGTTCCTGGGGTTCCTGCGCCTGCATTCCGCACAGGTGCGCCACGGCGTCGTGGACGGAGGTGTCCGCGCGCCCGAGCAGGTACTGGCGGGCGAGGGTGGCGCGGTTGAGGGCGCGTGTGCCGAGGACGGTCATGTTCTCAGGCCGCGGCTCGCTCGGTGGCCGGACGCCGGCGCGGAACGGGGTGGGACGGTGAGGGGGGTGTGCGGGGGACGTCCACGGGGCCGGTCCGCCGCCCCGGCTGTCGTATGCGCACGTGATTCGCTTCCTTCCGCTTGTCTGCCGGGTGCCGTCGCGTCGTCGGCGGCGCCCGTCGTACTGTGTCGAGCCGGCCGGCTCGGCCGTTGCGGTCCCCCGGCCGCCTCGCCCCGGATCGCCCGGTCCGCCTGGTTCTCGTTCTCGTTCCGCACGTTGCCGGTTTCCTGGTAGGTGACGGCGCCGGTGCGTCCGCCGAACACGGACATGCGCGCCCGACGCGCGTCGCCCCGGCAGTTCTTGGTCCCGGGGTGGCTCTGATCCCACCGTCGCAGGATTAGCGGTCAGCCTGTGTCCTCTACTGCGGGCGGAATGACGGGCACCCGTTCACGGAGGCGGTCGGCACCGTCGCTCCCGGCGGCATCCCGCGAAGCCCGCAAGGGCCCGGGACAACACGTCGGCGGCCCGTCCGCCGCCCGCGGCATTGCTCCGACCAGGTGACATACGGAGCGCGGCCCGACGCCCGGGCAGGAATGCTGGCGTCATGGCACCCCTCATATCAAGGCGGCTCGCCGTCGCGCTGCTCGTCTGGCTCGCCGTCGTCCCCGGGACGGTCGCCGCGGTGCCGGCCGGTGGGGGGCCAGGGGCCTCAGACGGGTCTCCCACTCCAACCGGTGACCCGCTGCAGGCGTTGGAGGAGGCCGCCCGTCCGCTGCGCACCACCGAGCCCTCGGGCGCTGTCGAGGACCTGCGGCCCTTCGGGGAGGCGGTCGGTGACGCCGTGGTGGTCGGCGTCGGCGAGGCCGCCCACGGCTCCCACGACTTCGTCACCTTCCGGCACCGGGTGCTGCGGTACCTGGTCGAGGAGAAGGGTTTCCGCTCCTTCGTCCTGGAGGCCAACTGGAGCGCGGGGCTCCGTCTGGACGACTACCTGCTCACCGGGCGCGGCGATCCCGTCCGGATCATGTCCGAGGAGTTCCGGAACGCCTTCCTGCTGCTGCACAGCCAGGAGTACCTGGACATGATCCGCTGGATGCGCGCGTACAACGTCGCCCACCCCGACGACCCGGTCAGGTTCGCCGGCAACGACAACGGCTACGCCGGTCCGGAGCTGTACGACCGGGTCGTCGGCCACGTCCGGCGCGCCCACCCCGACCTGCTGCCCGCCGTCACCGAGCTGTACCGGGGGCTGCGCCCCACCCTGCCCGTCGACGCGTGGATGCGCGCCGCCGTGACCGAGCCCCTGGACGAGCGTCGCGCACGGGCCGAACGCACCGGACGCGTCCTCGGACTGCTCCGCGCCCGCGAACCCGCCGGGACGGACGAGGAGCACGCCTGGGCGCTCCAGCACGCCACCGTCATCGACCAGGTGGCACGCCTGTACGCCTTCGACCTCTCCGACCCTCGGAGCGGGCCGGAGGCCATGGCCCACCGCGACACCGCCATGGCGGAGAACACCCTGTGGTGGCACCGCCACACCAGCCACCGACTCGTACTCGGCGGACACAACAGCCACCTGTACACCAGGAGTTCCACCCCCACCCTCCCCCTCCCCCAGGGATCGGTGCTCCGGCAACGGCTGGGCGACGGCTACCTGGCGGTGGGGCTCTCCTTCGACCGGGGCGTCGTGCACGCCACGGCGCAGGGTCTGCAGAATCCGGCCGACCAGGACGTCGGACGGGTCGAGGTGGAGCCCGCCGCTCCCGGTTCGGCCGAGTACGTCCTGGACCGGGTGGGTCACCGGAACTGGTACGCCGACCTGCGCACCGCGCCGCCCGCAGCCCGCGCCCTGCTGGACGTCACCCGGCCCAAACGGGAGATCGGCACCGACTACCCGCCGACCGGCGACCAGGTCAACCTGCTGAGGTCGATGGACCTGGTGGTGCACCTGGACGAGATCCGGCCGAGCCGGAGACTCGCCCGTGCAGCGGCCGAGCAGCGGCCCCACGCTCCGGGGACGTCCACCGGTCTGCTGCCCGCCCTGGAGGAGGCGGCCCGTCCGCTGCGCACCGTGGAGCCCGTCGGCCCCTTCGACGACCTGCGCGCCCTGGGGGAGGCGGTGGGTGACGCCCGGCTGGTCGGCGTCGGGCAGGCCGTCCACGGCTCCCGCGACTTCCTCGCCCTCCAGCACCGGGTGTTCCGGTACCTGGTCGAGGAGAAGGGTTTCCGCTCCCTCGTCCTCGAAGCCCCCTGGAGCGCGGGGCTCCGCCTGGACGACTATCTGCTCACCGGGCACGGCGACCCCGCCCGGATCGTGTCCGAGGAGTTCCAGAACGCCTACCTGTTCATGCGGACCGGCGAGGTGCTGGACCTGATCCGCTGGATGCGCGCGTACAACGTCGCCCACCCCGACGACCCGGTCAGGTTCGCCGGCAACGACAGCAGTTACGCGGGCCCCGATCTGTACGACCGGGTCGTCGACCACGTCCGGCGCGCCCACCCCGACCTGCTGCCCGCCGTCACCGGGCTGTACCGGGGACTGCGCCCCACCCTGTCCGCCGGCGAGTACATGGTGGCCGCCATCGAGGAACCTCCGGCCCTGCGGCGGGAGAAGGCCGAACGGACCGGACGCGTCGTGGAGCTGCTGCGCGCCCGGAGCTTCGCCGGGCGCACCGTGGCAGGGGACGCCCACGCCCGGGCGGTGCGGAACGCGGAGATCGTCCATCAGGTCGCACGCCAGAACGCCTTCGACTACGACGACCCGGCCGACGAACGCGAGGCCCTGGCCTACCGCGACACCGTGATGACGGAGAACACCCTCTGGTGGCTCCGGCAGACCGGCGCCCGGGCGGTGCTGGCCGCCCACAACGGCCACGTGTACCTGGAGGGCTACGACCCGGACTACCCGGTCATCCAGGGCGGCCTGCTCCGCCGCGCGCTCGGGAACGGTTACCTCGTCGTGGGCCTGGCCTTCGACCACGGCTCCTTCCACGCCACCGACAAGGGCGTCTCCAACCCCCGCGACGAGGACGTGAAGGAGTTCCGCTCCGGGCCGGTCGCGGCCGGTTCGGTCGAGCAGACCCTGGACCGGGTGAGCCACCGGGACTGGTACCTCGACCTGCGCACCGCGCCGCCCGCCGTCCGCGCCTGGCTGGCCGTGACCCGTCCCAAACGGGAGATCGGCACGCACTGGCCCCGGGACCCGGACTCGGTCAATCTGCTGAGGTCGGCGGACGTGGTGGTGCACCTGCACGAGATCCGGCCGAGCCGCCTGCTTCCGCGCCACTGACCCTTGCGCCGGCGGTCGGCCGCTCCTCCGCTGCGGCAAGGCGACCGTCCCACGCACGTGGTGCCGGCGCCGACTCCCTCGGCTCCGGCACCGCGTGTTCGTCTGCGTCCCCGGCGGTCCGTGGACGGTCGGCCGCCCGGTGCGGGGGCAGCCGCTCCGCGCCGGGCGACCGGGACGCCCCGCGGTTCCCGTACGGCGCGCTCGTCGCGCCCCACGCCGGCCCGGAAATCGACACGTTCGCCGGGAACGGCCGGCCGAAGCAGCGCCGAGGGATGGCCGGTGAACCCGGCATCTGCTTCCTGGGCCTGCCGTGGCGGCGGCTGTGCCGGCGCAGGACGGTAGGCGCCCGGCTTCGCGCTCATGGCGCCCGTGCGGGCGGTGGCAGTCATCGAGGCGGGGCGGCGGGCCCGGGGGACTCAGTGGAGACAGAGGCAGAACGGATGGCCGGCCGGGTCCGCGTAGACCCGCCAATTGGCCTCCGTGCGGAGCTGGTCCGTCCGCTCCAGCACGGTCGCGCCGAGGGCGAGTGCACGCTTCTCCTCCCCGTCGAGATCGTCCACGTCGAAGTCCAGGTGGAGCTGTTGCGGGTGCTCCTGGCCGGGCCACGCGGGCGGCTCGTAACCGTCCACCCGCTGGCAGGCCAGCGGTGTCCCTTCGAACCCGTGCACCTCCACCCAGTCCGGGTCCTCCCGGTCCGCGACCACCCGGCCACCGAGCAGATCCGCGTAGAACTCCGCAAGCCGTACCGGATCAGCGCAGTCCAGCGCGACCGCCTGCAGCTTTCGAATCACTTCCGATCCCCTCGCTCTTCGGCCACATCCGCGACGCCCCGTACGGCCGTCCACGGACCGCCGGGACGCAGACGAACTCGGGAGGTGTCGTACCCGCTGTCGCGGCGGACATGCGAGGCGCACTCCGGACCGCCGCCGGTCGTCGTGGACGACTGCTCAGGCCTCGATGGCGCCGTTCACGCCTCGCCGCGTGCCTTCATCACCGCCTTGTTCAGCACCCACAGCCCGATGCCGATGGCCAGCAGCACGCCCGCCCGGATGTAGACGTGCGCGGGCCGGTCGGACAGGGGGCCGGCGAGAATGAGGGAGGTGGCCGCGCCCAGTACCGGCAGCGCCGTCGGCGTACGGAAATGCTTGTGCTCGACACGGTCGCGGCGCAGAACCAGTACGGCGATGTTGACGACGGCGAAGACGCACAGGAGCAGGAAGGCCGTGGTGTCGCCGAGGCCCGCGATCTCTCCGGTGGAGACCAGGCCGATGGCGAGCAGCGACACGAAGACGATGCCGACGACCGGAGTACGGCGCCGGGGAAGAACCCGGCCCAGGGCGCGCGGCAGGATGCGTTCGTTCGCCATGCCGTAGCAGAGCCGGGACGCCATCATGATGTTGATCAGTGCCGAGTTCGTGACGGCGAACAGGGCGATCAGCGCGAACAGCTTCGGTGGAAAGTCCAGCCCTCCGGCCTTGACGACCTCCAGCAGCGGGCCGCTGGAGCCTTCCAGCACGCGGTAGTCGACGAGCAGCGAGGAGACCAGGGCGACCAGGACGTAGATGGTCCCGGTGACGGCGACGCCGATGAAGATGGCGCGCGGAAACGTACGTGCCGGGTCCTGGGTCTCCTCCGCCATGTTGACGGAGTCCTCGAAGCCCACGAAGGCGAAGAAGCCGAGGGCGGTCGCTCCCAGCACGCTGGTCATCAGCGCGTAGCCGGAGCCCCCTGCCTGGAACTCGCCGAGTCGGGAGGGTTCACCGTCACCGGTGAAAACCGCCCAGGCACCGACGGCGAGGATGACGAACAGGCCGGTCAGTTCGACCAGAGTGAGGACCACGTTGGTCTTCACGGACTCGGACACGCCGCGCAGATTGAGGGCCGCGAGGGCGAGGACGAACAGGATGGCGATGAGGGTGGGCGGGAAGAGGTCCGTGAACTCGGCGAGGTAGTCGCCGCTGAAGGCGCGTGCCGCCGCGCTCGCCGAGGACAGGCCCGAACACATGACCATGAAGGCGACGATGAAGGTCAGGAACGGCACCTGGAACGCCTTCTGGGTGTACAGCGCGGCCCCTGCGGCTTTCGGGTACTTGCCGACGAGCTCGACGTACGAGGCCGCGGTGAGCACCGCCACGACGAACCCGATGACGAACGGCAGCCACAGCGCCCCGCCGACCTTGCCCGCGACCTGCCCGGTGGTCGCGTAGATGCCGGTACCGAGGATGTCGCCGATCACGAACAGGATCAGCAGTCTGGGGCCGATGGCCCGCCGCAAAGGGGTGTCGTCCGCTCCGTCCGGCGAGGCAGTCACGTCTCTTCCGCCTGTGGTCACGGAGGCTCCCCCTCGAGGTTTCGGCGCTGAACAACGTGTCCCCTGCCCGAGGGGCCGGGGAGTCATGCCCGGGCATACTGCATTCGGAAGCGCGCCGACGGGACCTTCCGACGTTCCCGCGCCCGGTCAGCGAACCAGGGGGAATCCGCGGCCGGCTGCGCCCCGGTTGCCGCGGTTGGGGCGGCACCCACTGACGCTGGTGTCCCGGCTTCCACCGCGTACACGACAGCCCGTCGGCGCCGGTGTCCCGGCTTCCGCCGCGTACGCGGCCGCCCGCCGGCGCCGGTGGACGAGTCGCCGCCGCCCGCGACCGGGGGCGGCCGGTTCCGTACCCTGGCGGCATGCGCATGCGCCCCACTCTGAGCTGGACGCCCACCGAGGATCTGCCGCCCGGTACCACGGATGTGGAGCCGGTCGCCGACGCGCTGAGCGCCGGTGGTGTACTGGTGCTCAGCGGGGCGGGCCTCTCCACGGAGTCGGGGATCCCCGACTACCGGGGCGAGGGCGGGAGCCTGAGCCGGCACACCCCGATGACCTACCAGGACTTCATCGCCGATCCCTGGGCCCGGCGCCGGTACTGGGCGCGCAGTCACCTCGGCTGGCGTACCTTCGGCCGCGCCCGTCCCAACACCGGGCACCGCGCCGTCGCCGCGTTCGGACGCCACGGACTGCTCACGGGTGTGATCACCCAGAACGTCGACGGCCTGCATCAGGCCGCCGGCAGCGACGGCGTCGTGGAACTCCACGGAAGCCTGGACCGGGTCGTCTGCCTCTCCTGCGGCACCTTCAGCCCGCGCCGTGAACTCGCCCGCCGGCTGGAGGAGGCCAACCCGGGCTTCGAGCCGGTGGCCGCGGGAATCAACCCGGACGGTGACGCCGACCTCACCGACGCACAGGTCGGGGACTTCCGGGTGGTGCCCTGCGCTCTCTGTGACGGCATCCTCAAACCGGACGTGGTGTTCTTCGGCGAAGCCGTTCCGCCGCGGCGGGTCGAGCACTGCCGCGAGCTGGTCCGCGAAGCGGCCTCGCTGCTGGTCCTGGGCTCCTCACTGACGGTGATGTCCGGGCTCCGGTTCGTCCGTCAGGCGGCTCAGGACGCGAAGCCGGTGCTGATCGTCAACCTGGACCCGACACGGGGCGACCGGCACGCCCTCACCCGGGTCGCGCTCCCGCTGGGAACAGCCCTCACCACCGTGGCCGACCGGCTGGGCATCCCCGTCGACGGCAGGCCGGCGGCCCCGGGCGAGTCGTGACGGTGGCGGACGTCAGCGCACCACACCTCACCCCACAGCCCGCCTCTCGCGCCCCACGCCGAGCCGCAGCCGGCCACCGTCTGCGGCTCTTCACGCCCCGGGCCGATCGGCCGACCGGCCGTTCCTCTTGATCATCCCTCGGGAGCTGCCTAGGCTCCCGGCCATGGAAACGGGGGGACCGCATCACGGTCCGAGGGGATCGAGCCGTCGGCTGGTCAGGGGGCGCGGAGTCGCAGCTGTGCTGGCCGGGACGGCGGTGGTGGTGGTCGTTCTGGGAACGATGTTCGTCGTCCTGCCGGCTGTGGTGGTCGATCACGATCTCGCCGGGTCGAGCGTTGCCGCACAGGATCGGCTGAAGGCCGTGAACGATGTCCGAACGACGCTTCTGCAGGTACTCGCCGGTCTCGTCGTGCTCTTCGGCGCGTCCGCCACCTGGCGGCAGGTACGGGTGAGCCAGGAAAGTCTGCGCGCCACTCAGGAGGGGTACGTCACCGATCGGTTCAGCCGGGCGGTCGACCAGCTCGGCAGCGACAAAATGGATGTACGCATCGGCGGGCTGCACGCCCTGCGGCGGATCGCGGAGCAGTCCGCCCGCGACCGGGACGCCGTCATCTCCATCCAGGCCGCGTACCTGCGTACGCGTCTGCCCTGGCCGCCCACCGGCCCCGAGTCGCCGGCGGCGGACGTGGCCATCAACGACATAGCACCGCTGGAGACCCGTGTCGCCGACGCCCAGGTGGCGCTGACCGGGCTCGGCTCTCTGTGCCGGCACCGGGAGGAGTCATGGGTCAATCTCAGCGTCACCGATCTGCGCCGCGCCGACTGCGACGGGCTGGGGTTGCCCGAGGTCAACTTCGACCGCGCCTGCATGGAGGCGGCGGGCCTGTACCACGCCAATCTGACCCAGGCCTCTCTGGTCTCGGTCAATCTGCGGCACGCCGATCTCACCACGGCGATTCTCCGACGGGTCCGTTGCGTGCTGGCCGATCTGCGGGGTGCGAAACTGGTCCAAGCCGATGTGCGCGACGCCGACTTCACCGGGACCGACCTGCGCGAGGCGAACCTGCGCAAGGCCGACGCACGTGGGGCGGTCTTCCACCGCGCCGACCTCCGCATGACCGATCTGCGCGGCACGGACCTGAGCACCGCCGACCTCGCCGAAGCACGCCTGACCGGTGCCCTGGCCAGTGACCGCACCCGCTGGCCCGTCGGCTTCGACCACCCGGCCGCCGGAGTCGTCGACACCGATGACCCGGGCCCCGAACCCTCGCCCCTGCTTCAGCCCCCGGGCATGACGTGGCAGGCGCCGCCACTGCGGTCCACCCAGTAACCGGCGCGGTCGGACACAGCCGCGTCCCAGCCTCCGGGCGCGGCGACTGCGCCAAGGGCAGGCGAGGGCGATCGCGCTCGCGTCCTCGATGCCGTTCGCCGCGGCGAGTGATCGCCGTCCGCCACCGAGACGTCACGGCCCGAGAACGGTGAAGTGAATGTGGCCCGCATTTCGCCCGTCCGCTTCGGCGGTGCGACGCCGGTCCTGCCGCGGCTCGGCGGAATCGGACCCGCGGGCCTGCGCCGGCCGGCACCGAGACCGTGGTCGCGGGGTCGCTCACTGCCGACCGCGCCCCCCCGGGTCCCGGCCGGCAGCGTCACCCTCTCGTGGGCGGGATGTGGACGGTCATGATCAGGTGGCAGGTTTCGGTCCCCGAGCCGCGGTAGGTGTGGGCGGTGTCGCCGTCGTAGGTGGCTGTCTGTCCGGCTTCGACGGGGTGCTCGGTGCCGTCGACGACCAGCGTCATCCGGCCGTGCACGACACTGACCGTCTCCACGACGCCGGCCTGGTGCGGGTGACTGGGGTACTCCTCCCCCGGCTCCAGCTTCCAGCGCCACACCTCGACCGGGGCCGCTCCCGGGGTGGTCAGCACGAGCCGGGCCTCGCTGCCCCGCTCCCCGGCCCACAAGGGCCTGACGGCGTCCGCGGACACCACTCGGACACGGCCTTCGGCCGGTCCGTCCATCAGGGCGGACACCGAGAGACCGAGGGTGTCCGCGAGGCGGACCAGAGTGGCGAAGTTCGGGTTGCCCTGGGCCTTCTCCAACCCGACCAGGGCACCCTTGCTGACCTTCGCCCGTCGGCCCAGTTCGTCCAGGGACAGCCCCGCGCGCGTGCGTGCGGCTCTGACGTTGTGCGCGAGGGCGCGCAAGGCCGCCTCTGCCTCGAGCACTTGATCACCGTCCTGACGTCTTACAGCACTGGAATGGACCGCACGGTCATTTGGTTGACAACCTGCGGTCGTTTCATTGTACGGTCGAGTCGTTCCACCGTGAAGCCCGGTGGCCTTGCCGGCTGCAGGGCGGCAGGTGCCGGGCACCGTGCCGGGCGGGGCCCGGACCAGCTCGCGGTCGACCTGCCGCTGTGACTCCTCCCGGGCGCCTCGCCGGCTGACCACCGCCGCCGTCGCCGCCGGCCCGCTCGCTGTCATCCGAACCGCCGCACCCTCCACACAGGGAGAACCCGATGTTCATCCAGCCCTGGGACGCCGCCCTGGACGAAGCCGAATGGCGGGCCTGGGTCGGCGACGGTCACGATTTCGGGCAGCTCAGCGTCAACGGCCTGCCCGGCCAAGCGCCCCTCACCGTTCCCACCCACTTCACCACCGACGCCGGCCGGCTGCTGGTCCACCTGGCCCGGCCCAACCCGCTCTGGAAGGCGATCGAGAACGACCCGAACGTCACCTTCACCGTCATCGGCGACTACGCCTTCATCCCCGGCCCCTGGCGCGCCAGGCCCGAGGACCCGCCCACCGACGGCGTTCCCACCAGCTACTACGCGGCCGTCCAGTTCATCTGCCGCGCCCACATCATCGACGAGCCCGAGGCCAAGGCCGAGCTGCTGCGCCGCCAGATGGCGCATTTCCAGCCCGACGGCGACCACGCCTCCATCGACGCCGACCGCCCCCCGTACGGACGGATGCTTCCCGGAATCCGAGGCCTGAGGCTGGAAGTGCTCGAAGTGCGGGCCAAGTTCAAGTACGACGACCACAAACCGGTGGCACACCGCACTGCCGTCGCCGGCCGCCTCACCGAGCGTGGCCAGGGCCTCGACGTGTCCACCGCACGCCAGCAGCTGCGCCGACTGGACCGCATCGGTCCGTGGAAGCCCTGACCCCTCCACCAGCACACGTACGAATCAGGAACCCCCTCATGACCGCCTTTCGCATCAGCCCCGCCGTCGCCGACGCATACCCCGACACACTCATCGCCCTTGTCATCGCCTCCGGTCTGCGCGGCCACGAAGCCTGGCCCGACACCACCGCCGCTCTGGAGAACCTGGAGCAGCAGCTCGCCGACGGCACCTGGCAGCCCGCCGACGAGAACGATCCCCGCATCGAGGCATGGCACACCGCCTACCGCTCCTTCGGCACCAATCCCCGCCGCATCCGCCCCAGCGTCGACGCCCTCGGGCGCCGCCTCACCAAGAAGCGTTCGCTGCCGCGTATCAACCCGGCCGTCGATTCCTACAACTCCGTCTCCGTCCGTCACGCACTTCCGGCCGGCGCCTTCGACCTCGACCACGTCACCGGCGACGTGGACATCCGCTACGCGGACGGCGGCGAGGAGTTCACCCCGCTCGGCGAGCCCGACACCGTCGAGAACCCCAAGCCCGGCGAGATCATCTACGCCGACACCGACGGCGTCCTGACCCGCCACTGGAACCACCGCGACGCCCACCGCACACGCGTCACCGAAGACTCCGCCCACGTCGCCTTCGTCCTCGAGACCCTCCACGCCACCCGCGACGGCGACTGCCTCAAGGCCGCGGCGGAGGAACTGCGGGGCCTGCTGGTCCCGCACGCCGAGCAGACCGCGGTGCACTACCTCAGCCCCGCCCATCCGCACGCCGGCATCTGACGTCGGCGGTGTGGACCCGGGCCGTATCCGCGCCCGTTCGGCCGGTGTACGCGTGCCCCCGCGACCGCCTGCCGACCCCCTGCGCTCACGCGTGAGCGCTCTCGGCGCGGGGCATGGCCTTCTTCGGTGCCCCGGGTCGGGCTCGGCCGGGCGCGGGCGTGTGCGGTTCTCCGGCCCGCCGCGCCGCCGGGTGAGCCGCTCGGACAGGGGTCGCCCCGCGGCCGGTATGCCTCTCGCCACCCAACGCGTAACGTCCAGCCGCATGGAAGCGCGGTCTCACCCACAGCCCCCGCCCGGCACCCCCCGACGCCGGGCCCGTGACCTCGGCATCATCATCGGATCTGCCGCCACCGGGCCTCTCAACGCGATCACCGATGTGCCGGGTGTCCGCGTCGGACACACCACCGTTCGCCGGCAGCCCGACGTACACAGCGGAGTCACCGCCGTCGTGCCCGACCTCGTCAGTCCTCGGACACCCCTGCCGGCCGGGGTGTTCACCGGCAACGGCTACGGCAAACTCATCGGCACCACCCAACTGGCCGAACTCGGCACACTCGAAACCCCGGTCCTGCTCACCTCCACCCTGTCGGCCTTCCGCGTCGCCGACGCCGTCGTCGGCTGGATGCTCCAGCGACCCGGATGCGAGAAGGTACTCAGCCTCAACCCCGTGGTGGGCGAGTGCAATGACGGCCTCCTGTCCGACATTCGCTCACGGCCCGTCCACGCCGAGCACGTCCGGGCGGCCCTCGACTCGGCCTCCGGCGGGCCGGTGGCCGAGGGCTGCGTCGGCGCGGGAACCGGCACCGTCGCGCTGGGTTTCAAGTCCGGCATCGGAACCGCCTCTCGTACCCCGGCCCTGGCAGGCCGGTCCTTCACTGCCGGGGTCCTGGTGCAGGCGAACTTCGGCGGCACGCTGCGGGTGCTCGGCCGCACCCTCACCCCGCGGTCCGTGTGCGTCGGCGCCGAGGGTCCGGTGCCGGCCGCGGACACCGGCTCGTGCATGATCGTGGTGGCCACGGACGCCCCTCTCGACGCCCGGCAGCTCACCCGTGTCGCGCGGCGGGCGGTGTTCGCCCTGGCCCGTACGGGCGCGGCCTACAGCCACGGCAGCGGCGACTACGCCGTCGCCTTCGGTACGCGACCGGGCGGTACTCCGGTGACGGATGCCGAACTCGGCCCGCTGTTCGAATCTGTCCTCGACGGAGTCGAGGAAGCGGTGCTCAATTCCTTGCTCGCGGCAACCACGACCACCGGCTTCGGCGGCCGGACCGTACCCGCACTGTCGGCGGACCTCCTGCTCGACGCCCTCGCATCCCCGCCGATACCGCCCTCCCACTGAGAGCCGAACCCCGCTCGGCCGCCTCCTCCCTGACAGCAGTGGGCCGAGCGGGGCGGGACAACCGTCAGCGTATTCGCGTCACTCGGCGGCTCTCGCGCCGCGGCAGGCGGGGCTCAGCGGAGTTTGATCGCACCGCCGTCGGCCATGATGGTCTGCCCGGTCATGTACTGGGCATCGTCGCTCGCGAGGAAGGCGACGATGGGGGCGACGTCACGGTCGGGGTCGCCGAAGCGGCCCAGGGGGACCTTGGCCGCGGACTGCGCGTACTGCTCGGGGCGCGCCTCGGCCCACTGGGCCACACCTGCCGTCATGGCCATCGGGCAGACCACGTTGACGCGGATGTTGAGCGGTGCCCACTCGTTGGCCACCACGCGGCTCAGTCCGCGGATGGCCTCCTTCGTCGCCGCGTAGGACGCCTGGTTGGGCTGGCCGTCGAGGCCTGCGCCGGAACCGAAGTTGATGACCGTCGCGCTGCCGGCCTTCTTCAGTTCCGGCAGGGCGGCGAGCATGAAGTTGCGAGTGGCGTACAGGCTGGTGTTCATGGCGAGGTTCCAGTCGTCGTCCGTCTGCTCCTCGAACGGCTTCTGGCGCGACACGCTCGCGTTGTTCACCAGGACATCGAGCTTCCCGAAGCGTTCGGCGGCGGTCGCGACGGCACGGTCGGCGACGGTCCGGTCGGACACGTCGCCGCGGAGGAAGACCACCGACTCGCCCATTTCGCGGGCGAGCGCCTCTCCGGCCTCCTCCTGGAGGTCGACGACCACGACCCGGGCGCCGCGCGCGACGAACAGTTTCGTGATGGCGCCGCCGATGCCGGACGCACCTCCCGTGACGATGGCCGACTTGCCTTCGAGGCTGAGGGAATTCATGGGTCGCTGCCTTTCGTGAACGCCTGCGGTCCCGGTTCGGACGGAGAGCGGGGGCCTCCTGGACGTCCTTGTGCGTCGTCACCGGCGGCCACGACGCACTGCCCGCCACACAAGCGCTAATATGTATTATGCACTTCATATGCACAGTACACATATCACTGTTTGCATGCAAACAAGGCCGGCGATGGCATGCCCCCCGGTGCAGGGCCGGCCGGGGCCGGGGCCGTCAATCGCTCACACGGTCGCGTTCCGCGGGACCGCCCTGGCGCAGGTCATCGGCCCTCATGCCATCGGCGGCCCGACGCTGTCAGCATCGGGAGCGAGATGATGTCGGCGAGAGCCTGCTGACCGGCGATGTTCGCGTGTACTCCGTCCCCCGTGTCGTACGGCGGGTAAATGCTGTTCGGCTCCACGGGGTCCTTGAGTACTTGGTCGAAGGGGAGAACGCCGTCACAGGTACCGCCGCACCTGTTCCACTTCGACACGAACGTGCCGACGGTGTGCCGGTCGCGGTTGTTCTGGTCGGTGTAGCCCGGGCGGGGGGTGATGGGCGTGACGTACACCTTGATCCCCGCGGCACGCAGCCGCTGGAAGACCTCCCGGTAACTCGCCAGGATCCCCGCGGCATCGCAGCCGGCCGCGAGGTCGTTGGTGCCGTAGTAGTAGAGGACCCCGGTGACTCCGTGCAGCGACAGGACGTCTCGTTCCAGTCGGGCGGACGCGTCCAGGCCACGCACGGATTCGCCGATGCCCGGGCAGGTCCCGGCGCTGGTGGTGCCGCCGATACCGGCGTTGACCACGGCGAACCGCCGCTCCGGAGGGAGTTCTGCGGTGATCCGCCGGGCGAGGACGTCCGTCCACCGGAGGTTGGCGCCCGGCCGGCTGCAGTCCCGCCCGCAGTTCGTCGATCCCGACCCGTCGACCACCGAACTGCCGTAGGCGACGAGGCTGCCCCGTAGTCGCGGGTTGCGCACGTCGACGGCGCTGACCAGGTAGGTGGAGCCGGTCGTCTCGGTGAATGCGGCACCGGTCGTGTCACCGGTGTGGTCGCCGGAGCCTGCCGCGGTCAGGTAGTTGGTGCGAAAGGCACTGTCGTGCCGGCCCGGGATCACCGTGCCGGAGACCGAGAGCGACACCGCGACGTCGTCCTGGGCCTCGGTCTTGAGCACGGTGGTGTCACTCCACACCTCACCGCCGGCCGGTACGACGACCTCGCGCCGACCGTCGAACGTGACAGGCCGTGGGCGGCCTTCCGTCGCGGCGCCCGTGCCGCTGCTGTGTCCCACCGTCGCCGCGTCGACGGTGAGGGGTGTCTCGCCGAAGGTGTTCTGGACGCGGATCCGGAGTGCGTCGCCTCCCTGACTGAGGTGGGTGATCATCCGAACGGACTGATCACGCAGCGGGGTGGGGGCGAGGCTCTGCTGGGAACTCGCCCAGGACGTGAACCAGGCGTTGGCCCCGGGGTGCCTGCCTGACCGGGTGTCGGCGGGGGTGGCCGCGGTCGTCGCGGACGCGGCGAGGCACGAGGAAGCCAACGTGAAGGCCAGGCCGGCCGCGATGCGTCTGGCCGACGGAGCCTGGGCGGGACTGAGTACCCGGGCAAGGAGACGGTGCATGGGTGCCTGCCTTCCGACGTGGCTGGACGGGTCGGTCATCTGCACGAGCGTCCGTGGAGCGGCCCCGCGTGGTCTCCCGTGGTCCCCCCCTCCTCCCCTCCTCGGTCCGTCCTCGGTCGGACGGCAGTCGCGTGAACGCGGCCCCGCGTCGTCGCTCGGCTTGCTCCGCGTCGCCTCCACCACTCGCGACGCTCCGATGACCCCAGCATCGTAGACACCAACGCCGCGCCGCTGAAAGCGTGTTGCAGTTGTCGTCCGGCTTCGCCCGTACGGAATCCTCCGGGCCGGCGGTGCCGCGGCGGCCCGGGGACCACTTCGTGACGGTCTCCGAGGAACCCCACCCCGGCCGGGCCGCCACCAACGGCCGCCATGACATCTCCGGCCCACCGGCCGGCACCGCTGTTCCGCAACGAGCCGTCGTCGCCGGCGACCGGATGCGGACCGACGACGCTGCCGCCACGCGGTCCGGGGAGCTGCCCGCTGCGGCCCGGACCGCAGCACGGGCCGGCGGCTCACCTCGGGGAGCGGGGCGTGCCGCGCCCGGCGGTGGCCACGGACGGGCCGTAGACGCGGACGGCTCGCGTTACCCGATGAGCGCCTGCGTGATCTGCCGAGTGGTCTGCGCGGCGATCCCGGGGTTGGTGGCGGCGTAGGAGAGGTGTGCGTTCAGGCCGGTGGCCAGGGCCCAGCCCCGGCCTCGGGTCCAGGTGGCGTCGTCCACGCCGAGCGCGGCGCGGAAGGCGGCCCGGGGCCCGGCCGACATCAGGGTGTAGGCGATGGTCAGGTCGCAGGCCGGGTCACCGATGCCGAGGCCGCCGAAGTCGATGACCGCGCTGAGGCGGCCGTCGACGGTCAGCAGGTTGCCGGTGTGGAAGTCTCCGTGGAACCAGACCGGAGGGCGTTCCCATCCCGAGGCACTGAGCGCCGCGTCCCACAGCTCGGTCATGGCAGCCTTGTCGAACGCGCCGTCGACCTCCGCGATGGCCGCGCGCGTCGCCTCGTCCCGAGCGGCCAGCGGCTGGTCGGTGAGGTCGTCCACGGGGCCCCGGGCCGGGGCCTCCTCGGGTGTGAACCGCTGAAGCGCGGTCAGGAATCCGGCCAGTTCGACGGCGGTCTCGCAGGAGTCGGCCAGCGCGTCGGCGGTGGCCACCTCCCCGTCGATCCAGCGGGAGACCGCCCACGGCCAGGGATATCCGAGGCCGGGTTCCCCCACCGCTACCGGGACGGGGACGGCCAGAGGCAGGTGCGGGGCGAGCCGGGGCAGCCACTCGAGTTCCTTCCTGGCCTGCCCGATGGCGCCGGCATGACGGGGAAGCCGGACGGCGAGCTCCTCACCCAGCCGGTGGATCACGTGGTCCGAGCCGGCCGGTTCGAGCAGCCTCAGGGGCAGCTCCGCCCACTGCGGGAACTGCCTGTCGACCAGGCGCCTGACCAGTGAGGTGTCGATCGGGGGGCGGGGCGGGGTGCTCGCGGTTGCCAAGGACGGCTCCTGACGTCGGCCCGCTGCGTACGGCGGGCGGTCCCGGCCATCACAGTGCGTCGCGGGCCCTCCTGTCGACCGAATTCCCGCGCTGCCCTCAGCATCGGACGTCAGGCGCGTCAGGCGTCCATGGACTCGGCGAGTGACCGGGGGCGCAGATCGGTCCAGTTGGCTTCGACGTATTCCAGGCAGGCGTCCCGGGTGTTCTCCTCGAAGACGGTCGTCCACCCCCCGGGCACCTCCGCGAAGGAAGGCCAGAGCGAGTGCTGCCCCTCGTCGTTCACGAGGACGAGGAACCGGCCGTCGGCGTCGTCGAACGGGTTGGTGCTCATACGCGGTACCTCCGAGAGAATTAGGTTAGGCTCGCCTAATCGCGATTGAGCTTAGCCTTCTCGCTTTCCGCTCCACAAGGAGACGTTCATGAGGTCGGGGGACGACGCCTTCGCCGCATTCGGGCTGTCCGGGGCGCCCGGCACCGAGGCCTTCTGGGCGACCGCGAGGGCCCCCGCGTCGATACCCGACGGCGACGGCTGGACGACCCTGTTCCTGCGGCGCGGTTCCGAAGCGGCGACCACGGTCTTCGAGAGCTGGTCGGAGCCGGTGCCCCTGCGACGGTGGGGCGACACGGACTGCTGGTACGCCGAGGTGCGGATGCCGGCGCGGCTGCGGGTCACGTACCGGTTCCTCGTGGGTGACGCGGCGTACGCGGACCCGCTCAACCCGGTCGGTGCGGGCGGTGACCGGTCCATCGCCGCTACCCCGGACGCCCCCGCGCAGCCGCACTGGCCCCTCGTCGACGGCACCGACGCGGTACTGCCCCTCCCCCGCACCCGGCTCCGCTGGAGCAGCGAACGGCTCGGCGGGCGGCGTACCGTGCGGGTCCATCCGGCGGGCGGCGGCGGACCGGTGGTCCTGCTGCTCGACGGGGACGACTGGCTCCACCTGCACCCGGCGGCGACCGCGTTCGACTCGGCCGTCGCCGGTGGCGCGATGCCGCCGGTCACGCTCGTCTTCCTGCCGGCGAAGGACAGGCCGGCCGAGTTCGGATGCCGTCCCGCGCTGTGGGAGGCGGTCCGGGACGAACTGCTGCCGCTGGTCGCGGAGTGCGGGGTGCCCGCCGACCGGGACCGGCTGGTCGTGGCGGGGCAGAGCCTCGGCGGACTCAGCGCGCTGTACGCGGCGCTGGAGTTCCCGGACCTGGTGTCCCGTGTCGCCTGCCAGTCGGCGTCGTTGTGGTGGGCACCCGGCGCCGCGGACCTGGCGGACCCGTTGGGCGGGCCGGTCGGCGGTGCCCTCGCCGCGCGCCTGCGCGGGCGGCCCGACCTGTCCGGTCTCCGGGTGGCTTTCGACGTGGGGGAGCACGAGACCCGGATGCTCCCCCACTGCGGCCTGGTGGAGGCCCTGGCCGAGCAGGCCGGTGCGACCGTGCGGGTCTCCCGGTCGGCGTCGGACCACGACCGGGCGGGCTGGCGGCACGCCCTGCTCAGGGACGTCGCCTGGGCACTCGCCTGAGGGCCGGCCACCGGGGCACCGACCGCCGGGTCACCGGGCGCCGGGTCACCGACCGCCGGGTCACCGACCGCCGGATCACCGGGCGACGGCCTGGCAGTAGGCCTCGTCGGTCGCGAGGAGGTTGCGATGCGTGTCCTCGGCGGTGATGACGCCGTCGTCCAGGACGAGGACTCGGTCGGCGGCGTCCAGCAGCGCCGGGCTGCTGGTGATCACGAGGGTGGTGCGCCCCCGGCGCAGCTTCGCGATGTTGCGTGCGACGAGTTGCTCGGTGACCGCGTCGACGGCGGTCGTCGGATCGCGCAGGACGAGGACGTCGGCGTCGGCGGCGAGAGCGCGGGCCAGGGAGAGCCGCTGCCGCTGCCCCCCGGAGAGGTTCGCGCCCCGGTCGCGTACGGCGTAGTCGAGTCCTTCGCGGTGCAGGGCGACGACGTCCGTGAGCATGGATGCCTCGACGGCCGCGGGGACCGTCCGGCTGGTGCCCGAGGGGTCGATGTTCGTGCGGAGGGTGCCCGCGAAGATCTCCCCGTCGTACGGGTTGACCAGCATGTGTGCGCGGACCGCCTCGATCGACAGGTCCGCGAGGTCCTGGCCGCCGACCCGCACCGCCCCCTCGTAGGCGTCCGGCGGGACGTTCAGGGCCAGGACCGACGCGAGGTCGGCCGCCGCGCGCGGCTGGTAGGCGGCGATCGCCACGAACTCCCCGGCGGACACCCGGAACCGCACCTTGCGCAGGGCCCCGTGCCGGAGGGAGTCGACCTCGAGGGCTCCTCCCGCGGCCGGCCGCTCCGGCCCCGGGGCCGTCACCGGCGGCGCGGTCAGGACCAGCGCCATCCGCTCGGCCGACGCACGGGCGATCATCACGTACTTGGGCATCTCGGAGAAGAGCTTGAGCGGTTCCATGATGAACTGTGCGAGCCCGACGGCCATGACGAGCTCGCCGATGTTGATCTGACCGTCGAACGCCAGCCGGCCCGCCGTCAGGGTCACGGCGGCGGCGAGGACCGCGTTGAGGGCCAGCGCGGTACCCGCGTACACGCCGTTCACCCGGGCGACGGTGACCGCCTGGTGCTTCGCCTCCGTGCTGACCTCCCGGTAGGAGCGGAACGCGGCGTGGTTGCCGCCGAAGCCGTGCAGCGGGCGCAGACCGATGATCAGGTCGGCCACCTTCGCACCGGCCCGTGCCACCCGGGCCTGCTGCTCGCGGGTGCTGGAGCCGATCCGTCTGGACATCACGCTCAGGACCGACAGGATCGCGACGGTTCCCACGATGACCAGCAGTCCGAGCCGGACGTCGGCCAGGCCCAGGGCGAGAGCCGCGATCACCACCGCGACCAGGGAGCTGATCAGCAGCGGCACCACCTCGATGATGTCGGCGGTCTGGTCGGCGTCCTCGGTGGCGATGGTCAGCACCTCGCCCGACTTGAGGTCGACGTCCCGGGCCACCGGCTGGAGTCCGCAGGCCGCTACCCGCACCCGCCAGCGGTGCGCCTCGGTCGTGTTGGCGTCCTGCAGGACGCGCATCCCGAACCGCCACGACAGCGACACGGTAGTGATGATCACGGCAAGGGCGGCGATCGAGACGGCGAGGGCCTCGGGACTCCGGTCGCGCAGGGCGTGTTCGACGATCAGCCCCAGCGCGATGGGGAAGGCCGTCTCACCGGCCTGGTACAGGCCCATGAGGACGGTGCCCCAGACCATCGCGCCGACGTTGCGGCGCAGGGCGGTGCGGAGGATGTCGGACCCCGGTCGGGGCCGCTGCGTGTCAGGCGTTGTCATCGAGGTGGCGCGCAATCGCTTCCGGGGTTCGCAGGGTGAACAGGTCGCGGATCGTGATCACAGGACCGTACTCGCGGCGGAGCAGTCCGGTCAGCCGCACCGCCAGCATGGAGTGCCCTCCCAGGGAGACGAAGTCGCTCACCGCGCTCACCTCGTCGTCGTCCAGGTCCAGTGCCTCGGCGAAGAACTCGCACACCTGGGTCTCGGTCCCGGTCCGCGGGCCACGCTCCCCCGCCGTGGTCAGCGCGCCCAGCGGCTTGGCCTCCGGCAACGTCCTGGTGTCGGCCTTCCCGTTCACGGTCAACGGGATGCCGTCGACCTGGGCGTAGTGCGTCGGGCGCAGGAAGTCCGGCAGCGCGGCGCCCACTTCGGCGGCGACCGCCGCCAGATCGGAGCCGTCCAGCACGAGGTAGGCGGCCAGCCGGCAGGCCCCGTCCACCTGCGGGTCGGGCTGGGCGACCGCGGCGACGAACCGCACCGCCGGGTGCGCCGCGAACACAGCCTCGACCTCGCCCGGTTCGACCCGGTGTCCCCGGATCTTGACCTGCTGGTCGGTGCGGCCCAGGTACGTCAGGTTCCCGTCGGGCCGCCGGACCACCAGGTCGCCGGTGCGGTACATGCGCTCGCCGGGGGCGCCGAACGGGCACGCCACGAAACGGTGCGCGGTCTGGGCGGGCTGTCCGAGATAGCCCCGGGCGATGCCGATGCCCGACACGTACAGCTCGCCGGGGACCCCGTCCGGCAACGGCCGCAGCCACGGATCCAGCACGTACACGTCCGTGTTGTCGATCGCGACACCCACGACCGGGTCCTGGCACTCGAAGGTGCCGACGCCGAGGGTGTTGATGGTGTACTCGGTGGGACCGTACAGGTTGTAGCCGACCGTCCCCTCGGTCCCGGCGAGCCGCTGCCACAGCGTCGGGGTGACGGCCTCGCCGCCCAGCAGCACCAGCGCCGGCCGGCGTGCCGGGTCGTCGAGCAGGCCCTCGGCCACCAGTTGCTGCGCGTAGGTCGGGGTCACGTTGATCACGTCGATCCGGTGGGCGAGGCAGTACTCGACCAGGCGGGGCGCGTCACGGCGGAGTTCCTCGTCGCAGATGTGCACCTCGTGGCCGTCGGCGAGCCACAGCAGTTCCTCCCACGACATGTCGAACGCGAACGACACGGTGTGCGCGATCCGGAAGGTCCGGTGACCGTGCTCCGCCAGCACCGGTCGGAAGATCCGGCGCTGATGGTTGATCAGCATGTTCGTGAGTCCGGCGTACTCGGTCACCACGCCCTTGGGCCTGCCGGTCGATCCGGAGGTGTAGATCGTGTAGGCGGGGTGCCGCAGCCGGTTCGGGTCGTCGGGCGCGAACGTCACGAACGGCTCGGCCTCGGGCAGCGGGCGGTCCAGCTCGATCAGGTCGCCGGTCAGGCGGGGCGACACGGTGCTCACGGTGAGGATCACCTCCGGGCGGGCGTCCGCCACGATCGCGGCGATCCGCTGGTCCGGGTGGTCCAGCTCCAGCGGCACGTAGGCGGCGCCGACGCGCAGTACGGCGAACAGCGCCACGATCGAGTCCGGGGAGCGCGGGATCGCGAGGCCCACGGTCGTCCCGGGTCCGACGCCGCGGCGGGCCAGTACACCCGCCACGGCGCGGCTGCGGTCGCGGAGAGCGGCGAAGGTCATGGTCGAGCCGTGGGCCACGAGCGCGACTCGCCGCGGGTCGCGGTCTGCCGCCCGGTCGAACCGGTCGACGACGGTGTCCGTGCCGATGTCGGTGCGTTCGGCGGGTTCGGGCTTCGGCCCCAGGCCCCGCAGTGCGCCCACCGGTCCGTTCGACCGGGCCAGGTCGTCGAGGACGCTCAGGTAGTCGTCCAGGAGACCGCGGGCGTTCTCCGTATCGTCGTCGCGGTACTCCAGCTTGACGGTGAGCTGTTCGCCGGGCGTGACGACCCAGGTGAACGGATAGTGGGTGGAGTCGTCGGCCCGGACCGAGGTGATGCCGTGCCTGGTGTTCATCTCGGCGAAGGCGTCCATGTCGAGGAAGTTCTGCAGCACGAACAGGTTGTCGAACAGGGTGCCGTGCCCGCCGGCCCGCTGGATCTCGCCGAGCCCGAGGTGCTCGTGCTCCATGGCCGCGACCCTGGCCGCCTGTACGGCCGTCAGGTACGCGCCCACCGTGTCGCCCGGCCGCGCCCGCGTCCACAGGGGCACGGTGTTGAGCAGTACGCCGACGATGCCGGACAGTCCCTCGCCCTCGCGGCCGGAGACGGTCACACCGAACACGGCGTCGCCGCGGCCCGTGCGGGCGCCGAGGAGGAGGCCGAAGGCGCCGGTCAGCACCGAGTTCAGGGTGACCCCGTGCGCCCTGGCCGCTTCCCGCAGCAGGTGCGACTGTGCGCCGGACAGCGTGTGTACGAGTGCGCGCGGCAGGTCGTCGGAGAGGGCCGGCGCCGGTCCGGCGAGCAGGGTGGGGCCGGAGAGGCCGGCCAGGTGGTCCGCCCAGAAGCGCTCCGCCACGGCGGAGTCCTTCGCGGCGAGCAGGCGGGCGTGGTCCTCGAAGCTCGGGGTGGCCGCGACAGCGGTCCGCGGTGTCCCCGCCAGGGCGTCCTGATAGGCGTCGAACAGGTCCCTCAGCACGATCTCGCGCGACCAGCCGTCCCACAGCAGCAGGTGGTAGCTGAGCAGCAGGCCGTCGCGGTCGTCGGGCCGGCGCACCACGGTCAGCCGGACGAGCGGCGGCTCACCGGGGTCGAAGCCCGTGTCGCGGTCCCGGGCGCGCAGGGCCTCGACCTCGGCGTCCGTGGCCAGTTCGACCGTGCGGACGCCGACCCGCCGGCCGGCGGAGAGGACCTGGACGGGGTTTCCGCCGGCGTCGGTCGTGAAGCCCGCGCCCACGACCGGGTGCCGTGCGATCACGTACGCCATCGCCTCGGCCAGCGCTTCGGTCTCCAGGCGCCGTTCGAAGGTGAAGTAGCTCTGCGCGACGTAGTGTCCGGCCGAGCCCGCCATCTGCGCCTGGAAGTACAGCCCCCGCTGGAGCGGGGTGACCGGTGCCGTGCGCTCGGCCGTCGCGGAGGCGTCCGCGATGCGTTCCAGCGCGCCGAGCCAGTGCTCGGTGATTTCGTCGGGGATGCCCTCGGCAAGGGTGAAGGCGGCGTGCAGGCTGCCGGTGGTCTCGTCGGTCCACGCGTTGACCTCGACGGCGTACGGGCTGCCCTGGTCGCCTCCGGTGAGGTGCGGCGCCTGGGACTCGCCGCCCCGGCCCAGGTAGTTGAACAGCACCTGCGGGCGGGCGGTCAGCAACGGTGCCGTCTGCGGGTTGAGGTACCTGAGCCCGCCGTAGGCGACGTGCGCACGCTCGTCCGGCTGGCGTTCGGCGATCTCGCGCGCCGCCGCGAGGGGATCGGTGTGCGGGGTGAGCCGTACGGGCGCGATGGAGGTGAACCAGCCGACCGTGCGGGTGTAGTCGTGGTGTCCGAGGACCGGGACCCGGCCGTGCCGCTCCAGCTCGATCGCGAGATCGGTGGGGGACGGCTGGATGCGGGTCAGCGCGGTGCGCAGCGCGCCGCACAGCAACTCGGTGAGACCGACGCCGAGTGCGGTGGGCGCGGTGCGCGTCACCCGGTGGGCCGCTTCGGGCGGGAGTACGGCCGTGGTCTCGCGCAGCCCGTCGACGGAGGGCAGCAGCGCGGGGGCCTGGAGCGTGGTGATCCAGTGGTCCAGGTCGCCGGTCGCGCGGGTGGCGTGGGACGTCAGTGCTTCGGCGTACTCGGCGTAGGACGTGGTCGGCGGTGGCAGGGGCGCGCCGCGCATCGCGGTGGCCAGGTCGTCCAGGAGGATCAGCCAGGACACCGAGTCGACGGCGAGGTGGTGCGCGGTGATCACGAGGGTCCGGCTCGTCTCCAGCCAGGAGAACGCGACGACGTCCCCGGACTCGGGGTCGAGCCGTCCGGCGGCCTCGTTCGCCGCCGTCGTCGCGTCGGTCGTGTCCGGTCGTACGACGGTGGCATCGCGGGTGGGTTCGGTGCGCAGTGCCCACACCCCGTGCTCGACGCGCAGCCGCAGACGGAGGGCCGGGTGCGCGGCCACGACGGCCTGCGCGGCGCGCTCGGCGTGGGCGAAGCCGGTGCCCTCGGGGGCCCGCAGGGTCCTCGCCTGGGCGAACCGGGTCAGGGAGCCGCCCAGTTCGCGCTGGCGCAGGATCACGGGCGTCGGCGGCAGCGGGCCCGTTGCGCGGTGTCCGGACGCGGACTCCGTGGCCCGCGGTGCCTCCGGCCCCGCCGCCCCCCGGGTCGCCAGGTGCGCGGCGAGCGCACGCGGTGTCCGGTGCAGGAACACATCCCGTGGCGCGATCGCGAGGCCGAGCGCCCTGGCCCGGTTGATCACGGTAATGGCCACGATGCTGTCACCGCCGGCCCTGAAGAAGTCGGTGTCACCGTCCACTTCGGAGCCGGGCAGGGCCTCGGCGAAGACGCCGACGAGCGCGGCGAGTACCTGGCCCGCCGCCGCCACCGGAGCATCGTCGTCCGCCGCCCGTTCGATCAGGGCCCGGCGGTCCAGCTTGCCGTTGACCGTCAGCGGCAGCGCGTCGGCCGGCCGCACCCGGCCCGGCACCATGTGCGCCGGCAGCTTCCTGGACAGCTGCTCGGTGAGGTCGCCGGGTATCCGGCCCATGACGTGCGCGACCAGGTGGTCGCCGGTGTCGGCCACGGTGACGGCGACGTCCACGACACCGTCGAGACCCCTGATCGCGGACTCCACCTCGCCCGGTTCGATACGGAACCCGTTGAGCTGCACCTGGTCGTCGGCGCGCCCGGCGAACCGCAGCTCGCCGTCGAGCGTGCGGCGGGCGAGGTCGCCCGTGTGGTACATGCGGGAGCCGTCCCCCGCGAACGGGTCGGCCACGAAGCGGGCCGCGGTGAGCCCCGGCCGCCCCAGGTAGCCGAGTGACACCTGGTCGCCGGCGACGTAGAGGGCACCCACCCGGCCCGGTGGCACCGGCCGGAGCCGGTCGTCGAGCAGGTAGGTGACCAGCCCGGCGAGCGGACCTCCGATCGGGCCGGCCTCGTCGCCCGGTGCGAAGTCCGCGTCGGTCAGCACCCGGTGGGTGACGTGGACGGTGGTCTCGGTGATGCCGTACATGTTGACCAGCTCGGGCGAACCGGTGCCGTGCCGCTCGACCCAGCCGCGCAGCCGCCCGAGGTCCAGCGCCTCGCCGCCGAAGATGATCCGGCGCAGCGCGGGGAGCGGCCGGCCGGCATGCCGGTCGGCCTCGATGAACCGGTAGAAGGCCGATGGGGTCTGGTTGAGGACGGTCACCCCGCGTTCGCGGACCAGCCGGTGGAAGTCGACCGGCGAGCGGGTCAGCCCGTACTCCGGGACCAGCAGCTCAGCACCGTGCGCCAGCGCGCCCCACAGCTCCCAGACCGCGAAGTCGAAGGAGAAGGAGTGGAACTGGACCCACACGTCGTCCGGGCCGGAGTTCATGTCCGGCCGGGTGCTCGCGAGCAGCGTCACCACGCTGGAGTGCGGCACGACGACGCCCTTGGGCCTGCCCGTCGATCCGGACGTGTAGATCACGTACGCGGGGTCGTGGCGGCCGGGTCCGGTTCCCGGGGCAGCGGTGGCCGGTGGTGGCTCGTCCCCCTGCACCAGCACACGGGCCGTCGGCACACCCGCCCGGGACAGCAGCCCCGCGAAGCGGTCGCGCCGGTCCGGGGCCACGAGGACGACCTGCGGGGCGGCGTCGGCGAGGACGTACTCCAGACGCTCGTCCGGGTAGGCCGGGTCCAGCGGGACGTACGCGCCCCCCGCGCTGACGATCGCGACCAACGCGACGACCTGTTCGACGGAGGGGGGTACGGCGACGGCGACCCGTTGCCCGGGTCCGACGCCGGCCGCGCGCAGGACCGAGGCCAGCCTGTCCTTGGCGTCCGCCAGTTCGCCGTAGGTCAGGGACCGGGTGCCGCCGTCGAGGCCGCACTGGGTGACGGCGGTGGCGGACGGGTCTCGGCGCGCGGCGGCGTCGAACAGCTGGTCCAGGGTCGTCGGGGTGATCGGCGCGGGTCGCCGGGTTCCCTCGGACGCCAGGTCGTCGACCACGGCGCCCGGGCGGGTGAGCAGGCCGATGAGGGTGCGGGTGAACGTGTCCAGGATCTTCCGGGCTCCCGCCTCCCGCAGCAGCTCGCCGTCGTGGATCAGGTTGAAGCGCGGGCGGCCGTCGGGGGTGCGCTCCACCACGAGCGTCAGCGGGTAGTGCGGGGCGCCCTCGTTGACGATGCCGGTGACGACCAGTGTGTCGTCCGGCCGCCGCAGACCGGCCACGTCGGTCGCCACGTCGAACACCACCAGGGTGTCGAACAGGGGGCCGGCACCGGCCTGACGGGCGATGCGTGCCAGCGAGACGTGCTGGTGGGCCAGCACGGCACTCTGGTGCGCCCTGCCCGAGGCGAGCAGGTCGCGTGCGGTGGTGGCGGCGGTCCACCGGGCGCGCACGGGGACCGTGTTGATGAACAGGCCCACCATGTCCTCGATGCCGGGCACGTCCGCGTCGCGTCCGGACACCGTGGAACCGAACACCACGTCCGTACCGTGCAGGATGCCGCCCAGCGTCACCGCCCAGGCGCTGTGCACGGCCACGCTCAGCGGCACGCCGGCCGACCGGGCGGCCGCGTCGACGTCCTGCTCCGGCACCGCCGCGGTGTCGGCGAACCGGTCGGACGGGGTGTGTCCCTCGGCGACCAGGGAGGGGCCGGGCAGATCGGCGAGCTGGTCGTGCCACACCCGGTCGCTCACCTCGTCGTCGCGTCCGGCGAGGAGGCGTACGTAGTCGGGGAAGCCGCCGAGCGGGTGCACGGTCCCCGGCGCGTGGTACTCGGCCAGCAGCGCGCGCAGCATGGGCGGCACCGACCAGCCGTCGGCGATGATGTGGTGCACGGTCTGCACCAGGACGTCGCGGCCCGGGCCCCCGCGGATGAGCGTGTACCGCATCAGCGGGCCGGTGGCCAGGTCGAACCCGGCGCGGCGGTCCTCCTCGGCGTGGGCCCGGATCTCGTCGTCGGTGATGCCGGGGCGCTCCAGCTCGGTGAAGGGCACCTCCACACCGCTCTCCAGCACCGAGACCACTCGGCCGTCGGCGAGGGCCACGAAGCGCGCGGCCAGGTTCGGGTGGAGCGTGAGCAGGCGGGTGGCCGCCGCCGCGAGACGGCCGGTGTCGATGTCGCCGTCCAGGGTCAGCAACTGCTGCTCGACATAGCTCCCCGTCCGGTCGTCGTCGTAGACCGAGTGGAAGTACAGGCCCTCCTGCAGCGGTGTCAACGGCAGGATGTCCCGCAGCGCCGGGCCGTCGAGGGCGTCGACGTCCGCCTGTGTGAGCGGCACCGGGGCGAAGTCGCTGGGCGAGTGGCCGCCCGCGTCGAGCGCGGCCAGCCCCGCCAGGGCCGTCCGGTAGTAGGACCCTATCGTCGCGATGTCGTCATCGGTGAACACGCCGTCGGGCCAGGAGATGGCGGTGATCAGCTCGTAGGCGCCGGTCGGGCCGGGTTCGGCGATCGCGTTGAACTCCAGGGCGCGCGGCAGGCGCATCCTCGCGTCCCGCCGCTCTCCCAGCCGGCCGGTGGTACGGGCGAGTCGCCAGTCGCCACGAGCGCCCGCGTCGAAGCGGCCCAGGTAGTTGAACAGCACCTGGGGTGCGGGCGCCTCGAAGTCGGTGCGGGCCAGGTAGCGCAGGGCGCCGTAGGAGACGCCGTTGTCCGGGACCCGGGACAGGTCCTCCTTGACCGCCTTGAGTGCGGCGGCCAGGTACCGGGGCGCGGTGAGGTCGGGGGCCGAGCCGGGGTCCACGGTCACCGGGAAGAGGGTGGTGAACCAGCCCACGGTCCGCGACAGTTCCGGCTCGAAGCCGGCGGACGGTGCCACGAACCGCCCCTCGCGGCCGTGGCCCTCGAGCTCGATGTGGGCGAACGTCTGGTCCTGGCCGAGGTCCCGGCGCCACCGGGCGAGGGTGACGGCGAGCGCGGTCAGCAGTACGTCGTTGACGCCCGCGTGGAACTTCGCCGGTGTCTCGCCCAGCAGCGCGGCCGTGGCCTCCGCGCCGATCGACACGGTCCGTACCCGCTCCTGTGCGACGGTGTCGGCCTCGGACAGCGCACGCCTGCCCACCGGCTCGTCCGCTCCCGGCAGGGGACGTCGGAAGTACGCGCTGTCCGCGTCGAAGGCCGCGCGCTCCAGCAACTGCGTCCAGCGTCGGAACGACGTGCCGGGCGGGGGAAGTTCGATCGGGGTGCCCGAGGCGAGCTGCCGCCATGCCGTGGCCAGGTCCTCCATCAGCACCCGCCAGGACACGCCGTCGATCACCACGTGATGGGCGACGAGGACCAACTGCCGTGCCGCGCGGCGCCAGACGGCACGCAGCATCGCGCCGCCCGCCGGGTCCAGCCGCTCGGTGGCGAGCGCCACGCACTCGTCGAGCGGCCGGTCGCTCTCCTGCCACCGCGAGGCCAAGGGGTCCGTCCCGCCCGCCTCCTCCGCTTCCGGGATGTCGAAGCTCCAGCAGTCGCCGCGCACCAGCCTGGCGCGCAGCATGGCGTGCCGGCCGACCACGGCGGCGAGGATCGCGTCGAGAGCGCCGGCGGTCAGGTCCGCCGGGGTGTTCAGCACCACCGACTGCACGAAGCCGTCGATCGCGTCCGTGGTCTCACCGAGCCACTGCACGATGGGCGATCCCACGACGGAGCCGGTCTCGACGTCGCGGTCGTCCACGACGGTGGTGTCCTCACGGCTCGCCACGGCCGCCAGTGCCCCCAGGGTGCTGTGGGTGAGGATCTGCCGTGCCGTGACGTGGAGACCCGCGTCCCGCAGTGCGCCCAGGAGCGAGATCGCCAGAATGCTGTCTCCGCCGAGCTGGAAGAAGTCCTGGTCGACGCCGGCCTCGTCCAGCCGCAGCAGCGCCGCGACCGCCGCGCACACGACGCGCTCGTTACGGGTGGCGGGCTGGACGACCGAGGCCGTCCCGGTCACCGGCTCGGGCAGCGCCTTCCGGTCGACCTTGCCGTTCGCCGTGAGGGGGAACTCGTCCATCACGACGATGTGGGCGGGCACCATGTACTCCACCATGTGCTCGCCGGCCCAGGCCTTCACGTCGGCCGCCCGCAGACCGTCGTTCCCGGTGGACGGGATCACGTATCCCACCAGGTAGGTGCCGCCGGCCGCGTTCTCCTTCGCGACGACGCAGGTGTGCCGCACCGCCGGGTGCTCGGCGAGGCCGGCCTCGACGTCCTCGGTCTCCAGCCGCATGCCGCGGATCTTGATCTGGTTGTCGGCCCGGCCGAGGAAGTCCAGCGAGCCGTCGGGGGTGTAGCGCGCGAGGTCACCGGTCCGGTAGAGCCGTGAGCCGTCGTTCGCGAAGGGGTTCGCCACGAACCGGGACGCCGTGAGGGCGGGCGCGTTGACGTACCCGCGCCCGAGGAGGAGGCCTCCGGCGTACAGTTCACCGCCGACGCCGACCGGGACCGGGCGCAGCTCGTCGTCCAGTACGTACAACTGGGTGTTGGGGTTGGCCTTGCCGATCGACGTCGACAGGCGTTCCGCCGCGCCCCGGTAGATGACGTGCGAGACGCCGATCGTCGCCTCGGCGGGGCCGTACCCGTGGTACATGGGGATGTCCAGCCGGGTACGGAACCGCTCGTACAGCTCCGGGGTCAGCACCTCACCGCCGCACCACACGTGCCGCAGGCTGTCGAGGCGCCCGGAGTCGCCGGCCATCTCCAGCAGCACGTCCAGCATGGACGACACCAGGTAGGTGAAGGTGACGCGCTGCTCGGCGATCACGCTCAGCAGATGGTGCGGGTCGCGTTCGCCGCCGGGCCTGAGGACCACGAGCCTCGCACCGGACACCAGTGGCAGGAAGATCTCGTTGATGGAGATGTCGAAGGACAGCGGTGCCTTGAAGAGTGACGCGTCGCCGTGGCCGAAGCCCAGGATCTCGTGGGCCTGCCACAGCAGGCGCTCGCTGATCGCCTCGTGCCGGATCATCGCGCCCTTGGGCCGCCCGGTCGAACCGGACGTGAAGATCACGTAGGCCAGGGCGTCGCCGAGGACGGTGACCTCGGCGCCCTCGGCGGGGTGGGATCCGAACCGCCAGTCGCCGAGGTCCACGGCCACGGCTTCCGGTTCGCCCGCGGCGTGCTCGCCCGAGGTGTTGAGCTGCGCCACGGCCCGGGCGTCCTCGATGACGACGGCCCGGCGCGCGGCGGGCCAGTGCGGATCCAGCGGCACGAACGCGCAGCCCGCCCGGAGCACGCCGAGCAGTCCGATCACCATGTCGGCGGAGCGTTCCAGGCAGACGCCGACTACCTGTTCGGCGGTGAGCCCGCGTTCGACGAGGTGGTGGGCCAACTGGGCCGATCTCTCGTCCACTTCGCGGTAGGTCAGCGTCCGCCGGTCGTCGACGACGGCTACGGCGTCCGGCCTGCTCCTCGCCTGCTCGCGGAACATCTCCACCAGGGTCGGACGGGCCCGGTCGACCCCCGTGTCGTTCCATTGGGCCAGTTGGGCGCGCCGCGCCGCCGCGCTGGACGGCCCGATGGTGCCGAGGGGCCGGTCCGGGAAGTCGGCCAGGTCGTCCAGCGCGAGCTGCGCGTCGTCCGGTACGACGCCTTCCGGGAGACGGATGCTCCGGCCGTCCGGTCCGATACCCCAGTCGCGGGGCGCCGAGCCGCCGTTGTCGACCCATCCGAGGACGTCGGCGAACAGGGTGCCCGGGGTGAGGTCGATGCCGTCGGGGCTCCGGCCCGTCACCCAGTACGACAGTCCGACGGCGCATGCCCCGGCGATGGTCCGGTCGGAGAAGTCGCCGGTGCGGCGGCGTATGCCGGTCAGGTGCGCGGGTGAAAGCAGAACGAGACGAGCGGTCGGTTCCGTCATCGAAGACTCAACGCCCCTTCCAAGGAATGAAGGCAGAGTAACTTAGCCAAGCCTTACCTAACTACCCTCTCGCCAGGCCCGCCACAGCCGCGCGTACCGGCCGCCCAGAGCGACCAACTCCTCGTGCGTTCCCTCCTCCACGACGCGTCCCGCGTCCAGCACGGCGATCCGGTCGGCGGCCATCGCCTGGGTCAGCCGGTGGGCCACGAACAGCGTGGTCCGGCCCGAGCACGCGGCCAGCACGGCCCGCTCCAGTTCGGCGGCGCCCTCGCTGCCCGCCTCCGCGGTCGACTCGTCCAGGACCACCACGGGCGACCTGCTCAGCACCAGCCGCGCGAGGGCGATCTGGGCGACCTTGGTGACGTCGAGCCGCTCACCGCCTTCGCCGACCAGGGTGTCCATCCCCTCGGGCAGCGCGTCGACCCAGGCGTCGGCGCCCACCGTGCGCAGGGCGTCCGCGAGTTCGGCGTCGGTCGCCTCCGGCGCGGCCAGCCGCAGGTCGTCGGCGAGCGGGCCGGAGAACACGTGCGTCTCCTGGGTCAGGATGCTCACCAGGGCCCGCGCGCCGGCCTCGTCCACACCGGCCAGATCGGTCGGCCCGACGCGCACCGACCCGGCCTGCGGGGTCCCGATGCCCGCGATCAGCGCGGCCAGGGTCGACTTGCCCGCGCCCGTCGCCCCCACCAGGGCGAGCGAACCGCCCGCCGGGATCGTCAGGTCGACGTCCCTCAGGACCGGCTCCTCGGCGCCGGGGTAGGCGAACGTCAGCCCTTCCACCCTCACCGGGTACGAGGTGGCGGCGCCCGCCGCCTCGACCGACGCGTCACCCACCAGCCGGACCTCCGTGTCCTCCCCCACCACCCCGACCAGCCGGGTCAGACTCGCACCCGACTTCTGCGCCTCGTCGAAGGTGAACATGATGGCGCCCAGCGGGGTGAACAGCCGGTGGAACAGCAGCGGGGCGGCCGACACCTCGCCCAGGCTGGCCGCGTCGGCCTCCAGCAGGGCGTAACCCACCACGATGATCAGGGTCAGCCCGATGAACTCGGCGCGGTTCTCCCTGCCGACGAACCGGCCGAAGAACCGGAACACCTCGATACCGAGATCGCGCACCCGCCAGGACTCGGTGGTGACCTTGTCGCGGAAGGCGTCCTCCAGGCGGTAAGCCCGGACCGTGTCGATTCCGTTCAGACCGCTTATCAGGGCCTGCGCACGGTCGGCCTGGGCCGCCCGCTGCTTCCGGTAGAGCGGAGCGGACCGGGGGAGGTACCAGCGCAGCGCCAGCGCGTACGCCGGGAGCGCGCCCGCGCCCGCCAGGCCGAGCCGCCAGTCCAGTCCGAACATGCCGGCCGTGGCGATGGCGACCAGCACGCCCGCCGAGAACACCGTGGGGACAGCCGTCCGGATGCCCTTGGAGATCACGGCCACGTCGTCGCCGACCCGCGACAGCACGTCCCCCCGGCCGACCTGCTCGATCCGGGTGCTGGGCATCCCCAGCACCGCCCGGACGGCGCCTTCCCGCAGTCGCGCGAGCAGATCGGCGCCCAGCCTCCCGATCAGGTAGGTCGACGCCGCGGTGGCCGCCGCGCCGAGCAGCGCTGCGGCCACCATCAGGGCCCCGACCGTCACCAGGACCGACTGCGCTCCGCCCTCGGCCACTTCGTCGACCACCCGGCCGAGCAGGAGCACCGGGAGCACCTGGAGCGCCGCTCCGGCCACCGTGGTGAGTACGGTGGCGGCCGTCAGCCACGGCACCTCGCGGCAGTGCGCCGCGACCCATCGGGTGGCCTCGCGTCCGGTCGCCGTACGCAGCGTCGGCGGGGCGAGGCGTGTGTCGGTGCTGCTCACACCTGCCCGACCGACTTGACGAGCTCGTCGATCGCGTACGGCATGGAGAGCATGGTGCCCTGGGAGATGGCCGCTCCGACCGCCGGGCCCTCACTGTCCAGCAGGTACGACACCTTGCCGTTCTTGACGGCGTCCAGGTTGGTGAACAGCTCGAACTTCTTGAGCGCCTCCTGGTCCGCCTTGTCGTTGATGACGAAGATGCGGTCGACGTCGACGAGGTCGACCCGCTCCGGGGAGAGCTTCGTGTAGAAGGTGCCGTCGGCGACCTTGTCGATCGCGGTCTGGTACGCGAAGCCGATACCCGTCACCAGCCGGCCACGCACGTCGGTGGAGGTGAACGGCGCCACCGAGTCCTCGTACCAGGACAGGACGACGGCCGTCTGACTCGCGAGCTCGGGATGTGCCTTCTTGGCCGCGTCGAGCTTGCCCTCGATGTCCGTCACCATCCTCTCGCCCTCCTCGGCCTTGCCGAGCGCCTTGGCGATGTGGAGCGCGTTGTCCTGCCACGGCGCGCTGAACGGCTCCTTCTCGGCCTTGGTGCGGCCCACCGTCGGAGCGATCCTGGAGAGCTTGTCGTAGGCGGCCTGGTCGATCTCCGAGTAGACCGCGATGATCAGGTCCGGCCGCAGGGCGGCGATCTTCTCGTAGTTGGGGCCGGAGTCGCCGTTCTTCATGACGACTTCGGGCTCGGTGTCGCCCCACTTGTCCTTGACCCAGGGCCACTGGGTGTTGATGTCGGGGCTCCGGCCCGCCGGGTTCGGGTACTGGTCGACCATGCCGACCGGCTTGATGCCGAACGCCAGGATGGTCTGGTCGTCCGTGTAGCCGACGGAGACGACCCGCTCGGGAGCCTCGGCGACCTTCGTGGTTCCGAACGCGTGCTCCACGGTGACCGGGAAGGCACCGGCGGCGGCCGGGGGGTCGTCGCCCGTCCTGTCCGCCGAGTCGTCCGAGTCGGAACCGCACCCCGAGAGGAGGCCCGCGCCGAGTACGGCGGCGGACAGTGCCGTCGCCAACCGCCGCCAGGGCTTCGTACGCGTCGTACTGAGGAGCATCCGGAGATCCCTTGCTGTCGCGCCGTTCACTGCGCCCCCGTCTAAGGGCAGCAAACCTTACCGCGCCCGAGTGAGGTTAGCCTACCCTCACTACGTCAACTGGGTGGGCACTCGGCCGAGTTCGGCGTGGGCACGCCCGATCGGCACGATGAGCGGCCGGTCCCCGACCGGGTCGTCGATCACCTTGGCCCGCAGTCCGAAGGCGTCGTGCAGCAGCTCGGCGGTGATCACATCACGCGGGTGGCCCTGCGCCAGGATCGCTCCCTCCCGCATCACGACGAGGTTGTCGCTGTACCGCGTGGCCAGGTTGAGGTCGTGCAGCACCATGACCACGGTGCAGCCCGACTCGTGCAGGTCGTCCACCAGGTCGAGCACGTCGATCGCGTGCGCCAGGTCGAGGTAGGTGGTCGGCTCGTCCAGCAGCAGCAGGTCGGTGCCCTGGGCCAGGGTCATGGAGATCCAGACGCGCTGGCGCTGGCCGCCGGAGAGCGAGTCGACCGGGCGGTCGGCCAGGTCGGACACCCCGGTCATGGCCAGCGCACGCTCCACGACGGCGGCGTCGTCCGACGACCACTGCCGCAGCCAGCTCTGGTGCGGGTGGCGGCCCCTGGCGACCAGGTCGGACACCGTCAGGCCGTCGGGCGCGACCGGCGCCTGGGGCAGCAGGCCGAGCTTCTTCGCCACGTCCCTGGTGCGAAGCCCGACGATGTCCTCGCCGTCGAGCACGACCGTCCCCCGGGCCGGCTTGAGCAGCCGGGACAACGTCCGCAGCAGGGTCGACTTCCCGCAGCCGTTGGGACCGATGATCGTGGTGATCACCCCGGGCGGGATCACCACGTCCAGACCGTCGATGACGGTCCGGGCCCCGTACCCGACCGTGACCCCCCTGGCGGCCAGCCGTGCGGCGCCGTCGACTCCGGACTCGGTCGCGGTGATGGACTGAACGACCACAAGGCCCCCTTGTTTAGGCTCGCCTTACTTTGTACCAGCTATCTGCGGTTCGCCCGCACCAGCAGATGGACGAGGAAGGGGCCGCCGATCGCGGCGGTGACCACACCGACCGGGAGGGAGACCGGCAGGGCCGTGCGCGCGATCAGGTCCGAGCCGATCAGCAGCAGTGCTCCCACCATGCCGGAGGCCACCAACGGCGGCGTCGGGCACCTCGCCAGACGCATCGCCACCTGCGGGGCCACCAGCGCGACGAACGGGACCGGGCCCGCCGCGCTCACCGCCACGCCGGCCAGCAGCACCGCGCACAGCAGCAGGACCGCCCGCACCGCCGAGAACCGGACGCCGAGGCCCGCGGCGACCTCGTCACCGAAGTGCATCGGCTTGAACTGGAACGCGACGCATGACACCACGACCAGAAGGCCGAGCGTGCCCCACAGCGCCACCCACACCTCGTTCCACCCCCGGTTGTCCAGCGAGCCGACCAGCCACGCCTGCGCCCGGGCCACGTCCCTGATGTCGGCCTCGACCAGCAGCCAGGTCGTGATGGCCTGCATCACGGCGCTCACCGAGATGCCGATGAGGATGAGCCGGAAGCCGTCGATCCCGCGCCGCCATGCCAGGAAGTACACCAGCAGGCCGGTGCCGAGACCGCCCGCGAGCGCGGCCGCGGACAGGCCCACGGTGTCGACGATCGCGGCGGCGGTGCCGCCCGACACGGTCACCAGGAACACCGCGACCGCACTGGCCCCACCGGTGATGCCCAGGATGTCCGGGCTGGCCAGCGGATTGCGCGCGATGGACTGCGTGAGCGCCCCGGACACACCCAGCGCGATTCCCACGACGAGGCCGGCGAGGGCGCGGGGCATCCGCAGGTCCATGATCACGAACTCGTCGACCTGCTCGCCCCGGCCGAGGAGGGTGGCGACCACGCGGCGCAGGCCGATGGGGAAGTCCCCGACACCGATGGACAGGCAGAACACCAGGAAGACCGCCGCCGTCAGCAGCAGCGTGACGCCGGCGATCCAGGGCCTCCAGACGAAGGACACGTGTCCGAGCCGCACACCGGGCGTCAGGGCCGGCCTCACTTCCGTCCCGTCGGCCATCACGTCAGCCCCGTCCGCCTTCACCTCCGCCCCGCTCACGCGTTCCTGAACTTTCCGCGCCACACGAGCGCCGCGAAGAACGGGGCGCCCAGGAGAGCGACGAGGACACCCGCGTCCAGCTCCCCCGGCCGCACCACCAGACGGCCCACGATGTCGCAGACCAGCAGGACGACGGCTCCGAGCAGCCCCGCGTACGGCACCAGCCAGCGATAGTCCGGCCCGGTCAGATACCGGGCCACGTGGGCCACCATGAGGCCGATGAAGGCGATGGGGCCGCACGCCGCCGTCGCCCCGCCCGCCAGCAGGGTGATGGCGACGATGCCGACGGTCCGGGTCAGCGCGATGTTCACGCCCAGGCCCCGCGCCACGTCGTCGCCCAGGTTGAGCAGGTTGACGGCGGGCAGCGTGGTCAGCGCCAGCACCAGCCCGACCGCGATGAACGCGGTGACCGGCCAGATGACGTCGAAGCCGACACCGGCGACCGAGCCCGCGTTCCAGAACCGCAGCGCGTTGAGCGAGGCCTTGTCGGTCAGCGCGACCGCCGTGGTCATCGCCGCGAGGAACACGGTGACGCCCTGCCCGGCCAGCGCGAGCGTCAGCGGGTTGCCGGCGCCCCGGCCGATGCTCGACAGCCCGAACACGACCACACCCGCGACCGCCGCGCCGAGGAAGGCGAACCAGACGTACTGGAACGGGTCGGTGAACCCGAACAGCGCGATCCCCGACACCACGGCGAACGAGGCGCCGGAGTTCACGCCCAGCAGGCCCGTGTCGGCGATCGGATTGCGCGTGTACCCCTGGATCAGTGCTCCGCCGATCCCCAGGGCGATGCCCGCCACGGTCGCGAGCACCGTGCGGGGTACGCGCACGGTCCGCACGATGAGCCTGATCTCGGTGAGTCGCTGGTCGGGGTCGGGTGCCGCGAACAGCCCGTGCCACACCTCGGCAGGGCTCAGCGCGCGCGCACCGACGGTCAGCGACACGGCTCCCGCGGCCACGAGCACCACCGCAAGCACACCCAAACCCGCAACCCGCCGTCGGCGGGCCTCCGTTGTGCCCCCGGGAGCGGGGCGTTCAACCGCAGTCGTGGCCATGGGGACGTACACTAACGGGCGGTGGTGCCGGTTCCGTCGGCAACCGTGCGGGCCTCGTCGGAAGCGGACTTGAGCCCCCGGTCGAGGAGCGATTCCAGGATTTCCCCGACCCTGACGGCGGTGTTGGACAGCAGGGACGACGTGATGCCGTGGGTGTGCTCGGTGCCGCCCTGCAGGTAGATGCCGCAGTCCAGGCCGGGGTCGGTCGCGACGCGGTAGTCGCGCTCCACGCGGACCTGGCCCTCGTCGTCACGCAGGCAGTGCTCCGCGACCTCGCCGAGCAGAGCGAGGGGGTCGGCCTGCCCGTAACCGGTGGCGAAGACCACGACGTCCGCGTCCAGGAGGGTCTCCTCGCCGGTGACCAGGGACGTCACGGTGACACGGACCTTGTCCGGCATCTCCTTGACGTCCGTGAGCCGGGACACGTTGAGGAAGCGCAGCCGCTCGGTACCGAGGACCTTCTCCCGGTAGGCCTGCCGGTACAGGTCGTCGATCAGGTCGATGTCCACCACGGAGTAGTTGGTGTTGCCGTGGTAGTCCATCAGCCGGCGTTTCACGCTGCCGGGCGCGGCGAAGTAGTCGTCGACGGCGGCGGGGTCGAAGATCCGGTTGGCGAAACCGCTGTCGTCCGCGGGGCTGTAGCCGTAGCGGCTGAAGACGGCGCAGATCTCGGCTCCGGGGAAGCGGCGGTGCAGGTAGGCGACGTTCTCCGCGGCGCTCTGGCCGGCGCCGACGACGACGAACCGAGCGGGTGAGGTGCCCTCCAGCCCGTCGACCTTCGCCAGCAGTTCGGAGTTGTGCCAGACACGGTCGCCGCGCTCCACACCCTGAGGCAGGAAGGGACGCAGCCCCGTACCGATGACGAGGTTGCGGGCCCGGTGAATCTCGAGTCCCTCTCCCGAGCGGACCGTCACCTCCAGGTGGTGCACGGCTCCGTCACGCCCGACGGGTGCGACGCCGACGACCTCGTGACCGTAGGAGACCATGTCGTCGACCTTGGCCGCGGCCCACTCGAAGTAGTCGTGGAACTCCACCCGCAGCGGGAAGAGGTTCTTGTGGTTGATGAAGTCGATCAGCCGTCCTTTGCTCTGCAGGTAGCAGAGGAAGCTGAACTCGCTGGCCGGGTTCCGCAGGGTCACCAGGTCTTTCAGGAAGGACACCTGCATGGTCGCGTCGTCGATCAGCATGCCGCGGTGCCAGCCGAAGCGCGGCTGCTGCTCGAAGAAGCGCGCGCTGATCGCCTCCTGCCCGCCCGCGCGTGCGTGGTGCTCGCCGATCGCGATCGCCATGGCGACATTGGACGGTCCGAAGCCGATGCCAATGAGGTCGTGGACCGGTGTTGCGTCATCAGGAAGAACCTGTGACATGTCACTCCCATCGTGCGGGACAGTCGCCTGTCAAACGTGGGGGATTGCCGAACCGGGACATGCCGACGGAGTGACCGCCGGAAACTTAGGTGAGCCTAAGCTAATATCCCGAGGCTGTCGATAGGGCAGCCCCGCAATCACCGCCACCAACTGGGGTGCCGCAGGCGGCCGTTGTGGACTAAGGTAAGCCTTGCTTTACTTGCCCGGGCCGTCCCCTGCCTCGAGGAGGAACCCCATGCGGGTCGTCATGTTCGGTTACCAGACGTGGGGGCACCGCACCCTGCAAGCCCTCCTGGACTCCGAACACGACGTGGTACTGGTCGTGACGCACCCCAAGAGCGAGCACGCGTACGAGAAGATCTGGAGCGACTCCGTCGCCGACCTCGCCGAAGAGCACGGCGTCCCGGTACTGATCCGCAACCGCCCCGACGACGAGCTGTTCGAGCGCCTCGAGCAGGCCGACCCGGACATCATCGTGGCCAACAACTGGCGCACCTGGATCCCCCCGCGCATCTTCAACCTCCCGCGCCACGGAACGCTCAACGTCCACGACTCGCTGCTGCCGAAGTACGCCGGCTTCTCCCCGCTGATCTGGGCTCTGATCAACGGGGAGACCGAAGTGGGTGTCACCGCGCACATGATGAACGACGAACTCGACGCCGGCGACATCGTCCGGCAGGAGGCGGTGCCGGTCGGACCGTCGGACACCGCCACCGATCTGTTCCACAAGACCGTCGACCTCATCGCCCCGGTCACCACCGGCGCACTCGGCCTCATCGCCGCCGGGCAGACGGAGTTCACGAAGCAGGACCGGTCCCGGGCGAGCTTCTTCCACAAGCGGTCCGTCGAGGACATCCGCATCGACTGGACCTGGCCGGCCGAGGACCTGGAACGCCTGGTCCGCGCCCAGTCCGAGCCCTACCCCAGCGCCTTCACCTTCCACCGGGGCAGGCGGCTCGAGGTCCTCGCCGCCGTGGTGTCCCAGGGCCGTTACGGCGGCACGCCCGGCCGCGTCTTCTACCGCGAGGGCGACGGCGTGGTGATCGTCGCCGGCGCCGACGCCCGCACCGGCCGCAACCGGGGCCTCGCCCTCACGCGGGTACGGACGGAGGACGGACAGGAACTGTCCGCGACGGAGTACTTCACCTCCATGGGCGGCTACTTGACCAGCCATCCCTGACGGCACCACCGCCGTGGGGTGCGGCTTCGTCGCCATGCTGTTCGCGGTGGCGACACGGACGGCCGGCCGCCGCGCTGCTGGCGGTGGAGTCCGTCGCGATCGCGATCGTGCTGGAGCTGGTGGCGCGCGCCAAGCTCGGCAGGCAGGTGCGCGGTGCGTGACACCGGGACACCGGTGAGGGCCCGGTCGGCATGCGCCGGGCCCTCACACACTGCTGCTCCGGCGCCGTCAGCCCCCGCTCTTGCGCCGGAACGATCGCTGGCTCGCGGCCGGGCCGTGCGCGCTGCGGATCTTCGACGCGTCGGTGTGCGCGGCGAGGGCCGCGGCCTCCGCCTGCTTCCCGCGCTTGCGCTCCAGGGCCTCCCGGAACTTGCCCTTCAGGTCGTACTGGCCGTCCTCGTCGGGCGTCAGGGCAGGGCCCTCGGCCTCGGCCGATTCCGAACCTGCTTGCGATGAAGACTCTGCAGTCATGTGACCTCCTGGGTTCGGACAACAGGACCACAGCTTGTCATGCCGACCGCCGCCCGGGGTACCGCCCCCGCCCGGCGGTGCGCCAGGGCGGTCACCGGCGGCCGCCCGGGACCACCGTGAACGTCCCGGGGCCGGCCGGCAGGGCCACCGTGTACTGGCGCAGGTACGTGTCCAGGTACGGTGAGCGGTCGCCGGGGGTGGCCACGTCGTCGGCCGGGTCGCCCAGGGCCAGCCGGAGTCTGGCGCCCTTCACCTCGACGGTCTCGCCGGAGGGTGTGTCGCGCCACGAGCCGGTCCGGACGGAGCCGATCTCCACGGCCAGGACGTGCCCTGCCGCCAGCGTCCAGTCGGTCGCCTTCAGGTCGACGGACAGCCGGCCCGAGTCCACCAGGGAGACCTGTTCGTCGAACATGACGGCGGTGCCGTCCGGGGCGACGTCGTACAGCTTGAGCATGACGTTGCCCTCGCCCTTGGCCGTCAGGGTGACCTGCGGGGTGCCGGTGACGCGTACGGCCTGCTTCAGGGGCTTCGACCACACGAAGAAGCTGGAGGTGACCTCACCGGCCTGCCGGCGTTCCGCCAGTACTCCGGCCAGCCCCTCGGGGGCGGGCTGTTCGGTCGCGGGCGCGTTCTCCATGTCCCACTCGCCGTCCGGCTGCGCGGGCGCCTGCGGTGCCGGCCGGCCGGTCGCGGTCAGGGCCGCCCGGGCGGAGGCGCCGCCGTCGTCCACGTACGAGCCGCCGCCGAGCCGAAGGGTGACCGACCGCTCGGTGACGGGCCATGTGTGCTGGGCGCGCCAGGCGCCGGTGGAGTCCTCGACGGCGTAGGCCGGGTAACGCACGGCCGGCCGGATGCCCTTGAGGTACTGGTCGTAGAAGGACAGGGTCTCGGCGTACCAGCCTTCGCGGCCCATCGCGAGGCGTCCGTCGGGTGTGCGGTCGCCGCCGCGGACGTGGTCCCACTGGCCGAGCCAGCCGCGTTCGGGGCCCTTGTGGTGGTCGAGGTACTCCTCCATCTCCTCGGGTTTGGTGTTGTTCTCGACGAAGCCCTGCGTGACGAACAGCGGTGTGTCGCTGCCCCTGGCCATGCGGGCCAGGTCCCGGGAGGTCCAGTGCTCGTCCCGCTGGTCGGATATCCGGTATCCGGCCGAGTTCTCGGTCAGGCACTCCGGGTGGCGCTCCTCGTACCGGGCGTTGGCCCGGTACCGGGGATCGTCGTCCGCCATCGGAGGCATCGTGGCGATGGAGTTGTACGCGTCGGCGGTTCCGGTCACGTTGGGCCGGGGCACACCGTTGGAATAGATGTACTGGTACATGTCCCACAGGGGTTCCTGGGCGACGACGGCCTTGAGCGCGCGCTGGTCCAGGTTGTTGCCGATGAGGCCCGTGACGGCGTCGTACGACTTCCCGTACATGCCGACCGCGCCGGTGGACCACGGCTGCTTCGCGGCCCAGTCGACCGCGGCCCGGACGTCGGCCTGTTCTCCGGGGCCGCCCCAGTCGAGGCAGCCGGTGGAGCCGCCGAAGCCGCGCAGGTCCACCATGACGAAGGCGTAGCCCTGGTCGAACAGGTCGGTGCCCTCGATGAAGTCCTGGAAGCGGGCCGAGGGGCCGGTGCGGGTCCAGCCTTCCGGCCCGGTCTGCCCGGAGTGGGCGAAGTACGGTCCGACCGACAGGATGACCGGCACCTTCTGTCCTCTGGCCAGCCCCTCGGGCAGCAGGACGTCCGCGTGCAGTTGGGTGCCGGAGCGGTCCGAGGACGGGAAGTAGTGCTGCGTCCAGACCGAGCCCTCCGGGACGCGGTCGTTCTCCTCGTGCGTGACGGGGCCGGTCGCGGTGGCGGCCGGGCGGGCCCCCGCGTCGCGTGCCGCCGCGGCGTGACCGGCGAGGCCGACGGTCAGGGCGAGGGCGGCGACGAGGGCCGAGGGGGTGCGGACGGACGCGCGACGTGCTCTCACATGCTCCTCCTTGAACGGCGGGTGCAGGTGGTGCAGGTGGTGCAGGTCTAGCAGTGAAGGCCTCGTACGTCGATGGGGCGTCACGTTCCCCACCGGTCCAGGGCGTTGGGCCTGCGCCGCCGATCGGCTGTCGGCAGGCCGTCGCCCGCCTGGCACGTCGCCGTTGTCGATCCGACCGCTTGTCGCCCTCAGTTCCGCAGCTCTTCGAGGCGTTCGAGTTCGTCGGCCAGCGACTCCCGGTCCTTGGCGGTGAGACGGACCGCGGCGGCCCGGGCGAGCGCCGTGGTCGTGGTCTCCTCGTCCCCGAGACGCCCGGCGACGTCCGCTCGGAGCACGAGCAGGCGGAACAACTGCACGGGTGTGGGCCGCTCGTCCTCGAGGTGAAGCACCCGGTCGATGACCTTCGCGGCGCCCGCCGGGTCCTCCTTCGAGTCCGCGAGGAGGCAGGCGTGGTGCAGGGCACGGGCGAAAGTCCCCTCGGGGGCGCGCCGGTGGTGCCGGTCCTCGCCCGTGCGCTGCCCGACGCGGATGCAGTTGCCGCCCGGATCGGTCATGAGGAACTGCCGCACGCCGTACGACATGTCCCTGAGCGGCCCGATACGCGGCAGCCCTCGTGCGGGGACCCTCCCGTGGGCCGCCTTGAGTCCCGCTCGGAAGGCGGCGTGGAGGCCGTCGACGTCATCGGTCAGGACGTAGCACGTGACCGACTCGGCCGGCTCGTGCGTTCTCATCCCGAAGAACTGCAGCTCGATGCCGCCGCGTTCCACGACCGCGTACGGGTTGGGGCTCTTCTGCCGGAACGTCACCTCGAAACCGAGAGCGGTGTAGAAGTCGAGGACGGGCTGGAGGGTCCGGCACGGCAGGATCGGAATGGTCTTCTCAGTCATGCCCACAATCTAATCAACTTTGACTACCAGGGGGTGGCGTTCGTACAGCTCGTGCGCCGGAGACATCCGGCGCACGAGGTCGCCCTCGACGACCGCACGGGGGGCCGACGGGACCCGCGGCGCTCCGAGACCTCGCATGCCACCGTCACCCTGCCGGCACCGGCACGCCCCCGATGAGCAGGACTTGCGCGCGATTCTTGACCGCAGCCCGCCGAAGCCCGCACGTCAGGGAGCAGTGACTTTCGGTCCGGCGCCCTCCTGGCTGCGGGCTCGGGCGCGGTGGTGCCCTCCCCGGCGACCGAGCCGGACCGTCCGGCGGACGGACCGGGTGGAATCGCCCGCACCTCGATGCCTGCCTAAGGTTGGGCAGGCCGACGGAAGCGGAGTTCTTGCCGACCGCAGGAAGGCGGGGCGACATGGCGCGCAGTGTCGAATCGATCCGGCGAGCCGCTCTCGGCGCTCTCGGCGCCGTGCTGGTGGTGATCGGCGTCGCCCTGCTGGTGCTGCCCGGACCGGGCCTGCTGCTCGTGTTCGCGGGGATGGTGCTACTGGCGCGCGCCGTCCCGGCCCTGCACCGGTTCGTCGCCCCCGTTCGCCGACAGGCGATGCGTGCGGCCGAGGAGAGCGTCTCCTCACCCTGGCGTATCGCGGGCTCGATCCTGGTGGGACTGTTCCTCATCGTCGCGGGTGTCGTGTGGGGAGCGCTTCCCCAGCTGCCGTACTCCGGATGGGGCACCGGAGTGAGCCTGATCGTCTCGGGCGTCGTCCTGTTCGCCCTGCTCGCCTGGAGCCGCCGCCGGGTCCGCGCGGCGCGCGGCAGGTCCTGATCCCCCGTCGGTACGGAGAGCACCGAGCGGGCGGTCCAAGGCGTGCGCCGCCCGCGCTCACTGCCGCGCGATCACAGCGAGTGGCCCGGCTCCCTGCACGCGTTGACCAAACGGAACAACGTTCCGTATATTAACGGGACAACGTCCCGCTTCGGTTCGACAGAGGCCGGACGTCCCGCCGCACCCCACCCGCCGCCGACCGGAAGACACCGGCCGACGCCGCCGTCGAACGGACATACGCATCATGAGTGCACCGATTTCCACCGCCGACCTCGCCGGCTCGCCCGCTCGCGTCCTCTCGGTCGCTCCGGTCGTGCTGCCGGCCCCGGGGCGGGCCGTGGACCTGGCGGTGCGGGTATCCGCACCCGCGACCGGGAGCGACCTGCCGGTCATCCTCCTCTCGCACGGGCAGGGCTACTCGAACCACCTCTCCTCGCTGAACGGCTACTCCCCCCTCGCCCACCACTGGGCAGCGCACGGCTTCGTCGTCGTCCAGCCCACCCACCTGAGCTCCAGGACGCTGCGACTGGGCCCCGAAACCCCTGGGGCCCCGCTGTTCTGGCGATCGCGGGCCGAGGACATGACACGCGTCCTCGACCAGCTCGACGTACTGGAAGCCGCCGTCCCGCAGCTTCCCGGGCGCCTGGACCGCAGCAGGGTCGCGGTGGCCGGGCACTCGATGGGCGGCCACACCGCGAGCCTGCTGCTGGGCGCCCGGCTCACCGATCCGGACGACGGAACGGAAGCGAACCTGGCCGACCCCCGGATCAAGGCGGGCGTCCTGCTCGCCGCGCCCGGCCGTGGCGGCGACGCCCTCAGCGCGTCCGCCGCCGAGAACTTCTCCTTCCTCCTGACCACCGACTTCTCCCGGATGACGACGCCCGCGCTCGTGGTCGCCGGCGACAAGGACGACTCCGCCCACCTGACGGTCCGCGGGGCGGAGTGGCACGCCGATCCGTACTTCCTCGCCCCCGGCCCCAAGTCCCTGCTCACCCTGTTCGACGCGGAGCACGGGCTCGGCGGGGTCGCCGGCTACGACGTCGCCGAGACCACGGACGAGAATCCCGAGCGAGTGGCCGCGGTCCAGCGGCTCACATCCGCCTATCTGCGCAGCGAGCTGTATCCCGGGGACCCCGCCTGGCAGGCGGCGCGTGACGAGCTCACGGCCGGACCGCACCCGTTCGGACGGGTCGAATCCAAGTAGGCCGCCCCGGCCTCAGCCGAGGCCCTCCCCGAGGGCCGAGACGGCGGCCGGTCCGTAACCGGCCGAGGCCAGGGGCCGGCGGATGTCCGCGTCCAGGTCGGGCACATGGCCGACCAGGACGTCGGCGGGCCCGTGCAGCCGTACCCGGCCGAGCGCCGCGGGCAGCAGTACCGTCTCCGCCCGGCCCAGCCCCTCCGTGCACGTACCGCAGGTGAAGGAGGCCGGCGCACCCGCGTTGCTGAGCACGAGGGCGGTCGTGTACGAGTGCTCCAGCACGGCGTCGGCCCGCACCTGCCACCGTTCGAGGGCGAAGAAGGGGCCCGCACACAGGATCACCCGCTGAGCGTCTTCGTGGGCCGGGAGGCGCAGACCGGGAACGAACTGCGGCCGCGGATCCGCTTTCCACTGCTTCAGCAGAGCGTCGATGTTGGCGTGCCACTGCTCCTCGTCGAGGGCGCTCCCGTCCTCCATACGGTGAGGCATGGCGTGTTCCTGGAGGTCCGAGGTCTGTTCGATCTCGTAGACGAGTGTGCCCGGGCCGAAACTGTGCACGGTGCCGGCCGGGACGTACAGCGTCTGCCCGGCGCGCACCGGCAGACGTCGCAGTACGGCGTCGAAGTCCTGCTCCAGCAGAGCCCGCCGCAACCGCTCCCTCCCTACACCCGGCAGTACGCCCACCAGCGCGGTGGCGCCCGGCTCGGCCTCGAGGACGTGCCAGGCCTCGGTCTTGCCGTTGGGCTCGCCCCGCTCGCGTGCGGCCGCGTCGTCCGGGTGGAGGTGCACCGGCAGCGGGGCGGCCGCGTCGATGAACTTCGTCAGGAGCGGAAAGCGTGCGCCACGCCAGTCCCGCCCCACGAGGCCTCGCGGGTGCGCGAGGGCCAGCTCCCGCAGGGAGGTGCCGGCCAGCGCCCCCTCCCGCACCCGCGCCCCGTCGCCGTCGACATCGCTGACTTCCCAGGTCTCGGCGATCCGTCCGGCGGGAAGCCCTCGACGTCCGAGGCGGTCGGCGATGGCCCGGCCGCCGAAGACGTGCTGCTTGACGGGCGTGGTCAGCCGCAGCGGGTACCAGTCCACCTCCGGACTCGTCACAGGATCGGCCGGCCTCCGGTGACCGCGACCCGGGCACCGGAGACGTAGCTGCTCTCGTCACAGGCCAGCAGGACGTACACCGGCGCCACCTCGGCGGGCTGCCCCGGCCGGCCCATCGGGACGTCCCGGCCGAAGCTCTCGACCTGCCCGGCCGGCATGGTCGAGGGGATCAGCGGGGTCCAGATCGGGCCCGGAGCGACGCTGTTGACCCGGATGCCCTTCCCCGCCAGCAACTGGGCCGCCGCGCCGGCGAAGTTGGCGATCCCGGCCTTCGTGACGTCGTAGGGCAGGAGTTGCGGCGGCGGGGAGTCGGAGTTGACCGAGGTGGTGGCGATGATCGAGCCGCCCGGCGGCATGTGCGGCACGGCCGCCTTGGAGAGGTGGAACAGTGCGCTGAGATTCACCGCGAGCGTGTGGTCCCACTCCTCGTCCGGGATGTCCTCCAGCGACTCGCGGGTCATCTGGTAGGCCGCGTTGGGGACCAGTACGTCGATACGGCCGAACATGTCCACGGCCTTACGCACCACCGCCCGGCAGTGCTCCGGGTCCGCGAGGTCGCCGGGGACCAGGACCGCCTTGCGCCCGGCTTCCTCGACCCACCGCGCGGTCTCGCGGGCGTCGTCGTGTTCGTCGAGGTAGGAGACCAGTACGTCGGCGCCCTCGCGGGCGAAGGCGATGGCGACGGCCCGCCCGATGCCGCTGTCGGCGCCGGTGATCAATGCCGCCTTCCCCGACAGGCGGCCCGATCCCCGGTAGCTCTCCTCACCGTGGTCCGGCCGGGGCCGCATCCGGTCGGTGTCTCCGGGCGGCGTCTGCTGCTGTGCGGGCTGACTCACTCGGAACTCCTGCGGTCGGGTACGTGAAGGCTGTCCGCGGACGGTCACTGCCGGGCAGCGGTGACGCCGGGGCCGGTGTCCGTGTAGCCGCATGTGGGTGGTTCCATGCCTGCTCGTCCCCGCCCGTGTCTGCCCGCGCCTGCTCATGCCTGATCGCCCCGGCCCGGCCTTTCTCCATGCCCGCTCCCGTGCCTTGCCGGTCGGGTGCGCGGTTGGTGATCACGCGGGGTCCGGGTACCTGTCAACGCACACGGCACCGCAGGCCGGCGACAGGAGAGGTGGCATCACGATGAACGCACGACCCGGCACGGCCCTGGTCACGGGAGCCTCCTCGGGCATCGGCGCGGCCTACGCCGCACGACTGGCCGCCCAGGGGTGGGACACCATCCTCGCGGCCCGCAGGGCGCAGCGGCTCGACGACCTGGCGCGGCGGCTGCGCGCCGAGACGGCCACGACGGTGGAGACGGTCGTGGCCGACCTGTCCGAACCCGACGACGTGGCACGGGTGGCGCGCCGCGCGGCGGACGACGGCGTCGGGTTCCTCCTCAACAACGCGGGGATCAACGGCTACGGCCCGTTCGCCGGACTGGATCCGGGCCTCATGACGAAGGTCCTCCACGTCAACGTCCTCGCCGTCACCGCGCTGGCGCGGGCAGTGGTGCCGGCCATGCTGGAACGCGGGCGCGGCACCTTGGTCAACGTCGCCTCGCAACTGGCCTTCGCGGGGTCGCTGCCGCCGGATCCGCTGCCCGAGCGCGCGGTGTACGGCGGCACCAAGGGTTACGTGGTCACCTTCACGCGTACGCTCGCCGCCGAACTTGCCGGTACCCGGTTGCGCGTCCAGGTGCTGTGCCCCGGTCTGACCGCCACGGAGTTCCACCGGTCGCGCGGTGACGAGCCGGTACCGGGCCGGGAGCAGTCCGTGCACGAGGAGGGCGGAATGCCCGTGGACCAAGTGGTAGAGGCCTCACTGGCCGCTCTGGACACCGGCCAGGTGGTGTGTGTGCCGGGGCTCGCGGACCCGGCCCCGGTCGCCGGCCTCGCCGAGGCCGAACGCGCGATCCGCGCGGCGGCCCGCCGGGGCGGGAGCTGACCGGATCCGCACGCGCCGCCACGCAGGCCGGGACCGTCCGTCTGCACGTGTGTGCGTCCGTGCGTCTGTACGTGCGTGCGTCCGTACCTCTGCGCCTCTGCGGTCGACGCGCGGGAGTGCCTCGCGTGAGGTCTTGGCGGACCAGCCGGACCTCCGGTACCCGCTGGTAAACTGGGGTCACGCTTCGAGGCGCCCGGGTCCGTACCGATGGGTACGGACCCGGGCACGTTCCGGGCGCCTGACCAGGAAGGTTCCCCATGAACGCGCAGCCGTCGCCGCCCCCCGGTATCTCCCGGACCGGCACATCCCAGCGAACTCCGACGCCGGCGGACCGGCCGCCGGCCGCGACCTTCGAGGCGCTCGGACTGCCGCCCGCGCTGCTGAAGACGATGACCGGCCTCGGGGTGACGGAACCCTTCCCCATCCAGGCGGCGACCCTGCCCGACGCGCTGGCCGGCCGTGACGTCCTCGGCCGCGCGCGGACCGGCTCCGGCAAGACGCTGGCTTTCGGGCTCGCTCTGCTGGTCAGGACCGCCGGCCGACGGGCCGAGCCGAAGCGGCCGCTCGCGCTGGTCCTGGTGTCGACGCGGGAACTCGCACAGCAGGTGAGCGACGCGCTGGCGCCGTACGCGCAGACACTCGGCGTGCGACTGGCGACGGTGGTCGGCGGACTGGCCATCAACCGGCAGGCGGCGCAGCTGCGGAGCGGCGCCGACGTGGTCGTCGCGACGCCGGGCCGGCTGGCCGACCTGGTGTCGCGACGTGACTGCCACCTGAACGACGTGCGGATCACGGTGCTGGACGAGGCGGACCAGATGTGCGACCTGGGGTTCCTGCCGCAGGTCACGGGCATCCTGGACCAGGTGCCCGCCGACGGGCAGCGGCTGCTGTTCTCGGCCACGCTCGACCGCGACGTCGACCAGCTGGTGCAGAGCCATCTGCACGACCCGGTCGTCGCATCGGTCGACCCGGCGTCGGGCTCGGTCACCACGATGGACCACCACGTACTGACCATTCACCCCGCCGACAAGTACGCGACCGCGACGGAGATCGCCGCCCGGGACGGCCGGGTGCTGATGTTCCTGGACACCAAGGCCGGGGTCGACCGGTTCACCCGGCACCTGCGGGCCAGCGGCGTGCGGGCGGCCGCCCTGCACAGCGGGAAGTCGCAGCCGCAGCGCACGCACACCCTCGCCCAGTTCGTGGAGGGCAAGGTCACCGTGCTGGTGGCCACCAACGTCGCGGCCCGGGGCATCCACGTCGACGCGCTCGATCTCGTCGTCAACGTCGATCCGCCGTCCGACGCCAAGGACTACCTGCACCGCGGCGGGCGTACGGCGCGCGCCGGCGGGTCCGGACGTGTGGTCACGCTGGTCACTCCCGACCAGCGGCGCGAGGTGAGCCGGATGATGTCCGACGCCGGGATCCGGCCGACCGTCACCCCCGTGCGCTCCGGCGAACAGACACTGACCACCCTCACCGGTGCGAGACGTCCGCCGGCCGGCTCGAAGACCGGCGGTGGCAACGCGCCCTTCCGCGGCCTCGGCGCCCGCTCGGGCCGCCCCGCGAAGGAGTCCCGCAAGACCGCCGAGGCGCGCAAGGCCGCGGAGGCACGCGCGGCGGCCCGGGTGCGCAAGGGCCGCTGACCCGGGGCGGTCCGGCAGGAGCGGGCGGATCCCAGAACTTTGAACACGTCCATGACAAAGTATGGACATGTCAAGCTGAAGTCTCCTACCTTGGCGGCGGAAGTGCAGTCCCACCGCACAAGACCGGAGCGATTTCCGGCACGGTCCGGTCCCCACGCCCTGGAGGACCAATGCGCCAACGCCTGTTCAGGCGTGCCCGAAGACACCTCATTCTCCTGCTGACATCGGCGGTCTCCCTCGGCGGCGTCCTGGCCGCCCCGGCGTCCTCGGCCGCCCCCGCGGACATCCCTCCGCAGGAGCCCGGAGTCACACTGCGCGTGTTCGACGTCCAGACACCGCTGAACGAGCTGTGCACCCTCAAGCCGGGCCAGACCCCCAACCACGACGAACTCATGCCGACGGTCGACTGGTCCACCACCGCCGACTTCGGCGGGATCGCCGACAACTTCGTCTCCGAGGCCTCCGGTTACCTGGTCGCGCCACGTGACGGCACCTACGTGTTCCGGCTCACCAGCGACGACGGTTCACGGCTGAGCCTCGACGGCGCCACGGTGATCGACCACGACGGGCTGCACGGCGCGGAGCCGAAGGACGGCACGGTCGAGCTCAGCGCGGGACCGCATCCGCTGCGCGTCGAGCACTTCGACCGCGGTGGCGGACAGCAGCTTCAGCTCTCCTGGATGCCGCCGGGCGAGAGCGGGTTCACCGTCGTACCCCGCGAGGCCCTGAGCACCGACGCCGGAGTCGTCCGGGTGACGGCACCGGGCCGCAAGGAGTGCGAGGCCGGCGGCGACACCCCCGGCGACGGCCTGCCGCTGACCTCCGTGCGCCCCGACCTGACCCTCACCGACCTGCGCCCCGACGGGTTCGAACCGCAGGTCACCGGCATGGACTGGCTGCCCGACGGACGCCTCGCGATCAGCACCTGGGGCGGCTCCGACAACGTTGCCGGAGAGGTGTACCTGCTCGGCAACGTCACCGGCGCGACCAGCCGCGACAAGGTCACCGTCGAGAAGGTGGCGAGCGGGCTGCGCGAACCCGTGGGCATCAAGTACGTCGACGGCTCGCTCTACGTCTCGCAGAAGCACGAACTGACGCGGCTGGTCGACCGGGACGGCGACGACGTGACCGACGAGTACCGCACGGTCGCGACCTGGCCGTACGGAGGAAACTTCCACGAGTTCGCGTTCGGCCTGCTCTACCGCGACGGCTACTTCTACGTGAACCTGTCCGTCGCCATCGACCTCGGCGGCGCGACCACCACTCCGCAGCCCGCGCCGAACCGCGGAACCACGTACAAGATCAGCAAGAGGACGGGCAAGATCAGCCCGGTCGCGGGCGGACTGCGCACCCCCAACGGCATCGGCTGGGGACCCGGCGGCAGTCTCTTCGCCACCGACAACCAAGGCGGTTGGCTGCCCTCCTCGAAGCTCGTCCAGATCAAGCAGGACCGCTTCTTCAACCACTACACCGAGCCCGCCGGTCCCTTCGAGGACTCCCCGGTCACCGAACCGGTGCTGTGGCTGCCCCAGAACGAGATCGGCAACTCGCCCTCCACCCCGCTGTACCTGAACAAGGGCAGGTTCGCCGGACAGATGCTGATCGGCGACGTCACCTACGGCGGCCTGCAGCGCGCCTACCTGGAGAAGGTGAAGGGCCAGTACCAGGGCGCCGTCTTCCGCTACACCCAGGGCCTGGAGGCAGGCGTCAACCGCATCACCCTCGGCCCCGACGGAGCGATCTACGCCGGTGGTCTGGGCGCCGACGGCAACTGGGGCCAGGAGGGCAAGCTCAAGTTCGGTCTGCAGAAGCTGACGCCGAACGGCGGCAACACCTTCGACATCCAGAAGATGCGGGCGGTGCCGGGCGGCTTCGACCTGACGTACACGCAGCCGGTCTCCGACGAGACCGCGGCGGAGCTCGCCGCGCGTTACGATGTCGAGCAGTGGCACTACACGCCGACCGCCGACTACGGCGGCCCGAAGATCGCCGAGGAGGAGCTGGCGGTACGCTCGGCGACGCTCTCCAAGGACGGCCGGACCGTCCGGTTGAGGCTGGACGGCCTCCAGCCGGAGCGCGTGGTGCACGTGCGCTCCCCCCGCCCCTTCACCTCGGCGACCGGCGAGACGCTGTGGAGCACCGAGGCCTGGTACACGCTCAACGAGATGCCCGGCAAGCAGCCGCCGCCCGCCACCCTCTACGAGGCCGAAGAGGCGCGCCTGACGGGCACGGCCGGTGTCGACACCGACCACGTCGGCTACTCCGGCAGCGGATTCGTCGACCGGTACGACACCGAGGGCAAGGCCGCCACGACGTTCGACGTGACGGTCCCGAAGTCGGGCACCTACGACGTGGGCCTGCGCTACTCCAACGGCCCGAACCCGTTCGAGGGCACCAAGTCCCTCTCCCTGTACGCCAACGGGAAGAAGGTGCGCCAGACGGAACTCGCCTCCACCGGGGACTGGGACTCCTGGTCCACGCAGACCGAACGCCTGAGACTGCGCGCCGGCCACAACACCGTCTCCTACCGGTACGACCCCGGCGACACCGGCCATGTCAACCTCGACCTGATCACCGTGCACCCGCACGGCGCGCGCGTCGCCCTCTTCGACGGCACCGCCGCCTCGCAGGAGCAGTGGCAGCACACGGACGGGCGGCGCGTGGCATGGCCGCTGGCCGAGGAGAGGTCGATGGAGGTGTGCTGCGGTGACATCCGCACCAAGAACGCCTTCCAGGACTTCAGGCTGCACGTCGAGTACCGCGTCCCGCTGCTGCCGCCGGACGTGACCGGACAGGACCGCGGCAACAGCGGCATCTTCCTCCAGGACCGCTACGAGCTGCAGATCCTCGACTCCTACGGTGACACCTCGCCGGCCACCGACGAGGCCGGCGCGATCTACCTGAAGAAGGCGCCCGACACCAACGCGGCGGCGCCGCCGGAGACGTGGCAGACGTACGACATCGTCTTCCGCGCGGCCCGCTACGACGACAGCGGCCGCAAGACCGCCGACGCCCGGGTCACGGTGGTGTGGAACGGCGAGAAGGTCCACGACGACATCGTCCTCGACGGGCCCACCGCGTCGGGCAGGGCCGAGACGCCGGCCGCCGGGGCGATCCGGTTGCAGGACCACGGCAACAAGGTGCGGTTCCGCAACATCCGCGTGGAGCCGCTGAGCTGACCCGCGGCCGTGCGGGGTGGCCCGTGACGGTCACCCCGCACGCAGCGCTCCACACACCGGTCGGCCAGGGATCCCCCGGGCGCCTCTGGGTAGGGTGGGTGAGAAGTCCCCCTGCGGATCGAACAAGGAGCGGAATTGAGCGAGCCGGCGTCCATCGCCCTGCAACTGGAGATCGCCCGGGAACTGGAGGTCGCGGAGACCTTCGACGCCGAGCGGGAGATCGAACGCCGGGTGGCCTTCCTGGCCGAGCGGCTGACCTCCACCGGTCTGCGCTCCCTCGTACTCGGTATCAGCGGCGGTGTCGACTCGACCACCGCGGGCCGGCTGTGCCAGCTCGCCGTCGAGCGGGCGCGGGCCGAGGGGCACGAGGCGGCCTTCTACGCGATGCGGCTGCCGCACGGTGTCCAGGCCGACGAGCACGACGCTCAGCTCGCGCTCTCCTTCATCAAGGCCGACCACGTGCTGACCGTGGACATCAAGCCCGCGAGCGACGCCGCCCTCGAGGCGCTGGTCGCCGCCGGCGTGACCTTCCGTGACGCCGGTCACCAGGACTTCGTGCAGGGCAACGTCAAGGCCAGGCAGCGCATGATCGCGCAGTACGCCGTGGCCGGCGCGCACGACGGCCTGGTCGTCGGCACCGACCACGCGGCGGAGGCGGTCTCCGGCTTCTTCACCAAGTTCGGTGACGGCGCCGCCGACCTGGTCCCGTTGACCGGTCTCACCAAGCGCCGCGTGCGCGCTGTCGCCGAGGCGCTGGGCGCGCCCGCCGAGCTGGTGCGCAAGGTTCCGACGGCCGACCTGGAGACCCTCGACCCCGGCAAGGCGGACGAGGACGCCCTCGGAGTGACGTACGACGAGATCGACGACTTCCTGGAGGGCAAGCCGGTGGAGGAGCAGGCCTTCGAAAAGATCGTCACCCGTTACCGGCTGACCGACCACAAGCGCCGGATGCCCATCGGTCCGTGAGGCCAGCGGCCCCGGGTCGTCGTCCCCGGGAGACGCCGGTGGTGAGCCGGTCGCCGATCGAGCGGTGCCGGGGACGCCGGCCCGGCCGGTCGCGAGCGGCAGGCACACGGCTGTGGGAACCCGGCACGTGGCGGGCCGGGCCCGGGGTGCCGGACGTCGCGGCCGGCGCCCGCGCGGCGGTCGGCGCCGCAGGCGCGGGCCTGGTCGACCGGCGCGGCGATCAGGACACCGTCGCGGGCCGGGGCGAGCCGCGACCATGTCCGCGCCCACGACACCGGCCCCGCGGGTGTCGATCAGGGGCCGGCCCGACCGGCGAGCACTCGGCCCTGGCCCCCGGCTGGTCCGGGCCGGGCACACCGTCACCGGGCTGGTCCGGCGTCCGCCGCCGAGGGTGACAGCCGGACCCGTGCCGGTCCGCCGCGCAGCTCCGCCGGGCCGTCCGGCCCGACGAACTCACCACCCTGCGCGCTCGGGTCGGTCGCCGCGTACGGCTGCGGCGGCGCGCCCCGGTCCGGGAAGTGGGCGAACGGTACGAGGACGCGGCCGAACGGCATCTTCACCATGCCGGTCGGCCCACTCGTCTGCAGGTCGGTGACGGTGGAGCCGGGATGCGCGAGCCCTGCGCGCTCGGGCGTCGTGGCGGAGCCACGATGCCGGCGTCGTTGAGGAGCACATCGAGCCGCGGATGACCGCGCCCAAGACCGCTTGCACTGACCGACCGGGACTTCGCCCTGATCGCCCCGGCCCTGGACGGCACCGGCTGGCGCCGAGCGGACGGGCGCACATTGTGTGCGACTTGTCCCTCATCACCTTAATCTGACGACTGAGAGGCCCGGGCAGTCGACGGCCGGTCCAACCGGCGGAAGGTGAGCTTCCATGGCTGAGCGGCTCAAGAGGTCCGGCTCGGTCGGTGAACTGTCGGCCGAGTTCGCCGGGACGATGGTCCTCATCCTCTTCGGCTGCGGCGTGGTGGCCCAAGTGGCCGCGGGCGGGGCCCTCACGGATCCGGAGGGCGGCCTCGGGGACCACGACAGCATCTCCTGGGCGTGGGGGCTCGGTGTCGCGCTGGGCGCCTATGTGGCGGGACGGCTGAGCGGTGCCCACCTCAACCCGGCGGTGACCGTCGCCCTCGCCGCGTTCAAGGGGTTTCCGTGGCGCAAAGTGGTTCCCTACGCGCTGGCCCAGACAGCCGGTGCCTTCGTGGCGGCTCTCCTGGTCCGCTGGAACTACACCGAAGCGCTGGCGAAGGCCGATCCCGGCCACACCGTCAAGACGCAGTCCGTGTTCTCCACGCTCCCCGCCAACGGGAACACCGCTCTCCCGGTGCACGAGTGGGGGGCCTTTCGCGACCAGGTCATCGGCACCGCCATCCTCCTGCTGCTGATCCTGGCCCTCACGGACATGCTGAACTCGCCGCCGGGCGCGAACCTGGCGCCCTTCGTCATCGGCCTGGTCGTGGTGGCGATCGGCATGGCCTTCGGCACCAACGCGGGATACGCCATCAACCCGGCCCGCGACTTCGGCCCCCGGCTGGCCAGTTTCCTCACCGGGTACGGCGGAGCATGGCGGGACCAGTACGGGAACCTCTACTTCTGGGTGCCGATCGTCGGCCCGCTGATCGGTGGCGTGCTCGGCGCGGGTCTGTACGAGGTTTTCATCGGCCGGTTCCTGCCTGCGGCGGAACCGGAGCCCACGGGGCGCGTACCGGCGCCCGAGGACTGACACCGGCCGGAGAGGCGGCACAGCATGGCGGACTTCATCGGCGCGGTGGACCAGGGAACCACCAGCACCCGATTCATGATCTTCGACCACGACGGCAACGAGGTGGCGAAACACCAGCTGGAACACGCCCAGATCCTCCCCCGCTCCGGGTGGGTGGAGCACGACCCGGTGGAGATCTGGGAGCGCGCCAACTCGGTGATGCAGAACGCCCTGCGTTTCAGCGGGCTGTCGGCGACCGACCTGGCGGCGATCGGCATCACCAACCAGCGGGAGACCACCGTGGTCTGGGACCCGCGCAACGGCCGCCCCTACTACAACGCCATCGTGTGGCAGGACACCCGCACCGACACCATCGCGGCGAACCTCGCACGTTCGGGCCGGGGCGACGTCATCCGCCGCAGGACCGGGCTGCCGCCGGCGACCTACTTCTCCGCCGGCAAAATCCAGTGGATCCTGGAGAACGTCGACGGCGTCCGTGAAGCGGCGGAAGGCGGGCACGCCCTCTTCGGCAACACGGACGCCTGGATCCTGTGGAACCTGACCGGCGGTCCCGACGGCGGCATCCACGCCACCGACGTGACCAACGCGAGCCGCACGATGCTGATGGACCTGGAGACGCTCGACTGGGACGACGAACTGCTGGGCTTCTTCGGCATCCCCCGGGCGATGCTCCCCGCCATCAACGCCTCGTCGCACGCGGAGGCGTACGGTGTGGCCCGGACCTCGCGGCCGCTGCGCGCCGCCATCCCCATCGGCGGGGTGCTCGGCGACCAGCAGGCGGCCACCGTCGGGCAGGTCTGCTTCGCGCCCGGCGAGGCCAAGAACACCTACGGCACCGGCAACTTCCTGCTGCTCAACACCGGCACGGAACCGGTCCGCTCGCAGCACGGCCTTCTCACCACCGTGGCCTACCAGTTCGGCGACGGACCCGCGGTCTACGCGCTGGAGGGCTCCATCGCGGTGACAGGGTCCGCCGTGCAGTGGCTGCGCGACCAGATGAAGATCATCAAGTCCGCTGCCGAGAGCGAGGACCTCGCCCGTACCGTCGAGGACAGCGGCGGCATGTACTTCGTCCCCGCCTTCTCGGGCCTGTTCGCCCCCTACTGGCGTTCGGACGCCCGGGGAGCGATCGTCGGCCTCGCCCGGTACAACGACAACGCGCACCTGGCACGGGCGGCCCTGGAGGCCATCTGCTACCAGAGCCGCGACGTCGTCGAGGCCATGGAACAGGACTCCGGGGTCCACCTCGACGAGCTCAAGGTCGACGGGGGCGTGACCGCCAACGACCTCTGCATGCAGATCCAGGCCGATGTCCTCGGCATACCGGTCAGCCGTCCCCTCGTCGCGGAGACCACCGCCCTCGGCGCGGCCTACGCGGCGGGACTGGCCACGGGTTTCTGGCGGGACACCGAAGAACTCCGCACTCACTGGCACGAGTCCAGGCGCTGGGAACCCCAGTGGACGGAGGACCGGCGCGCACAGGGGTACGCCGGGTGGAAGGCGGCGGTGGAGCGCACACTCGGCTGGATCGAGGTGCCGTGAACCGGCCCCCGCCCGCGGCGGAAGAGGTCGGGCGAGGAGGGCAACCGGCTTCGCCATAAGGTGATCCCCATGTCTGCCAGATTGAGTTCCGCGAGGACCCGCGCCGCGCTCCGCACCTCCGCGCGTACCTCTGCCGAGTTGTTGCTGATACTTGTCATGCTTGCGGTGGTCCTGTGGGTCCTCGGACGCATGTGGTCGGTCGTGTGGCCGCTGACAGTCGGCCTGCTCCTGACCACGCTGACCTGGCCCGCCGCCCGTTTCCTGCGGCGGCACGGGTGGCGTCCCGCCCTGGCCGCGGCGGTGGTGACCGTGGTCTTCCTCCTGGCCGTCACGGGCATCGTGGCGCTGATCGCGGTGCCGATGTCCTCGCAGACCGACGAGTTGACCGACGGCGTGGTCGAAGGCATCGACCGGCTGCGCGACTGGGCCGCGGGGCCGCCGCTGAACATCGACGACGGCCAGATCACCAGTGCGCTCGACTCCGCGATGGCACGCGTCCAGGACAGCATCGGCAGCGTGGTCAACACCGTGGCCACAGGCCTGAGCACCGTGGTCAACGGTCTGATCACCGCGGTGCTGGGCGTCTTCCTGATGTTCTTCTTCCTCAAGGACGGGCCGCGGTTCCTGCCATGGCTCGGCCGCCAGCTGCCCGGCCGGCTCGCCGTCGACGTCCCGGCCGTCGCCCTGCGCAGCTGGGAGACCCTGGGCTCCTTCGTCCGCTCGCAGGCACTCGTGGGTCTGCTCGACGCCGTCTTCATCGGTCTCGGACTGTGGATCCTGGACGTGCCCCTCGTACTGCCTCTCGCGGTGCTGACGTTCGTCTCCGCTTTCGTGCCCATCGTGGGTGCCCTGTTCGCGGGCTTCGTCGCGGTACTCATCGCCCTGGTGTCGAACGGCCTGACGGACGCGCTGATCGTGCTGGCGATCATCGTCGTGGTGCAGCAGCTGGAGGGCAACGTGTTCCAGCCCATCATCCAGAGCCGCGGACTCGGTCTGCACGCGGCGGTGATCCTGCTGGCGGTGACACTGGGCGGCAGCCTGGCCGGAATCGTGGGCAGTCTGCTCGCCGTACCCGTCGCCGCGATCATCGCGGTCATCTGGAACTACGTACGCGAGCAGCTCGTCGAGCCTCGGGAGGAGCCCGCTGCGGCCGATGCCTGAGCGGCGGGCCGGTCCGCGCCACCGGACGGCGCCGACGGGGCCGCCCCGGTCGTGCTGGTCTCGGCGGGCGTCCCCGCCCACCGTCCGGCACCGCCCGGTCGCGCGCACGGACGATCGATCTCCCCACCTGGTTGTACGGCAAACAACGGATTGTCCAGGGAGGGGAGTTGGGCTTGGATCAGGCACGTGCCCGGTGGGGGCCGGGGACGGATGAATCAGGGGGGATTCATGCGCGGGAAGTTCAGATCCATGCTGTTCGCGGTGACCGCCGCGGCGTGCGCCACGACGCTCCTGGCACCCACGGGCGCTCTGGCGTCACCGAACGGGCAGGACGAGGCCAGGGACCCGTCCCTTCGGCGTGTCACCGACGGAGCCAACGGCCCCTCCGGGGACGCCTCCGTCAGCGCGAACGGCCGGTACGTCGTCTTCGGCTCGTCCGCGGACAACCTGGTGCCGGACGACACCAACGCCCTTCCGGACGTCTTCCTGTACGACCTGCGAACCCGCCGCACCACGCGGGTCAGCCTCACCGCGGACGGTGCCCAGGCGGCGTACGGCGGCAGTGCCCCGGTGATCAGCGCCACCGGCCGGTACGTCGTCTTCCGGTCTCGCGGCCTCGTCCAGGGAGAGAACCAGGAACAGTACGGGTACTTCCGTCGCGATCTGAGGACCGGGGCGACCGACTGGGTCGGCGGTCCCGACGACCTCTACCCGGGGGACAGCAGCACGCTGGCGGGTGCCTCCGTCAGCGCGGACGGACGCCACGTCTCGTTCACCGCGCGGCAGGCCCGGACCGGCCGTCCGGGCCACCGCACCGCCGTACGGGACCTCCGCACCGGTGAGTTGACGGTGCTGGAGTCCCCCTGGGCGAGCGAGGCGCACCTCAGTGACGACGGCCGCCGGCTCGTCTACTGGGAGAGCGTCCCCGCTCCCGTCCAGCATCCGCCGAGCCGGGTCTTCCTGCTGGACCTGCGAAGCGGCGAGTCCCGGCGGCTGGACGTGGCGGCGGACGGCTCCACCACCACGGCGCGTTCGGGGTACCCGGCGATCAGCGGCAACGGACGGTTCGCCGCCTTCTCCTCGTGGGCGACCGACCTGGTACCCGGGGAGGACCCCAACGGCGCGAACCACGACGTGTTCGTCACCGATCTGCGCACGGGGGCGGTCCGGCGGCTCGACGCGCCCTCCCCGCAGGGCTGGAGCACCGCGCCGTCCATGAGCCGCGACGGCCGGTACGTCGTCTTCGGCTTCACACCGTCCGGCACCACCTGGGGCACGACCCACCTGTACCGGACCGACCTGCGCACGGGGCGCACCACCGCGGTCGGTCACACCCCGGACGGGACGCCCGCGGCCGCGACCACGGGTGAGCGGCCGCTCGACGCCCACGGCCGCACCGTCGTCTTCTCGTCCGCCGACGGCGGTCTCGCGCCCGGTGCTCCCAGCCCGGGCGGCGACGTGTACGTCCGGACGATGCGCTGATCCCCGCGGCGTCGCCGCACCACCGCACCGCCTGTACCTCCCGTGTCGCCCGGCCGCCTCGAGCGAGGCGGCCGGGGCCCGTCCGTCCACGAACCGAAAGGGGAACCATGCGAAGCGGACTACGATCTGCGGCCGTGGCCGCCGCGGCCGCGTGTGTCGCGGTACTGCTGTCGCCCGCGGCGGCACAGGCGGCACCGCACGACGCGCGCCACGAACGGCCGGGGAAGAAGCCGAAGGCCCCGCACAGCCTCCGCCTCACCCAGGGCGCCGACGGGAAGTCGGAGGCACCGTCGCTCAGCGCCGACGGCCGCTACGCGCTCTTCACGTCGTCGGCGTCCAACCTGGTCCCCGGCGACACCAACGGCGCACCGGACGTCTTCGTACGGGATCTGAGAACCAACCGCACACAGCGTGTCAGCACCGACGCCGCCGGAGGCCAGTCCGCGCACGGCGCGACCGCGGGGGCGATCAGTGCGAGCGGCAGGTACGCGGTCTTCGTCTCCGCCTCGACGGACCTCATACCGGGCGAGGTCCACGACATGCCGTCGGTCTACTGGCGGGACCTGCGCAGCGGGGAGGTGAAATACGTCGGCAACGACCTCGGCGGATCCATGCGCTGGGCGCTGCACGCGTCCGTCAGTGCCGACGGCCGGTACGTCGCGTTCGCGGTGAGCGAGACGGTTCCCCGGCCGGGCGCGGGGGTGGCCGTGCGGGACATGCGCACCGGGGAGCTCACGGAGCAGCCGCTCTGCCTGCATCGGGGGCACACCCCGCTGCTCAGCGACGACGGCGGCGTCCTGGTGTTCACGTGCGGCAGCTACTGGCCGTACGACAACCCGGCTTCCGACGTCATGGTGGCGGACCCGCAGACCGGCACCCGCCGGTCGCTGCACACGACGCCCGAAGGCACGCGCGGCAACGGCAGGGCGACCCAGGCCGGTGTCAGCGGCGACGGCCGCTACGCGTCCTTCACCTCGACGGCCACCGACCTCGGCCCCGAGGACACCAACGGAGCCGGTTCCAACGTGTACGTCCGCGACCTGCGCACCGACGCCCTGCGCATCGTCGAGGCACCCGACCCCACCCTCTCGACCGCCGACGGGGCGCTCAGCGGCAACGGCCGGCACCTGCTCTTCCGCGCGTTCGCGAACGCGTCGGATCCGGGTACCTGGTACCTGCGCGACCTGCGCAACGGCCGTACCGAGGTGGCGATCACGGACGCCGACGGTGCGCCGGTGACGGTGGACACCGGGGACCGGCCGCTCGACGCCCGGGCACGGACGGTGGCCTTCTCCTCGGCGGCCGACAACCTGGCCCACGGGCCGCGCAGCCCCGAGGCGGACGCCTATGTACGCCGTCCGCGCTGACCGGGCGGACACGGGCCGCCCCCTCGGTCCGGCAGGGCAACGAGGGACGCGGCGGCCGCCCGGGCGGTGCCCGCTACCCGTGGTGACGGGGCTGCGCCCTGCGCCGCGTGGCATGGAGTGAGCCGAGGAGGTCGAGGGCCTGGGCGCTCGGGCTGCCGGGTTCGGCGTGGTAGATGACGAGTTGCTGGCCGGGGGCATCGCGTACGTCGAAGGACTGGTAGGTGAGGTCGAGCGGTCCGACGTCCGGGTGGATCAGGCGTTTGGCGTCCAGGGTCTTGCCGCGCACGGTGTGGGCGCTCCACAGCCGGGCGAAGTCCGCGCTGTGCTCGGTGAGGGTGCGGACCAGGTCGCGCAGTCGTGGGCCGTCCGGGTCGAAGCCGGCCGCCTGGCGCAGGTTGGCGACGGTGGCCTGGGCCGCCCGGTCCCAGTCCGCGTAGAAGTGCCGGCCCGCCGGGTCGAGGAAGGCCATGCGGGCCAGGTTGTCCGCCGGGGCGAACGGGGCGAAGAGGGCGTCGGCCAGGGCGTTGACTGCGAGGAGGTCCAGCGTGCGGCTCAGGACGAACGCCGGGGTGCCGGAGTAGCCGTCCATCAACTGGCGCAGTGCCGGGCCGACCCGCTCGGCCGTGTGAACGCGCGTGTCCTCGCCCGGTGCACTCCCGGCCAGCCGGTACAGGTGCGCCCGGGCGTCGGTGTCCAGGCGCAGGGCGCGGGCGAGGGCGTCGAGTACCTGGGGCGAGGGGTTGCGCTCGCGCCCCTGTTCCAGGCGTGTGTAGTAGTCGGCGTTGACTCCGGCCAGGACCGCGACCTCCTCCCTGCGCAGTCCGGCGACCCTGCGGAAGCCGTGGCTCGCCATGCCGACGTCCTCCGGCCGCAGGCCGGCCCGGCGTGCGCGCAGGAAGTCGCCCAAGTGGTTGTCGTCCATGCGGTCCAGGCTATGAGGTGGCCGGCCGTGCTTCCAGGGTGTGCCGCACCCAGGCGGCAGGCGTCCTGGTGGACCGCCGCTGACCTGCCCAGACTCGGTGCGACAGCGACAACCGCATCGAGAGGACAACACGTCATGACGCACATCGCCAAGGTCGTTCTGGTCACCGGCGCGAGCAGCGGCATCGGGGAGGCGACGGCCCGCCGCCTCGCCGCCGACGGCCACCGGCTGTTCCTGGGCGCACGCCGCACCGGACGCCTCGAGGAGCTGGCCGGGCAGATCACCGCCGAGGGCGGCACCGCCGTCTGCCGCCGGCTGGACGTCACCGACGCCGCCGATGTGCGCGGGTTCGTGTCGGCCGCGACGGAACGCTGGGGACGGGTGGACGTGATGGTCAACAACGCCGGGGTGATGCCGCTCTCGCCGCTCGCGGCACTGAAGGTCGACGAGTGGGACCGGATGATCGACGTGAACGTCCGCGGTGTGCTCCACGGCATCGCCGCCGCCCTGCCGGTCATGCGGCAGCAGGGCGGCGGGCAGTTCGTGAACGTCGCGTCGGTCGGTGCGTACGAGGTGGTCCCCACCGCCGCGGTGTACTGCGCGACCAAGTTCGCGGTGCGCGCCCTCTCCGAGGGGCTGCGGCAGGAGTCGACCGGGGACATCCGGGTGAGTGTCGTCTCCCCGGGGGTCACCGAGTCCGAACTGGCCGATTCCATCTCCGACCCGCGGGCGCGGGAGGACATGAAGGCCTACCGCTCGGTGGCCATTCCCGCGTCGGCGATCGCGGATGCCGTCGCCTTCGCCGTTTCCCAGCCTGCCGGGGTGGACGTGAACGAGATCGTGGTGCGGCCGGCCGCCAGTGCCCAGTAGGTTGCCTGCCCCGTAGGGCCGCCTCCCCGGCGGGCCCACGGCCACGCCGTGGAGGCGCGCGGCACGCCGGGGGGCCGCACGGACGGCTTTGCGGGATCGGCAAGGGACATGGCGTTCTCGGCGAGGAACGACGCAGGGTGTGCCCATGACTGACACGAAGAGTTCCGAGGAGCCGTACGCCGGGGCACGGGAAGGAGACGTCGCCGCCGCTGTGGCCCGCGGCAGCGCCGGTCCTTCGGGGGGCGTCTTCGGCCCGGCGGGTGAGGCCGAGGTCTGCGCGCGGGTCCTGGGCGAACACCGCCACGGCCTCGACCCTCGGCATCTCCGCTGAGGTGTCCCGGCCGCTGGTGCCGCGCCGACCGGCGTCCCGCGGCCGTTCGAAGATGATCCGTAACAGGCGTGTTACGTTGCATCACATTCTGATCAGTTCTCGCTGGGAGGGCATCATGTCCGCCGTCGTCGGCCCGTACGAGATCCTGGACGACCGGTTCCGCACCGGACGCTGTGTGAACGGTGACAGCAGGCTGGAGGTCCTGCACGACGGCTGCCGCTGGACCGAGGGCCCGCTCTACCTCCCCGCCTGGCGCCAGGTGATCTGGAGCGACATCCCCAACGACCGCATCATGCGCTGGGACGAGGCCACGGGCACGGTCGGCGTCTTCCGGTCCCCGGCCGGCAACAGCAACGGCAACACCCTCGACCGGCAGGGCCGCCTGGTCACCTGCGAACAGGGCAACCGCCGCGTCACCCGCACCGAACCCGACGGGACCGTGACCGTCCTCGCCGACCGCTACGACGGCAAGCGGCTCAACAGTCCGAACGACTCCGTCGTACGTTCCGACGGCACCATCTGGTTCTCCGACCCGGACTTCGGCATCCTCAGCGACTACGAGGGGCACCGCGCCCCGTCCGAGATCGGCGCGTGCAACGTGTACCGGATCGACCCGGCCTCGGGGGACGTCCGGCTCGCCGCCGACGGCTTCGACGGACCCAACGGCGTCATCCTGTCCCCCGACGAGAAGCGGCTGTACGTTTCCGACTCCCGGGCCGCCCGGATCCACGCCTTCGACATCCGCGAGGACGGCACCCTGTCCGACGGGAAGGTCTTCGCCGAGGGCCGGGGGGACGTGCGCTTCGACAACATCCGCTTCGACGACGAGGGCCGCCTGTGGGCCGCCGCGCTGGACGACGGTGTCCACTGCTACGACCCCGACGGCACCCTCATCGGCCGGCTGCACGTGCCCGAGCCCGTCTCCAACATCGCTTTCGGGGGTCCGAAGAACAACCGCCTGTTCATCACGGCGACCACCTCCCTGTACTCCCTGGTGATGTCGGTGACGGGCGCGCCGCGTCTTTAGGCGCACTGCCGTCCGAGGGCCCGCGCCGGCACGGGCGCCCGCGGGGCGGCTGCTGCCGCGCCGGGTCCTCCCCCACGCGGTGGCCTGGGTGCCCTGCCCGTCCGGCTCGAGCCAAACGCCGTTGGCAGGCCGTCGAGGACGGTACGTTCATGATGGCGCCGCCTCGGCCGACGGCCGCGGCCGGTGACGGACCGCCCACGACGTTGGCCGCGTTACCGGTGCCGTGCGCGGTACAGGTCGCGCAGCAGGGCGATCTCGGCCCCGTGGTGCAGTACTTCCTGGTTGACCCACCAGACGATGTCGATGAACGGGCTCTCCGCGTCGCTGCCATGGGGGTACGTGCACCGGCCGACGGTGTCCAGCGCGGCGTCGTCGGTCTCCAGCAGCGCTTCCCGCCAGGCGGAGGCGCCCGTGCCGAATGCCGCGACCGCTTCCGCCGCGCCGCCGCTGACGACGTAGTCGTCACGGGTGAGGGTGTGGGTGCCGGCCGTGTGATCCGCCCGCAGGAGGAGCATCTCGCTGAGGTGGGTCAGCCGCCACGCGAGGGTCGTGAAGGGCGGCGGCGAGGGATGCGGGTACGGCGCGGCGTCCCTGCCCCAGTCACCTGCGCCGGTCAGAAGGGTCGCGCGCGGCCCCGGCCGGTGCGCCCGCCGCCGGACCGACCAGCAGCCCGGCACCGGCTCCCAGAAGTACTCCTCGTCCGTCAAGGGACCCACCCCCGTCTCCGCCCCGTCACCGCTGTCCATGACCGGCCCGGTCATACGGCCGGTGAGGCGCTCACAGGCCCATGCGAACTGTTCCAGCAACGGAACCAGACGAGACGGTGCCATCGGACACTCCTGCCACGAAACGGGACGAGCCCCCGGAGGGACGACGGCCTTGCCGACCGGCCACCCTGGCACAATCGCCGGCGATCCGCCCCCCGATTTCCGCCGGGCTTCCGTCGCCGCATCCGGAGGAGTCACGACAGGTGACCGGAAGTGCGCGGGAATGACCGGGGCGGCCCGGGAAAAGTGAACCGGTGCACGGGAAAAGGCCGTTGCGACGTAGGTTGTGGTCAAGCACCCATGCCTCGGCTGAAAGACGGACGTACCCATGAGCGACCCCGCGACGACACCCGGCCCCGCGGCGCACCACAAGATCGACACCTCGGTGCCGCACTCCGCCCGGATCTGGAACTACTGGCTGGGCGGGAAGGACAACTACCCCGTCGACGAGGCGGCCGGCGACGCGTACACCGCCGTCTTCCCCGGCATCGTCACCATCGCCCGCAGCAGCCGTGCCTTCCTGCGCCGCACCATCACGTACCTGGTCGCCGAGGCGGGTGTCCGGCAGTTCCTCGACATCGGGACGGGTCTGCCGACCGCCGAGAACACCCATGAGGTCGCCCAGCGCATCGCCCCCGAAACCCGGATCGTCTACGTCGACAACGATCCGATGGTCCTCGCACACGCCCGGGCGCTGCTCTACTCCACTCCCGAGGGGGCGACCGCCTACATCGACTCCGACGTACTCGACCCCGACAGTGTCCTGGCGGCCGCGGCGAAGACGCTGGACCTCGACCGGCCCGTCGCCCTGGTCCTCAGCAACATCCTGGGCCACGTGGCGGACTACGACCGGGCGCGTTCCCTCGTCACCCGGCTGATGGGCGCACTGCCGTCCGGCAGCTACCTCTCCGTCAACGACGGCTCGCGAGGCATCGATCCGGAATTCGACCGGGCCCAGGACGCCTACAACGAGAGTGGCGCCGCTCCGTACATCCTGCGCACCGTGGATCAGATCACGGCGTTCTTCGACGGACTGGAGCTCGTGGACCCCGGAGTCGTCCCGGTCACCCGCTGGCGTCCGGAGGCCGGCTCCGCCGCTCCGGAGCTCATCGGCGAACACGGCGGCCTGGCCCGCAAACCGTGATGTGCTGACCGCGGACGCCCTCGCCGCGACCTGAACGACACGGGGCCTCACCACTGAACGACAGAGGGCTCACCGCCTGGGGGCGCGGCGTCCGCGGGGTGCCACGGCGGGTCCGGGGGATCCGCTCCGTGGTCGATGCCGACAGGCCCGGGCGGGTGAGCCGCCGTCACCGGAGCACCCGTCACCGGAGTCCGACCGAGTCCGACCGAAAGGAGCGGTTCCCATGTCCGAGTGGCCGTTGCCCGAGACGTTCCCCAGCAGTTCCGGGGCCGTCCGCTGGAACCGGCTGGGAGGAGCGGACCGGCCACCGCTGGTCCTGCTGCACGGCACGCCGTTCTCCTCGTACGTCTGGCGTGCGGTGGCCCGTGCGCTGGCGCGTGACCACCAGGTGTTCGTCTGGGACATGCCCGGCTACGGAACCTCGGAGAAGTCCGCGGGCCAGGATGTGTCCCTGGCCGCCCAGGGCCGGGTCTTTACCGCGTTGCTGGACCACTGGGGTCTGGAGGATCCCCTCGTGGTCGCCCACGACTTCGGCGGCGCCGTCGCTCTGCGGGCGCGTCTTCTGCACGGCGTCCGCTACCGGGCCCTCGCCCTGGTCGATCCCGTCGCACTGGCGCCATGGGGATCGCCGTTCTTCCGGCTGGTCCGCGAACACGCGGAGGTCTTCGCGGAGCTGCCGCCGGCGCTCCATCGGGCTCTGGTCCGTGAGTACGTGGGGTCCGCCAGCAGCCCGGGGCTGCATCCCGCGGTGCTGGACCGGCTCGTCGAACCCTGGCTCGGCGAGTCGGGGCAGCCGGCCTTCTACCGGCAGATCGCCCAGGCCGACCAGTGCCACACCGACGAGATCCAGGACCGGTACTCCGGCATCGGTGTCCCGACACTGATCTGCTGGGGCGAGGACGATGCGTGGATTCCCGCGGCGAAGGGACGCGAACTCGCCGCTGCCGTCCCCGGCGCCCAGTGGGAGCCGATCGCTCACGCGGGCCATCTCGTCCAGGAGGACGCGCCCTCCGAACTCACGGCCGCCCTGCTCGCCTTCCTGCGGCGCCTTCCCTGAGGGAGGGCCGCGGCGCGCGGGGCACCGCACAGGACACCGGCGCGGTGCCCGGAAACCGATCGGTTCCCGGGCACCGCGCCCTGTCCGGCAGTCTCCCGGTCAGGCGGGGGTGATGTTCTCCGCCTGCGGGCCCTTCTGGCCCTGGGTGATGTCGAAGGTGACGGCCTGGCCTTCCTGCAGCTCGCGGTAGCCGGTGGCGTTGATGTTGGAGTAGTGCGCGAAGACGTCGGGGCCGCCGCCGTCCTGCGCGATGAAGCCGAAGCCCTTTTCAGAGTTGAACCACTTGACGGTTCCGCTGGCCATGCCTTTGCCTTTCAGCCGATATCGGATTCGCACCGTGCGAACCCGGAGGTGGTCGTCCTGGTCCTCCGGCATTGCACAGCAAACCGCCCGCACTCCGGCGCGGGCGGTCTGGGCGAACCACGACATCTGCTGCTGACGCTACACGGCATGTCCGAGCCTCACCAGTGAGTAAGCGGTGTGAGCGGCAACGATGTTGCGGTCCGAAGCCCGTGACGGCGTGCGGGTCGAGGTCCTCCGAGGCCCTCCGGCAGGTGCTCGGCCGCTGGCGTGGCCCCGGCACTCCCGGCATTGTGACGATCTTCGCGGCGCGGACCCGCTCCCGGAGCGTCGTCACTCCCCGGGGTATCAGCCGGGCCCGGCCTCGCCGCACGAGGCGACGGGGGAGCGTCCGGCGCAGGCTCCACGGCGTCCCGCCGGTGCAGGACGTACGTCCGCCTGGGCCATACGGGGGAGACGGCGAGGCGGCCGCACCACCCGGTTCCGCGAGTGGTCTAGCAATGAGTAGTCCACACACGGAGTCGGAGATCGAAATGACCGTCAGGAAAGCGCTGGCCCCGGTGATCGGCGCTGTCATGTGCGCCGCCGTGCTGGGAACCGGCTGCGCCCAGCAGCAGCCGGGCGCCTCTCCCCAGGACTCGCAGACGTCCGGCCGGCCCGCGTCACGACCGGCGACCCCCCACCCCGCTCCCCCGCGCTCCTTTCCCCGCCCCCTTCCCGGGCTGGGACCGGCGATGCGGGCCCGGGTCCCCGACGCCTCCCGGCAGGCCCTGGTGGTCTCGGGCGCCACGGAGGACTCGTCCGAGGCACGGGCGGTGCTGTACGAGCGGTACCCCGCACAGGGCTGGCGCGCGGTCGCCGGCCCCTGGCCCGCCCACAACGGCCTGCGCGGCTGGACCGACGACCACGAGGCGGGCGACCTGCACACGCCGACCGGCGTCTTCCGCCTCAGTGACGCCGGGGGCCGGCTGCCCGACCCGGGGACCCGGCTCCCCTACGACCAGGACCCGGAGTTCGCCGTGTCGGGCACCGGGCATCTCGGCGAACCGCTGGAGGGCTCCTTCGACTACGTGATCGCCATCGACTACAACCGGGTGCCCGGCACCACCCCGCTGGACAAGACCCGCCCGCTGGGCGAGGACAAGGGCGGCGGTGTCTGGATCCACGTGGACCACGACGGGCCGACCAACGCCTGCGTGTCCCTGAGCGAGGAACACATGCGCGCGTTGCTCACCGCCCTGGACCCGGACAAGGAGCCGGTCGTCGTCATGGGACCGGAGCCGTTCCTGGCGCAGTAGCACGGCCCGCGGGCGTCCACCCGCCCCTAGACGCCCGGTGCGAGAGGACACCGGACCAGTGCGTCCGCCGGTCCGGACCGGGCGTACCGGTTCATATCACGCGGGCTTGACTGGGCGGGTCGCCCCCGGCCTACTGGAGACGCAACTGGGTGTGTTCGGGAGGACTGGTCCAGTGTCGGCCCGAATGTCAGCCCCGGCCGGAACGCAGGTCAGGAGTCCGACAGTGCGGCTTCGATGGGCAGCTGCGGCGTTCGTGCTGACATGGGCGCTGCTGCATGTCATCGCCCCGCGGTCACCGGGGCCGTCGGAGCCGGCGCCGAAGCGTGACCCGGCGGCGGTATCGGCATCCATGACGGTGGCGTCCGAGACGGCCGGCGAACCGTGCCCGCGCGAGGAGGATCTGTCACCCCGCCAGGTCGCCGCCCGGTCCCCGAGGACCACGGGATCAGTCGGGGCCGACGACGTGGCCGCCTGCGCCCGGGCGTGGACGCGCTCGGCGCGGCAGGACGGCACGGACTCTCGCCCGCCGGGGCCGGCAGGCGGCCGGGGAGTGCCCGGGGCCGCCCGATACGGGCCCGAGCTGCAGGCGTTCCGCTGCTGAGCCACGGCAGTACCGACGAGGCCTGCGCCGCGCGGCCCGAGTACTGCCCGCCGAAACGCGGTCTCCAGCAGGCCTTCGTGTGTCCGGAGTTCCGACGACGCAGGAGGCAGGCGAATGTCCGAGAAGCGCATAGACGTGGTCCGGCCGGGAGAACTCGGCGCGGACGACCGGAAGATGTGGCGGGAGATCAGGGCCGCGTCCGCGGCGCCGGCGAATCCGTTCATGGACCCGGCGTTCACCGCGGCCGTCGGGCGGGTCAGGCCGGGGGCCAGGGTCGCGGTGCTGCGGGAGGACGGGTTCCCGATCGGGTACTTCCCGCACGAACGGGGCCTGGCGGGGCGCGGGCGGGCCATCGGGCTCGGGGTGTCGGACAGTCAGGGCATGGCGCTGCGCGTGGGCGTCCGCCCGGACGTCCACGCCCTGCTGCGGGCCTGCGCCCTGTCGTCCTGGGAGTTCGACAGTCTCGAGGCCGGCCAGGACCTGTTCCTGCCCCACGCGACCGAGGAACTCGCTTCCCCGGTCGTCGACCTCGGTGACGGATACGAGCGGTATGCGCAGGACCTGCGCCGGAGCTCGCCGGGTTTCGTCAAACAGACCCTGGCCAAGGAGCGGAAACTCGCCCGCCAGGTCGGCGAGGTGCGTTTCGTGTACGACGATCCGGATCCCGGGGCGTTGCGGGCGCTGATGCGCTGGAAGTCCGCCCAGTACCGGCGGACGGGCCGGCGGGACCGGTTCGCGCAGGCGTGGATCACCCGGCTGGTGGAGCTGCTCGCCCGGAGCGACGATCCCGAGTGCCGGGGAGTGCTGTCCGTGCTCTACGCCGCCGGCCGGCCGGTGGCCGCCCACTTCGGGCTGCGCTCGCCCACCGTGCTGTCCTGGTGGTTCCCGGCGTACGACCGCGCGTACGGCAAGTACTCCCCCGGGCTTCTGCTGCTGCTGCGGATGCTGGACGCGGCTGCCGCCGACGGGATCGAGCTGGTCGACCTGGGCAGCGGGCCGGCGCGCTACAAGGAGTCGTTCAAGACGCGTGACCTGCGGGTCAACGCGGGCGCCGTGGTAGGCCCGGGCCCCGGCGGCGCGCTCTACCGGCTGGGACGGGAGCCGGTGCGAGCCGCCCGCCGGTTCGTACGCGACCGGCCGGGCCTGGCCCGCGCCGCCGCCCGGACGCTGGAGGAACTGGGACGCCTGCGCGAGCGCTGACCCCGCGCAGGGCAGACACGACGTCGTGGCGGGCCCGCCACGGCCCACGGCCGCGCACCGTGTGCCATGGCGGACCCGTGCCGTACACCGGTGCTCAGCCGACGGGCGGCATGTCGGTGGGCGTCGAGTCGAGGCCGGGCCTGCGCTCACGCCAGGCGCCCCTGGTGAAGTCGGGGATCTCGACCGGTCGGCCGCCCCTGGCCAGCGAGGTGGCGCTCAGGGGAACGGGCGCGCACCAGGCGGCCGAGTCGTAGACGTCGATGTCCGGCACCAGTCCCGCCCGCATCAGCTGGACGGTGCGCCACTGCAGGATGTAGTCCATGCCGCCGTGACCGCCGTTGCCCGCGGCGTCGTCGCCGACCTTCTGCCACAGCCAGTGGTCGTACTCCTTGCGGTAGCCCTCGAAATCGCGCCAGCCGTGACCGCTGTGGTCCGGTTCGACGTAGATGCGCGCGCCGGTCGGGGAGGGTCCCGCGTAGTCCTCGACGATCCCCCGGCTGCCGGCGAGGGTGTTGATCCGGCTGTACGGCCGGGGCGAACTCACGTCGTGCTCCGCCCGGATCGTCCTGCCCTTCGCCGTTTCGATCATGCAGGTGACCAGGTCACCGTTGACGTAGGTCTCCTTCCAGCTGGGGTGGTCCCGCGGTACGAAGCGTGCGCGGTAGTCGGCCAGCCCCTTGGGGGCCGTGGCGGTGGCGCGCAGCGTGGTCATGCGGTCGCCGCGGTTGACGTCCATGGCCGCCGCGATCGGCGCCAGACCGTGCATGGGGTAGAAGGAGGCGGTGCTGCGGGTGTGCCACAGGCGCCGCCAGGAGTCGGTGTAGTAGGTGTCGGAGAAGAGGAGTTCGCGCAGGTCGTGGAGGTAGCCGCCGTGGCCGTTGGTGAGCTCCCCGAACAGGCCGTCGTGCGCGGCCCTGAGCATGGCCAGCTCGTTGCGGCCGTAGTTGCAGTTCTCGGACAGGAGCAGGTGCCTGCGGGTGCGCTCCGAGGTCTCGACCAGGTCCCACAGCTGACGCAGCTCCGTCGCGATGGGGAGTTCCACCACGGCGTGTCTGCCGCTGAGCAGCGCCGCCCTGCCGTGCTCGTAGTGGAACTCCCAGGGCGTGGCCACGTACACCAGGTCGATGTCGTCCCGCCCGAGCATCCGGGCGTAGGAGTCGGCCGAGCCGCCGTACTCCGCGGGGCGTGGTCTGCCCTTGGCCTCCAGGCGGTCGGCGGCGCGTTGCGCGCGGTCGGCGCGGATGTCGCAGACGGCGGTCACGGTGCAGCCGGGGACGGCCGCCCAGCCGGTGATCATGCCGCTGCCCCGGTTGCCGAGGCCGATGACGCCGACGCGGACGGTTCTGTGGGCGTCGAACGGGACGCCGGTCATCGACTTCTGGCCGGGCCTGCGGCGGGGCGTCCGGTCGGCCGCCGAGGCGGAGGGGGCCGAGGCGGTCGTCCCGGCCGCGAGCGCTCCGGTGGCGACGGCGCCGCCCAGGAGCAGTCGGCGTGAGACAGCGGGCGTTTCGGACATGACGGCAACACTCCTCGTGGGTGGTCGGCATCACGGTCGGGGCACTGTCGGGCGTGTCGAGCACGGTGGAGCGCGGTCGAGCTGTCGAACACGTTCGGGGCACGACTCTGCGGGCTCGGCAGTTACATGTCAATATGTGCTCGATACAAAGGCGTTCCGAGCACTTCCACGCACCGTAGGGGTGTTGTGTTCCGTGCTGCACCACTCCGCGCGTCGAGAGCGTGAGGGGATCGGCCGACGGGTCGACCGCGCCGGCACGTCAAGGACCAGGTGCGCACGCCACGTGGGGCCGGCGCGAGGACCGCCGGGTACCGCGCTGCCGGTACGGGCTCCGTGGACGAGGTGCCCACGTGTCCCGCGCCCTGGCGGCGACGGTCAGAACAGCCGCTCCTGCGCGGGTGAGTGCCGCCCCCGCCGGTTCCGGCGGGGGGCGCTCGGTGCGGGTGCCGTCTCCCCGAACAGGGGCGCCGTGCCGTACTCGTCCGGCTCGGCCGGGACGGTGGTGGGCCCGGTGCCCACGTTGAGGACCAGCGGGGCGTCCCGGTCGAAATCGCCCGGTGTCATCGCCACCCACTCACGGTCCTGCCGCTCACCCACGCACCGACACCTCTCTCGCGCCGCCCGCCGCGACCACGCGACGCTACCAGCCCTGTGCCGGCCCGGAGATCACGGCTCCCGCCCGGCTCGCTCCCGTCGTTCCCGGACATCCGGCAACCGACGCGCCATGACTGGTTGTCCGAGCTGTTCGGGGAGAAGCAGCCGCCGGTCAGTTCCACCCGTCCTCGCCGCGGTGAGGCGAGCACCCTGGAGTCGGGCGTGAGCCGGGTGTCTGCGCGCCCGGTGTGTGGTCCGGGCGGCGGACGGTCCGCGTGCCGGCGCGGTGGTCACGATCGGCTCATGATCCTGTGCCGGGCGAGGCCGGTGGCCGGCCGGGGGCGGCGCCGATCGGTGCGGCCCCGCGTACGGGGGAGAACGCGGGGCCGCACCGGCAAACTATCGGAGTGATCCCCCGCCTGCCAGAGCGGGCCGCCCCTGAGCCGCCCGAAGGCCTCACCCGGCCGGTGGACATCACGGCGATTCGGCCGGGGCGCGCACGCATGGCGCGCTGCGAGGCCCGTCGTGCGGGGCACACACTGGTGACATGGGCTATCTCGATCCGTCGGCGGCGGTGTCACGGCGATTCGCGCAGGCGCCGGTGAGCGTGGCGTCGGCTCGGCGGTTCGTGCGGGCCGCGCTGGACGACGTCGCCTCGGACCTGGTGGACACCGCCGAGCTGCTGGTCAGCGAGCTGGTCACCAACGCGGTGCTGCACGCGCGTAGCGAGGCCGAGGTGGCGGTGGCACGCCACGAGGGCCGGGTGCGCGTACGGGTCGGTGACCGTCGGCCGAGCCGCGCACCGGTACCGCAGTACTGCTCGCCGTACACCGGTACGGGACAGGGGCTGGCGCTGGTGGAGCAGCTGGCCTCGCGGTACGGCGTCGACACCGGTGACGAGTGCAAGACCGTGTGGTTCGAGCTGTGGCCCGACGGTCCGCCACCGCCGTCGTCCGGGTGGGAGACCGGCGTACCGCCGTGCGCCTCCGATCAGACGGTGACGCTCGTCGACGTGCCGGGTGCCCTGCACTCGGCGTGCCGGCAGCACCGGCACGCGATGCTGCGCGAACTGACCCTCGCCGCGTCCGCCGGGAGTCTCCCCGGCGTGTCCCCCGAGGACCTCGCGGTCGCCAACGACATCAACAGCGTGATCACTGCCTGCGCGACGGCCGCTCTGGAGGAACCGCTCCCCGAGTCCGATCTCCGCTCGCTGTTCCTGCCGCTGCCGGCCGACGCCGCACCCGCGGTACGAGCCCTGCGCCGGGTGCTCGACCTGGCCGAGGAGGCGGCCCGGGAGGAACGGCTGCTCACGCTGCCGGCGCTGCCGCGCGGCCGCGCCTTCCAGGACTGGCTCTTCGACCAGATCGTGGGGCAGCTGACCGGGGCCCACCCCACCGCGTGGACCGTGACGCCCCGCGAACCCGAGGTCAGCTCCACCGAGGTCGTGCCGTGGGACGCCGGTCAGGTACGGAGCAGCAGGGTACCGACCATCGCCGCCGACGACGGGAACCGGATCATCGCGGCGAACGGACCGGCGGCGGACTTGTTGGGCTGGGGACCGGACGACCTCGTCGGGCGCAGGCTGACCACGCTCATCCCCGAGCACCTGCGCCGACGGCACACCGCGGCGTTCACCTCGATGCTGCTCACCGGTCGCACCCGCATCGTGGGCCGCTCCGTGCCGCTTCCGGCGCTGCGCCGGGACGGCGGGGTGGTACCGGTCAGGCTGTACATCCAGACGCAGGAGACGGCCGACGGCCGCACCGTCTTCGTCGCCCAGCTCACTCCGCGGGCGACCACACCCCTCGAGGTGCCGAAGACTCCCGGCAGGAACCGGCCGGCGGCGGCCCGGGAGCCCCGCGGAGGCCGGGCGCCGGCCACCCCGGAACCCGACAGGAGCGCGAGCGGTGCAGAACGCGGCATGTCGGCGCTGAACAGGCTCTCCCTCCTGGCCGACCTGGGTGCCGAGCTCAGCAACACCCTGGACCTGGACGAAGGGCTGCGGTGCGCCGGCCGGCTTCTGACGCGGCGGCTGGCCGACTGGTGCGTGGTGGACCTGTTCACCGAACACGCCCAGGTGGACCGGGTCTGTGTCGTCCACCGGGATCCCCGCGGTCTGCGCCCCGCGGCGTACGAGGGCAGGCTCCCGGCGGTCTCCGAGGAGTCGCGCGGCCCGCTCGCCCGGGTACTGCGCGGCGCGGGTCCTCTGCTGCTCACCGACGCTCCGGCGCCGGGCCAGGCCGAGAGCGCACTGGACCGGAACTACCTAGAACTGTTCCGCGGGCTCGGGGCGGGCAGCGCCGTCGTCGCTCCGCTGCGGGCCCGCCGCAAGATCTTCGGCGCCCTGACCCTGACGCGCGAGACGGGGGGCCGGCCGTTCACCGAAGAGGACCTGGCCCTGGTCGACGACCTGGTCCACAGCCTGGCGCTCGGGGTGGACAACGCCCGCCTGTACCAGGAGACGCGTTCCATCGCCGAACGGCTCCAGCGTTCCCTGCTGCCGGTGCTGCCGGACGTCGCGGGTCTGCAACTGGCCGCCCGCTACGCCGCTTCCTCCACCACCGCGCAGGTGGGCGGGGACTGGTACGACAGTTTCGTTCTGCCCAAGGGGGACACCGCCGTCGTCATCGGTGACGTCACGGGACACAATCTCGACGCGGCCATCGCCATGAGCCAGCTGCGCAGCATGCTCCGTGGCATCGCCGTGGACCGTGCGGAGCCGCCCGCGGAGGTCCTGCACCGCCTGGACCTGGCGAACCACAGTCTGCACCGGGAGGCCACCGCCACCTGCGTCTACGGCCTGGTCAAGGGCCCTGCGCACGGCCCCTGGGAGCTGAGGCACTCCTCCGCCGGCCATCTGCCGCCCCTCCTGACCACCCGGGAGGGCGAGACCCGCTACCTCGACGACGGCGCGGGTCTCCTCCTCGGCATGGATCCCGACGTGCCCCGGCCCACGGCCGGCCACGCGCTGCCGGCCCACTCGACACTGCTGCTGTACACCGATGGTCTCATCGAGCGCCGCGACGAATCCCTCGACGACGCCTTCGACCGGCTGCGCCGGCACGCCGCCGATCTGGCCCGCGAGCCCCTCGACACGTTCTGCGACGAGGTGCTGATCGGCCTGGGGGCCGACAGCGCCGACGACATCGCCGTCCTCGCCGTCCGCCCCACCCCACCGTCGTGAGCCCTGGCGTCCACGTCCCGCCGAGGACGCCAGGGTTCAGCCCCGGCGGTTCGCCGCCAGCAGCTGCGCGATCTGTTCGTGGAGTCCCCGCGGCACCCGGACGGCCCAACGCTCGGCCGCCTCGACGCTCAGCTCCCGGCTCCACGTCCAGCTGTGTCGAGCGGCCGTGCGCACCTCGCCCTCCCGGGCGGCGGCGGTGGTGGAGGTGTAGCGGTCGACGTCGGCGGCGGGCAGGTCCTGTTCCAGTGCCCGGCTGGGGGTCAGCCAGTGTGCGGTGCTGTCGCGCAGGAGCCGGCAGAGCTTCAGCTGGTGCGGCGCGACGACGGCGTGCAGCAGGCTGTGGGCGCGGGCCACTTCGCCGCGGGCCAGGACGTGGGCCAGCATCAGGGTCCAGTTGGCCAGTTCGTCGGTGAGCTGCTGCGCGGTGCGCGCGGGCTCGGGCGGGCGGAACGTGGCCAGGAGCCGGGCGGCCCGGGTGAGGCGGCCGGTGCGGTCCAGCAGGACGGCGGCTTCGGGGCGGGGCAGGTGCACCATGCCCTCCCAGGCCGGGACCTCGTCGATGCCGGGTCCGGCGGGCGTGATGTGGAACTCGCCGCGCATCAGGTCGTCGAAGACGACGGCGAGGATGCCGTACATGTTGGTGTACGCCAGCTGGAGCGGGGCGAGCTGCTCGAGGAACGCCTGGGCGTCGAAGTCGTCGAGGTGCTTGTCCTCGACGTAGAGGTAGGCCTCGATGTCGGAGTGCGTGTCGGCTTCACCGACCGTCCAGGAGCCGTAGAGGAGGACACCTTCGAGACGGGGTTCGGCCTGGGCGAGCTGCCGCAGGCGGGCGATGCGGTCGTCCAGGGCGGGGCAAGCGGAGTGAACGGACATGGGCTGACTGTCTCCTGAGTGAGCGCGCGGGGCATGACGGATCGACGCCCGGCGTCTGCCGGGCGGATGACTGCGGACCGTGCGGTCGGTTCAGGAAACGCCCATGGCGGGGATTCTAGACCATGCCGGTGGATCACGCGGTGACGATCGGGAATCAGGGGTTGGGGACCGGGAATCGGGGACCGGGCGTCCCATGAGGTCTCCGTCCGACCGGTGGTGCGGACGCCGGGAGTGAAGGGCGCCGCAACCGGGCCAACCGCCGGGAGGGGACCTTCGTGCGGGCACCCTGGGCCGTCGGACGCCGCCGGCTCTGCCCGTTCGGGCATCTCCTTCTGCCTCGCGGGCTCCTGACGTCGGCGGAACGGGACGTTACTTTCCCTTCGTGAGCACCAGGTCCCGGCGAGTGCCCGGGTGAACGACGAACGGCTGACCGTGGCGGAAGCGACCGAAGACACGGACGAGCGACAGCCGGGACAAACAGAACAGCGGGATGAGCCTGAGCAGCCCGGCCAACCGGAACAGGCCGGGAAGCGCAAGCGCCGCGGCCCGGGTCCTTTCACACTGCTCGTGCTGCCGGCCCTGGTGACCGTCACCGGCGTGGCCACGTTCCTCGCGCTGACGGGCGGCATGCCGTCCCCGTGGCCCGAGGACTCCGACGCGGACCCGGCCACGACCGTCGACATCGACCCCTCCTACATTCCCTGGCTCCGCAAGGCGGCCTCGGCCTGCACGATCCTCGAGCCGTCGGTGCTCGCCGCCCAGGTCGACCAGCTCTCCGGCTGGAGCGACGACACGGACGAACTCTCCGGCCAGAAGGGCATCGCCGCCTTCACCGACACCGAGTGGCGCACGTGGGGCAAGGACGACGACGGCAACGGGCACTCCTCGCCCCGCGATCCGGCGGACGCGATCATGGCGCTCGGCCGGCAGGACTGCTCCCTGGCCGAGAAGGTGACCGCGCTGCGCACGGAGGGCCGGGTCAACGGGGATCTCGTGGATCTGACCCTCGCGGCGTACTCGTCGGGAACGGACGCCGTCACGGAGGCGGGGCGCATACCCCCGACGGCCGAGACCTACCTGGCCGAGGTCAAGGCCCTGCTCCCGCGGTACGAAGCGCTCGACCGGGCCGACTCGGGCAGCGGCGCGGGCGGGGCGGCCGGCGCGCTGCTGGCGGCTCCGGTGAGCCCGCTCACCATCACCTCGCCCTACGGGTCGCGCGAGCACCCGCTGACCGGGGTGACCAAGCTGCACACCGGCGTGGACTTCGCCGCGCCCCAGGGCGCACAGGTCGCCGCCGCCCGGAAGGGCCGCGTCGTGTTCGCCGCGCCGACCAACGCGTACGGCAACCGCATAGTGATCGACCACGGGACCATCGAGGGCAAGCGGCTGGAGACGACCTACAGTCACCTGTCGTCCCTGGAGGCCGCCGTGGGCCAGGAGGTGGAGGCCGGCACGCCGATCGGACGGGTCGGCTCCACCGGTCTGTCCACCGGCCCCCACCTGCACTTCGAAGTGGTGCTCGACGGGTACTACACCGACCCCCGCCCCTGGCTCGTCGCCGGCGGCTAGGACCGGCGGCGTGTCCGCATCCGTGGGTCATACGGCCGGACGGCCATGGCGTCACCGTCCGGCGCTGCGCAGACTGGTGCACGGCTGCCGGAGACGCCGGCGGACCGAGGAGCAGGCGGCTGAGGATGACGAACGACCCTTCCACGACCGGAGTGCGCGTCCCGGACACGAAGCTGGCCCGGGAGGCGACCGCGCTGGTGCGGGACAGTACGAGCGAGCTGATCTACCACCACTCGCGCCGGGTGTACTTCTTCGGCGCCCTCCAGGGGCGCAACCGGGACCTGAGCTTCGATCCTGAACTGCTGTACATCGGCGCCATGTTCCACGACCTGGGCCTGAACGAGGCCTTCCACGGCAGCGGCCGGCGCTTCGAGGTGGACAGTGCCGACGAGGCCCGCCGTTTCCTGCGCGCGCACGAGGTGCCCGAGGACAGCATCCGGCGGGTGTGGACCGCGATCGCCCTGCACACCACCCCCGGCGTCCCCGAGTTCATGGAACCGGAGGTCGCGCTCGTGACCGCCGGCGTGGAGTACGACGTCCTCGGCATCGGTTACCACGACGTCCGCGAGGACGACCGGGCCGCGGTCGTCGCCCTGCATCCGCGTCCCGGTTTCAAGCGCCGCATCCTGCAGGCGTTCGCCGACGGCGTGCGGCCCAAACCGGACACCACCTTCGGCAACGTCAAGGCGGACGTACTCGCGCACTGTGTGCCGGGTTTCGAGCGCGGGGACTTCGTGCGCACCATCCTCGGCTCGCCGTGGGCGGAGTAGGAACGGCCCGTGTCCGCGCAGCGTGTGGTGGCGGTGACGGCCTTCGACGGGGTGCAGTTGCTCGACGTCACCGGCCCCGCCGAGGTCTTCGCCACGGCCAATCTCTTCGGCGCCCGCTACGACGTACGGGTCGTCTCCCCGTCCGGCACCGACGTGCGGACCTCCTCCGGGGTCCGGGTGGGCGTGGACGGCGGGCCGGACGGTCTGCCCGGCCGGCTGGACACCGTGCTGGTGACCGGCCGGCGGGAGTGGCGGCGGGCCGTCGCCGACCCGGCTCTGACGGCGCTCGTGACCGCACTGGCCGGCCGCTCGCGTCGCCTCACCTCCGTGTGCTCCGGAGCGTTTCTGCTGGCGCACGCGGGGATGCTCGACGGGCGGCGGGCCACCACGCACTGGCGGCTCGCCGGACAGCTGGCCGCCGCCTACCCGGAGGTGACGGTCGAGCCGGACCCGGTGTTCGTCCGGGACGGCCCGGTGACGACGTCCGCGGGCGTCACCGCCGGCATCGACCTGGCCCTGTCCCTGGTCGAGGACGACCACGGCGGGGACCTGGCCCGTGAGGTGGCCCGCGAACTCGTCGTGTTCATGGCCCGCCCGGCCGGCCAGTCGCAGTTCAGCGCGCGCCTGACCCCGCGGGAGGCACGGCACCCGGTGGTGCGGGCCGTGATGGACGCCGTGACCGCCGACCCGTCCGCCCCGCACGGGCTGGAGTCCCTGGCGCGCGGCGCGGGGGTCAGCGCCCGGCATCTGCGGCGGCTGTTCCGCGCCGAGACGGGGATGACGACCGGCCGGTACGTGGAGTCCGTACGGCTGGAATGCGCGCAGGCGCTGCTCGAAGGCGGCAACGACGACATCGAGGCGGTGGCGGACGGGTCGGGCTTCGGTTCCTCGGAGACGATGCGCCGCGTCTTCCGGAGCACCCTGGGTGTCACGCCCACGTCCTACCGCGCGCGTTTTCGCACGACCTCGGGGAGCCCGGCCGGACCAGTCCGTCCCGGGCGGTGATCGCTCCGACGTCGCGGTGCCCGTCGCCCGTCGTGAGTTCGTACGCGCCATAGGGCGATGCGGTCGTCCCGCGGGCTGGTGAACGACGTGCCGGCCGTGTCGCGGCCCTCGCACAGGGCGACGATCCGCTGCCCGGTCCCCTCGGCCCAGCGCTGCGTCTCGAGCGGCTCGATCTGCAGGACCCGCTTCGCCTCTCGTACTCGGACCTGCGCACCTCGCGGTCGAGGGGTGGTTCTCCCGCCGGGTGCCGATGGTCCTCCCCTCCGCGTTGGCCTGGACGGGCTTCTCCGGCCTCGTTCAATCGGTGCGCGGGCCCTCGAGGAGGTTTTCCGCGGCGGCCTCGTCACCGGTGCCGTGCGTCCTCGTCATCCGCACTTCCTCGCCCTCGGGTTCCGACCGCCCGGCCCGTCCGTGTGCTCACGCCGCGTGCGGCCTCGCCCGCACGGGGCGCGCGGGGCGCACGGGGCCGGCCGGGGTCCGGACGGCCGTGACCCGGTAGGTGGTCCGGGCGGGGTCGGTCAGCGGGTCGCCCAGTGCGATCCGGCCGGCGGCGTGCAGCTTGTCGCACTCGGCGGTGGGCAGCGCCGCGTAGCAGCCGCCCCTGCCCGTGGCGGAGTCCAGCGGCCGCCAGTAGCTGTACCTGCGCCGTCCGCCCGCGCGCACGGTGACGAACACGGGGGTACGCGTGTCGGCGACGATCCGCAGGACGTCTGCCTCGGCGAGGCTGAGCGGGGCGCACGGGCGGGGTCCGCGACGGCCGGTCGCACGGGTTTCGGCGGTCTGCGCGTGGACGACGGTAAGCGGCATCGGTTGTGGCCTTTCGGGACAGGGGACTCGAGACCGCCTACCCGCTCCGGCCGGTGTTGATCTCGCTTGCCCACATTCTTGTACATGGCACTGACAATGCCGCTCCCGCACCGCCGGAACAGGGCAGGTCAGTCCTGGGATGCGCCGACGCGTCGCAAGGGGTGGGGGTTGAGCCGGGCGAAACCCTCCTGACGTTCGTAGGGGATGTAGGGGTACGGAGCCGTTGTGGCGCCCGCGGCGTCGAGCCTCGCCACCTGGTCGTCGGTCAGGGTCCACCCGACGGCGCCGAGGTTCTGCCGCAGCTGCTCCTCGTTGCGGGCACCGATGATGACCGAGGAGCGGCGAACTGCCCGAGGGCACCGACACCCGCGAGGTGATCCGCGCGGTCTCCGCGCCCCTCTACTACCGCCTGCTCACCACCGACGAGCCGCTCGACGAGGCCACGGCGGACCGCGCCGCCGCAGCCGCGGTGGCGGCGGCGCGGGCGGAGTCTTCTCCTCGGCGTGATCCTCTCGTCCGGGGCCCCGCCCCGGCGACACCGCCCACGACGGCCCGTCGGCCGCGCGGCCCACAAGGCCGCCGACGCGGCGCGCGAGGCGGTGGCGCCGGGCAGCCGCCGCACCTGCGCGTCCGGTCCGAGCACGGTCCAGCACCACGGTATCCAGGCACCGGTGAAGCGGGGCGTCAGGATGCGGCTTCCGCCGGTGATCCCGCTCGGCGCTCCGGCCCCGCACCGCCATGCCGTCAACGACACCGGCGCCCCGTGTCAGGGACGGACACCGTCCGCCCGGGTGACCAGGCTGCCGTGAGCGGAGGGGCAGCCGTGAGCCCGTACGTCCGGGGGCAGCCGCCCCAGGGCGTGCGGGCCCGCGCTCGCCGGACACCCGGAATCCGCCATTGCCACCGGGACGTGCGGCAGGCGGTCCGGCCCGGGGGGATCACGGGCGCGCCCCCGCTCTGTCGTGCACGAACACCGGCCACCGGCGCATGTGACGGTGGCGTCACAAGCCCTTCACCAAACGAACACTTCCGGCCGAGTTCCGCTCCGCGTGTTCCTGGCGGTGCAGACGGTGCGCCGGGGCCGTGCCTAATCTCCCGGGCCATGCGATCAACACGAACGAGACGCTTCGGCCTCGCCACGATCATCGCCCTCGCCCTCGCCCTGTTCGGCCTGGCGCCCTCCGCGAGCGCCGCCGAACCCGCCCCGGCCGAGCTGACGTTCACCACCGACGCGGCGACCACCCAGCCGGGCGGCACGGTGAACCTGTCGATGACGATCAAGAACAACAAGACCTACGACATCTGGTTCGTCTACCAGACGATCGACCCGACCTGGCTGACCACCCAGCGGCCCGATCTCAAGTACGACTTCACCGGGTGCAGCCTGGCGTCCGAGACCGGCGCCGTCCCGTGCACCGGGACCGGCCCCGCCGACCTCGGCACCAACTACGGCGCCACCATCCCGCCCGGCCAGAGCCGCACCGTCACCCTGACCCTGCAGGTCGCCGCGGACTCCGGCTGCAACGGCAACATCGGTTTCTACTCGTACTTCTACGCCGAGTTCAGCGACAGCACGAGCGTCAACGGCGGCCCGGTCTACACGCCGGAGACCCGGGTCCTGTGCGCCTGACCGTGCGCCCGACCGCACGCTGAACCCACCCGCACACCGATCCCCCCGGCCGCCGTCGGCGCGAGCAACATCACGGTTGACTTGATCTCGCTCCATCCCCGGTCAGCACACTGGTCAAGACCATTGACACACGCGCTCTACGGAGTCCGGGGTTCCGGGCCCGCCGCCTTCCGACTCTCAGCAGTACACGGGCCTGCCGAGGCGGTCCGCCGCGCGAAGCCCGGCGCTCACCGGCCCCTCACGGCCCCACCCGTTCCAGATAAATAGACACATACGCTTTTCCGTCAAGTTCCGCAGCGGGCACACAAAAGCTCCACACGAGCCTCACTATGTGACGCGACGGAAGCATCAACGACCGGCGCTCAGGGGGGCGACGGCGTGGTCACGGGGTGGGGCGTGCTCCGGCAGGAGCGGATCCACCCCTGCCCGGGGGAGGGAATCTCACCGCATGAAGCGGACCAATCGCACTACAGCACTCGCAGTGGGCGTACTGCTCGCGTCGCTCGGGCTGCCTGCCGGTCCGGCCCACGCCGACGCTCCGGCGCCGCGCGTCGACCTGCGTGTGCTGGTCGTGAGCGACGGAGGGCCGGCCACCGATGCCATCGCCGCCGAGCTGGAGACCGCTGGCACGCCGTACACGGAGGTCGACCTCCAGGACGCCGGGCGGCCCGTGATCGACGCCGGGTTCCTGGCGGACACGGTGGACGGACGGCCGCGCGCCAAGTTCCAGGCCGTCGTCCTGCCCAACGACAACCCGTTCCCCGCGAACTCCGCCGAGATGACGGCGCTCGCGTCCTACGAGCAGACGTACGCGATTCCGCAGGTCGACGCGTACACCTACGCGCGCCCCGAGGTCGGGCTGCAGTACGCGGTCGGCACCGGATACGCCGGCAGCGTCGACGGCGTCCGCGCGGAGGTGACGCAGGCCGGGCTGGCCGGCCCCTTCGGCTACCTGGACGGGACGGTTCCGTTCGAGGACAACTCCCCCACCGTGGGCGAATCGTACGCCTATCTCTCGACACCCGCGCCGGGCGCCGACTTCGTCCCGTACGTCCAGGCCGCGATACCCGGGCGGGCGACGAAGGGCACCCTGGTGGGCGAGTACCGGCACGACGGACGGCGGGAACTCGTCGTCACCTTCGTCTACAACCAGCACCAGCAGCAGTTCCGGCTGCTCGCCCGGGGCATCGTGGAGTGGATGACCGGCGGGGTCCACCTCGGCGCCGACCGCAACTACTTCGCCGTGCACGTCGACGACGTCTTCGCGGCCGACGACCGCTGGGACACCGAGCTGAACTGCACGCCCGGTGACGTGGACTGCCCGCCCGGCGAGGGCACACCGAACCCCATCCGCATGGTCCCCGACGACGTCGAGCACGCCACCGCCTGGCAGGACAGCCGGGACTTCACGCTCGACCTGGCCTACAACGGCTCCGGCAGCGTCGACCACCGCCAGGACAACAACGGCGCCGACCCGCTCGCCGACAAGCTGATCGCCGACCGGGGCCGGTTCCGCTGGATCAACCACACCTACACGCACGCCTTCCTGGGCTGCCGGCAGGACACCAGCGTCGTCCCGTGGAAGTGCGCGACCAACCCCGACGGCAGCACCCAGTGGATGAGCCGGAACGAGATCGCCGACGAGATCGCCACCAACCGTGTCTGGGGCGAGGGCGCCGGACTGCCGCTGGAGAACGACGAGTTGGTGACGGGCGAGCACTCGGGTCTGAAGGTGACCCCGCAGCAGCCCGAGGACAACCCGAACCTGGGCCCCGCCCTCGCCGACAACGGCATCGCCTGGCTCGCCTCCGACAGCTCCCGCGACCCCGTCCAGCGGCAGGTCGGCACCGCCACGACCGTCTCCCGCTACCCGATGAACGTCTTCTACAACGCCGGACGGGCGGCCGAGCAGGTCGACGAGTACAACTGGATCTACACCAGCCGCGCCCAGGGCGGCAGCGGCATCTGCGAGGACAACCCCGCCACCTCCACCTGCCTGTCCGCCCCGCTGGACACCGCCACGGGCTACGCCGAGCACATCGTGCCGCTGGAGACACGGATCGCGCTCGGGCACGTCCTGTCCAACGATCCCAAGCCGCACTTCATCCACCAGTCGAACCTCGCCGAGGACCGCATCGCCTACCCCGTCCTCGACGGCGTACTGGACGGCTACGACGACCTGTTCGCCGACAGCACCCCCGTGGTGAACCTCCGGATGAAGGACATCGGCGTCGAGATGCAGCGCCGCGCCGCCTGGCGGAGCGCGGTCGACGCCGGCCAGGTCACCGCCTACCGCGTCGGTGACACCGTGACCGTTCAGGCACCGGACGGCGTGGCCGTGACGGCGACGATGCCCGCGGGCACCCTGCGCGGGGAGAGCGGCTTCGGCGACGCCTACGCCGGCGTGCTCTCCGGCTGGACTCCGACGGCCGACGGGGCCCTCTCCCTCACCCTGCCGTCCTCGGCCGCGGTCACCGACGCCCCTGACACCCCTCCCGGCGACACGACCGCCCCTACAGCCACCGCGCCACCCACCCGCGTGCCGGCCGGCGTGACCGATCCGGTGCCGTACGGCGCGCAGCGCTGAGCGCCCGCACCACCACCGAAGGTCCGCACACACCCCACCTCGGCCGTGGAGCACATCCATGCACGTTCACCACGGCGCGCGACGCTCCGGCGCGTCGCGCGTCACCCTGCTCACCGAAGGCACCTACCCGCACAGTCACGGCGGCGTGAGCGTCTGGTGCGACCAACTCGTCACCGGTATGCCCGACCTCGACTTCGACGTCACAGCCGTCACCGGCACCGGACGCGAACCGCTGGTCTGGGACATCCCCGAGCACGTCTCCCGGGTCGTCTCCGTTCCCATGTGGGGGCCCGCTCCGCAGGGGCGCGCGCCTCGCGGGCGGGAGCGCGGCCGGCTCGCCGACGCCTACGAACGGTTCGTGACCGCGCTGCTCGACCCGCGCGCCGAGGACGGTTTCGGGCCCGCCCTGTACCGGCTGGCGCGGGCCGCCGCCGACGGGCGGCTCAGTCCGTTCCTGCGCGGGGACCGGGCGATCGGCGTCCTGACGGCGGTCTGGAACCGGCCGGGCCTGGCCGTGCGCGAGGCCCGGCCCACCCTGCACGACGCGGTGACCGCGACCGCGCTGCTGGAGCACGCCCTGCGCCCGCTGGCCGCGCCGTACCCGGAAGAGGGTGTGGCGCACGCGGTCAGCGGCGGTGTCGCGGTCCTGCCCGGCCTGGCCGGACTGGAGCGGCACGGTGTGCCGTTACTCCTCACGGAACACGGCGTCTACCTGCGTGAGCGCTACCTCGGATACCGCACCGCCCCCTACCGCTGGCCGGTGAAGGCCCTCCTGCTGGGCTTCTTCCGGCTGCTGGCCGAGGAGACCTACCGCCGGGCCGCCCTGATCACACCGGGCAACCGCTACAACCGGCTGTGGGAGGAACAGGGCGGTGCCGCTCCGGAGTCCATACGCACGGTCTACAACGGCGTGGACCCGGCCGCGTTCCCGCCCGCCGGACCGGAGCCCGCACAGCCCGTGCTCAGCTGGGCCGGACGGGTCGACCCGATCAAGGACCTAGAGACCCTGATCCGCGCCTTCTCCCTCGTACGGGCCGAAGTGCCCGCCGCGCGGCTGCGGTTGTTCGGCGGCACCCCGCGCGGAGGCGAGGCCTACCGGGAGCGCTGCGAGGCGCTGGCGGCGCAGCTCGGGCACGGTGACGCGGTCACCTTCGAGGGCCGGGTGGAGGACATCAAGGACGCCTACGCCGCCGGGAACGTCGTGATGCTCTCCAGCATCAGCGAGGGCTTCCCCTTCACCCTGATCGAGGCCATGTCGTGCGGCCGGGCGACCGTCTCCACGGATGTGGGCGGCGTCCGGGAGGCCGTCGGCGACACCGGTCTCGTGGTGCCGCCGCGCGACCCGGCCGCCATGGCCGCCGCGGCCCTGGAGCTGCTGCGCGACGGCGAGCGGCGCCGGTCGATGGGCGAGGCGGCCCGGCTGAGGGTGATCGAGCAGTTCACGCTCCGCCAGACCATCGACACCTTCCGGTCGATCTACCTGGAGCTGTCGGCGTTCGGCGGTACCGCCGCGCACCCGGTGGCCGTCGAAGAAGGGGACGCGTTCGCGACGGCGATCGGCACTCCGGTGAGGAGCGCGACCGGATGAGCGGACCCATGGCCCTGGAACCGGGCGGCGCGGAGCAGGACACGCTGGCGCTGCGCCTCGCCGACGACCGCACGCTCGCCCCGCGCGCGGCCGACCAGCACACGCTCGCCCTGGTCCGCCCCGGCCACGACGACCGGCGCGACGCGGTCGACCGGCTGGCCGCCGAGCTGGCCGACCGCATCGCGCCCGCGGTCCACCCCTACGAGGTGGCCGCGCTGCTGGAGTCCGAGGGGATGACCGGCGAGGTGATCCGGGAACGGTACGGGCACTCCGACCTGTTCTCCCTCGCCACGGCGCTGTACGAGCGCATACCGCGTACCTTCCCGGACCCTCCGCGCCCGGCCGACCCCTGGCGGCCCGACCACGTGCGGTGCGCGCTGCGGGGCGCGTTGTTCGCACTGCCGGGTCTCGCCTACGCACTCGCCGGGCGCCTGCTGACCGAGGGCGGCGCGGTGCGGGCGCTGGTGGTGGCGGGGCTCCTGTCCTGGGCCTGGAACCAGGCGCTGGGCCACCGGGCCTACCTGCGGCTGGCGACGGGACGGCGGGAGGCCGGCCGCACCCTCCTCAAGGGGGCGCCGCTGGGCGCCGTGGCGGCGACGGGGGCCGGGGCGGTCCTCGCCGGGTCGGGTACCACGGCGGTGGCCGTGGCTGCTCAGTCGGGGTATCTCGCGGCGGCCGGTGCGCTGCTCGTACTGGGGCGGGAGCGGCTGCTGCTGGCCGCGCTCGCCCCAGTGATCGCGGGTGCGGCGACGCTGCAGTGGTGGGATCCCGGGGCCGCGGTGCGGGCCGGGCTGCCGCTGCTGTCGCTGGTCGGCGCCGTGGTCGCGGCCGGCTGGGCACTGCGCGGCACCCTCGCGTCCACGCCCGTACCGGACGCCGCCCGCCCGCGGCTTCTGCGCTCACTGCCGTACGGTCTGTTCGGTCTGGCCGCCGGCACACTGGTGTTCCTGGCGGGCCGTCACCATCCGTGGGCGGTGATCGTGCTGACCCTGAGCATGGGCCCGGCCGAGTGGCTGCTGTACCGCTACCGCGGTCTGTCGGTGGCGGCGCTGCGGGCGACCGGCACTCCGGCCGGTTTCCGGCTGCGGTCGGCGGCCGTGCTCGCCGGCTGCCTGCTGGTCTACCTCGGTCCGCTGCTGCCGGCGGCGCTGCTCGTCGACGCCGAGCCCGTCACGCTGCTGCTGCTCGCGACGGTGCTGTGGACCTCCCTGCTGCTCCAGGCCTTCGGGGTGGCCTGGCCGCCGGCCGCGCTGTGTCTCGCGGCGGCCGCCGGCTCCGGGCCGGTCAGCCTGGCAGGACTGGCACCGGGCCCGGCGACCGCCCTGCCGTTGTGCTGCGGTGCCGCCGCGCTCTGTCTCACCGTATGCGTGCTGTGGCTGCTGGGACGGCCTGCCGCCCATGGGTGATCCCGCGGCGGAACCGCCGTACCGACGCGGGCCCGCACGGGCCTCCCCAGGCATCACCGGCCCATCGACCCATCGACCCATCGACCCATCGACCCATCGACCCATCGACCCATCGACCCATCGACCGGAAGGATCCCGCGTGACCGCCACACCGCTCGCCGCCGTCACCGGAGCCGAGGGATTCATCGGCTCCCACCTCACCGAGGCGCTCGTCGCCTCCGGCCACCGGGTGAGGGCCATGGCGCAGTACAACTCCTTCTCCTCCTACGGCTGGCTGGAGACCCTCTCCCCCGACGTCCTCGACCAGGTCGAGATCGTCCTCGGCGACGTCCGCGACCCCGGCTCGGTCCGCCACCTCGTCGAGGGAGCCGACTGCGTCTACCACCTGGCCGCCCTCATCGCCATCCCGTACTCCTACCGGGCACCGCACAGCTACGTCGACACCAACGTCACCGGCACCCTGAACGTCCTGGAGGCGGTCCGCGCCCAGGGCACGCCCCGGCTGGTGCACACCTCCACCAGCGAGACGTACGGCACCGCGCAGACCGTGCCGATCACCGAGGACCACCCCATCAACACCCAGTCGCCGTACGCCGCGTCCAAGGCGGGCGGGGACCGGCTGGCGGACAGCTACCACGCCAGTTTCGACACCCCGGTGGTGACACTGCGGCCCTTCAACACCTACGGCCCCCGGCAGTCGATGCGGGCCGTGATCCCCACCGTCATCGGCCAGGTCGCGGCCGGTGAACGCACCATCACCCTCGGGGACCTGCGCCCCACCCGGGACTTCACCTTCGTCAAGGACACCGCGCAGGCGTTCCTCGCGGTCGGCACCGCGCCCGCCGAGCGGGTCGTGGGCCGCACCTTCAACGCCGGAACCGGCGGCGAGATCTCCGTCGGCGACCTGGTGGCGCTCATCGGCAAGGTGATGGACACCGCGCTCGACGTACGGGAGGACGCGCAGCGTCTGCGGCCCGCGAACTCCGAGGTGATGCGGCTCGTCGCCGACGCCGGCCGGCTGCGGGCGGCGACCGGCTGGAGCCCGGCACACGACCTGGAGCAGGGCCTCGCCCGCACGGTGGAGTTCTTCCGCGACCCGGGCAACCTCGCCCGCTACAAGACCGGCATCTACAACATCTGACCACGACCGGCACGTTGACCGAGGGGGGAACCTCATGCACGCAGTGATCCTGGCCGGAGGCAAGGGCGTCCGGCTGCGGCCCTACACCACCGCGCTGCCCAAGCCGCTCGTGCCCATCGGCGACCAGCACGCCATCCTGGAGATCGTCCTGCGCCAGCTCGCCACGGCCGGGTTCACCGGCTGCACGATCGCCATAGGCCACCTCGGCGAGATCATCCGCGCCTACGTCGGCGACGGCTCGCAGTGGGGTCTGACCGTCGACTACGCCGCCGAGGAGAGCCCGCTCGGGACCATGGGGCCGCTGCTCACCATGCGCGAGCGGCTGCCGGAGCACTTCCTGGTCATGAACGGCGACATCCTCACCGACCTCGACTACGCCGACGTCCTGAGCCGGCACCGCGCCTCCGGTGCGCCGCTGACCATCGCCACGTACGCCAGGAAGGTGCACATCGACTTCGGGGTCCTGACCACCGACGCGAGCAGGGTCGTCGCCTTCACCGAGAAGCCCAGCATGGACTACCGCGTCTCCATGGGCGTGTACGGACTGACCCGGGCGACACTCGACGGCTACACGGCCGGACTGCCGCTGGGCTTCGACGAGTTGGTGCTGGACCTGCTCAAGGGCGGCAACCCGCCGCACGCCTACGACTTCGACGGCTACTGGCTCGACATCGGCCGTCCCGACGACTACGACCGGGCCAACGCGGAGTTCACCAGCCGCAAGTCCCTGCTGCTCAAGGGAGCCTGAGCACCGCATGCGCATTCTCGTCCTGGGTTCCACCGGCTATCTGGGCGCACACGTCGCCGAGCGGCTGCGCGCCCTGCCCGGTGCGCGGGTCCTCGGCGGCGGCCGCTCCGCCGCCGCCGACGTGACCGTCGACCTCGCCGGAGACCCTGTCGACCGGCTTGCCGACGCTCTGGCGTCGGCGGCCGTCGACACCGTCGTCAACTGCGCGGGCGCGACCGGCGGCGATCCGGTGACGCTCGCCGAGCTCAACGCCCGCGGTCCCGCCGTCCTCTGCGCGGCGCTGCGTCGGGCCCGTCCCGCGGCGCGCCTGATCCACCTCGGTTCGGCCGCGGAGTACGGACCGGGGGCAGAGCGGGTCAGGGTGCCGGAGTCGGGGCCCACCCGGCCCCTGTCCGCCTACGGGGCCACCAAGCTGGCCGGCACGGTCACGGTCGCCACCTCCGAACTGGACGCAGTGGTCCTGCGGGTCGGCAACCCGGTGGGACCCGGCGCGCCGCCCACCGGCCTGCCCGGCCGGGTCACCGGACTGCTGCGCGCGGCGGGCACGGACCCGGAGGCGGTGCTCCGGCTGGGGGACCTGTCGGCGTACCGGGACTTCGTGGACGTACGCGACGTCGCGCGGGCGGTCGAACGCGCGGTCACCGCGACCGGGCCGTTGCCGCGCCTGCTCAACATCGGTGGTGGCGACGCCGTGCCGGTGCGCCGGCTGGTGCGGATGCTCGCGGACACCGCGGGCTTCCGCGGCCGGATCGAGGAGCAGGGCGCCGGCTCGGCCCGCTCGGACCAGGTGTCCTGGCAGTGCTCCGACATCGCCGCCGCCCGGGCCGCCCTCGACTGGCGGCCGTCGTACTCGCTGGACGAGTCGCTGGCCGCGCTGTGGTCGGCCGGCGCCCGTCCCGCGTCCCTCATCACGGAAGGCGACCGGCCGTCGTGAGCCTGCTGATCCCGCTGTACGTCCACCCGGCCGAGGACCCGGGCTCCTGGCACCGGCTCATCACGGCGGCCGACCGCACGTACGGGGTCGTCATCAATCCCGCGAACGGGCCGGGCCGTGCGCCCGATCCCGCTTTCGCCGCGGCGGCCGGGGCGCTGCGTGCGGCGGGCGCCCGCCTGCTCGGCTACGTCGACACGGACTACGGGACGCGTCCGGCGGCCGAGGTCGCCGAGGACGCCGGGCGGCACCGGGAGTGGTATGGGGCCGACGGCTGCTTCCTGGACCGGGTGACTTCGGCCGCGACCGAACTGCCCGCCTGCAGAGCGCTGGTGCGCGGTCTGCGCCGGCAGGGATCGGCTCCCGTCGTGCTGAACCCGGGGGTCCACCCGGCCCCGGGCTACGCACGGCTGGCCGATCTCGTCGTCACCTTCGAGGGGTCCTGGTCCGCCTACGTGTCCGCGTTCAGCCGGCCGGACTGGACGCTGCGGCACCCGCCCGAGCGCTTCTGCCACCTGGTGTACGGGGTGCCCGAGGCGCTGGCTCCGCTCGCCGTACGCACCGCGCACGAGCGCGGCGCCGCGGTCTGCGGGCCCGTCACCGGCGAGCCACCCAACCCCTGGGCCCGCCTGACCCCCGTACTGACCGGGGCGGAGCGATGAGGAGGGGGCGGGCGCTCGCCGCGCTGCTGGCGGCGCTCACCCTCTCGGCGGTGAGCGGGTGTGCCGGTGCGGACGGCACACCGCCGCCGGGCCCGTCCGCCACCGCGGTGTGGCAGCCCCGGCCCGGGCTGGCCTGGCAGTGGCAGCTCGACGGCCGGGTCGATCCGTCGGCCGACGTCCCGGTCTACGACATCGACGGCTTCGAGAACGACGCGGCCGACGTGGACCGGCTGCACCGCGCCGGCCGCAAGGTGATCTGCTACATCAACGTGGGCGCCTGGGAGGACTTCCGGCCCGACCGGGACGCCTTTCCCCGTACGGTGCTGGGCGAGCCCAACGGCTGGCGGGGCGAACGCTGGCTCGACATCCGCCGGATCTCCGTACTGCGGCCGATCATGGAGCGGCGGTTCGACATGTGCCGGGACAAGGGCTTCGACGCGGTGGAGCCCGATCTGGTGGAGGGGTACGGGAACAGGACCGGTTTCCCGCTCACCGCGCGGGACCAGCTGGCGTACAACCGAATGATCGCCGGCATCGCCCACGAACGCGGTCTGGCGGTGGGCCTGAAGAACGACCTGCCGCAGATCCCGCAGCTGGTGGACGACTTCGACTTCGCGGTCAACGAACAGTGCGCCGAGTACGGAGAGTGCGCGCGGCTCACGCCGTTCGTCGAGGCCGGCAAGGCGGTCTTCCATGTGGAGTACAGCGAGCCGACCCGGGGATTCTGTCCCGAGTCACGCCGGCTCGGACTGTCGTCGATGCTGAAGAGACCGGAGCTCGGGGTCTGGCGCGATCCTTGTTGACCGCGGCATACGGCAGGATGGTGCCCATGAGCGTAGTCAAGATCAACGTACTGAACGTCCCCGCCGAGCAGCGCGAGACGCTGGAGAAGCGCTTCGCCTCGCGGGCCCATGCCGTGGAGAGCTCCGACGGGTTCGAGTGGTTCGAGCTGCTGCGGCCGGTGGAGGGCACCGACGACTACCTCGTCTACACGCGCTGGCGTGACGAGGAGTCGTTCAAGGCCTGGATGGAGGGGCCGATGAAGGCGGCGCACCAGGGCGGTGGCGCGGAGGGCGGCGAGCGCCCGAAGCCCGCGGCGAGCGGGTCCACGGTGTGGTCCTTCGAGGTGGTGCAGCAGGCGGCCCCCAAGGAGGCGTGAACGCGGTGGTGGCGGCCACGGTCCGGCGAGGCCGGGTCGTGGCCGCCGCCGTGCTCAGCCGAGCTGGACCAGGAGGTCTCCGCCCTCGACCTGCTGGATGCGGTTGATGGCGAGCCTGGTCACCGTGCCGGACTTCGGGGCGGTGATCGTGGCCTCCATCTTCATCGCCTCGATGGTGGCCACCGTCGCGCCGGCCCCGACCTCGTCGCCCTCGGCGACGGCGAGGGTCACCACGCCCGCGAACGGCGCCGCGACATGGCCGGGGTCCGACCGGTCGGCCTTCTCCGTGACCGGCACGTCGGAGGCCGCCGACCGGTCGCGGACCTGGATCGGCCGGAGCTGGCCGTTCAGGGAGGACATCACGGTGCGCATACCGCGCTCGTCCGCGTCGCCGACCGCCTGGAGTTCGATGAGCAGCCGGACGCCGGGGTCGAGGTCGACCGTGTACTCCTTGCCGGGGCGCAGCCCGTAGAAGAAGTCCTTGCTGTCCAGGACGCTGGTGTCGCCGAAGGAGGCGCGGTGGGTGTCGAACTCGCGCGCCGGTCCGGGGAACAGCAGCCGGTTGAGGGTCGTACGGCGTTCCTTGGCCAGCCCGGTGCGGTCGTCGGCGGTCAGTTCGGGCAGGGGCCTGGCCTCGGCGCGGCCCCGCAGGGCCTTGGTGCGGAACGGCTCGGGCCAGCCACCGGGCGGGGTGCCCAGCTCGCCGCGGAGGAAGCCGATGACGGAGTCGGGGATGTCGAACCGGTCGGGGTTCTCCTCGAAGTCCGCCGGGGAGACGCCGGCGCCCACCAGGTGCAGGGCCAGGTCTCCGACCACCTTGGAGGAGGGCGTGACCTTCACCAGCCGGCCGAGCATGCGGTCGGCGGCGGCGTACATGGCCTCGATGTCCTCGAAGCGGTCGCCGAGGCCGAGCGCGATGGCCTGGGTGCGCAGGTTGGAGAGCTGTCCGCCGGGGATCTCGTGGTGGTAGACGCGGCCGGTCGGTGAGGCGAGGCCCGCCTCGAAGGGGGCGTACACCTTGCGGACGCTCTCCCAGTACGGTTCCAGGTCGCCGACGGCCTGGAGGTCGAGGCCGGTGGGCCGCTCCGTGTGGTCGGTGGCGGCCACGATCGCCGACAGGGACGGCTGCGAGGTGGTGCCCGCCATGGACGCCACCGCCCCGTCGACGGCGTCCGCGCCGGCCTGGATCGCGGCGAGGTAGGTGGCCAGCTGGCCGCCGGTGGTGTCGTGGGTGTGCAGGTGCACCGGCAGGTCGAACTCCCGGCGCAGCGCCGACACCAGGGTCGCCGCGGCCGGTGCCCGCAACAGTCCGGCCATGTCCTTGACGGCCAGGACGTGTGCGCCGGCGTCCACGATCCGCTCGGCGAGCCGCAGGTAGTAGTCGAGCGTGTAGAGCCGCTCGGAGGGGTCGGACAGGTCGGCGGTGTAGCAGAGGGCCACCTCCGCGACGGACGTGCCGGTCTGCCGTACGGCGTCGATGGCGGGCCGCATCTGGTCGACGTCGTTGAGGGCGTCGAAGATGCGGAAGACGTCGATGCCGGTGGCCGCCGCCTCCTGCACGAAGGCGTCGGTCACCTCGGTCGGGTACGGGGTGTAGCCCACGGTGTTGCGGCCGCGCAGCAGCATCTGGAGGCAGATGTTGGGCACGGCCTCGCGCAGCGCGGCCAGCCGCTCCCACGGGTCCTCGGCGAGGAAGCGCAGCGCCACGTCGTAGGTGGCGCCGCCCCAGCACTCCAGGGACAGCAGCTGGGGCAGGGAGTGCGCGACCTGCGGGGCGACGGCCAGCATGTCCTTGGTGCGGACCCGGGTGGCGAGCAGCGACTGGTGGGCGTCGCGGAACGTGGTGTCGGTGACTCCGATGGTGGGCGCTGCCCGCAGCCACCGGGCGAAGCCCTCCGGGCCCAGCTCGGCGAGGAGCTGCCGGGAGCCGGCCGGAGGTTCACCCGCGGGCAGCGGCGGCAGCTTGGTCAGCGGGTCGACGCTGTCGGGGCGCTCGCCGTGCGGCTTGTTCACCGTGACGTCGGCGAGGTAGGTCAGCAGCTTCGTGCCGCGGTCGGCGGAGTGGCGGGCGGTGAGCAGGTGTGGGCGCTGCTCGATGAAGGAGGTGGTGACCCGGCCGGCCTGGAAGTCGGGGTCGTCCAGCACCGCCTGCAGGAAGGGGATGTTGGTGGCGACGCCGCGGATGCGGAACTCGGCCACGGCGCGTCGGGCGCGGCCCACCGCGGTGGTGAAGTCCCGGCCCCGGCAGGAGAGCTTGACCAGCATCGAGTCGAAGTGGGCGCTGATCTCCGTCCCGGCGTGGGTGGTGCCGCCGTCGAGGCGGATGCCGGAGCCGCCGGGCGAGCGGTAGGCGCTGATCCGCCCGGTGTCGGGGCGGAAGCCGTTGGCGGGGTCCTCGGTGGTGATGCGGCACTGGAGGGCGGCGCCGCGCAGGGTGATGTTCTCCTGGGCGAGTCCGAGGTCGGCCAGCGTCTCGCCGGCGGCGATGCGCAGCTGGGCCTGCACGAGGTCGACGTCGGTGACCTCTTCGGTCACCGTGTGCTCGACCTGGATGCGCGGGTTCATCTCGATGAAGACATGGTTGCCGTCGCGGTCGACGAGGAACTCCACGGTGCCGGCGTTGCGGTAGCCGATCCGCCGGGCGAAGTTCACGGCGTCGGCGCAGATCCGCGTCCGCAGCGCCGGGTCGAGGTTCGGGGCGGGCGCCAGCTCGATGACCTTCTGGTGGCGGCGCTGCACCGAGCAGTCCCGCTCGAAGAGGTGGATGACGTCGCCCTCGCCGTCGGCGAGGATCTGGACCTCGATGTGGCGGGGTTCGACGACCGCCTTCTCCAGGAACACCGTCGGGTCGCCGAACGCGGAGGCCGCCTCCCGGGACGCCGCCTCGATGGCCTCACGCAGCTGGGCGGGTTCCTCGACGCGGCGCATGCCGCGCCCGCCGCCGCCCGCGACCGCCTTCACGAACACGGGGAAGCCCACGTCGTCGGCGGCGCGGACGAGTTCGTCCACGTCGGTGGAGGGCGCGGAGGAACCGAGGACCGGCACGCCGGCCTCGCGGGCGGCGGCGACGGCACGGGCCTTGTTGCCGGTCAGTTCTAGGATCTGGGCGCTCGGTCCGACGAACGTGATGCCGGCCTCTTCGCAGGCGCGGGAGAGTTCCGGGTTCTCGGACAGGAATCCGTAGCCCGGGTAGACGGCGTCGGCTCCCGCCCGGCGTGCGGCACGGACGATCTCCTCCACGGAGAGGTACGCGCGCACCGGATGTCCCGGCTCCCCGATCTCGTAGGCCTCGTCGGCCTTCAGCCGGTGCAGCGAGTTGCGGTCCTCGTGCGGGAAGACGGCGACGGTGCGCGCGCCGAGCTCGTAGCCCGCGCGGAACGCCCGGATCGCGATCTCACCGCGGTTGGCGACCAGCACCTTGCGGAACATTGTTGATCCCTTCAGCCTGCCGGGTGACGAGACCATGGTGTCGGCGCCACCTCCGGTACGCCATGTGAGCCGGGCCACTCATGGCTCTGTTCTCGTGGGTCCCGACGCGGCTCGGTGCGACTTGATGCGGCTCGGTGCGGCTCGGGACCTCAGCGGACTTTGGCGGTTCTTTTAAGGCTTTCTGAAGATGCCCTTCGAACTGCCGTTTCCACGCCTGCCCCGTCCTAGGCTCTCGAACACCCCCCACAGTCCCGGTGGGCGCTGTCGCGTCCACCGGGTCCGGCGGGGGTTCCGTCAGCCGACAGACAAGCCGAGGTGTCCTGCGCATGGGTTCCCGCCGAGCCGCTCGCCCGTCCCGCTCCCACGCCCGTCCCCGCGGCGGACTCCGGACGCGCGGTGCCGCGCTGGTGCTCGGCGCCGTCACCGTGACCGCGGGCGTCGGGATCACCTTGGCCGTCGCCGAGGGCGAGGACGGCAAGGCCTCGGACCGGGTCGCCACGAACGCCGCCGGTGAGGCGCCGGGCGCCGAGGACCCGGCGGGTGGTGCGACACCGTCCGCCTCCGCGCCGGCGAGCCCGATCGCCACGGCGAGCAGCCCGCCGAGCGGGAGCGCCGAACCGAAGGACGAGAAGGAACCGAAGACGTCGGCGAGTCCGGCCACCAGCCCGGTGAAGGCGGCCGCCCCCGCGTCCAGGGCGCCCGCGCGGACGACGGCGAAGAGCGGCGGCGACCGGGCGGCGGACGGCAGCGGCAGCGGCTCGGGGTCGGGCACCGGAACGGGTTCTGCATCGGAGCCGGGACCGGGCTCCGGTGGGGTCGGCGGGTCCGAGGCGCAGGTTCTCGCGCTCGTGAACGAGGAGCGGGCCGCGGCCGGCTGTTCGCCGGTCACGGCGAACAGCCGGCTGACCCGGGCCGCCGACGACTACAGCGACGTCATGGCGAGCAGCGGCGTGATGTCCCACACGGGCCCCGACGGCTCCACCATGGCAAGCCGCGTCGAGGCCGCCGGTTACCAGTGGTCCACGCTGGGCGAGAACATAGCGCGGGGGCAGGCGGACGCCGCCTCGGTGATGGACTCCTGGATGAACAGCCCCGGCCACCGCGCGAACATACTCAACTGCTCCTTCAAGGAGCTGGGCGTCGGCGTCCACTTCGGCGACGGCGGCCCCTGGTGGACCCAGAACTTCGGTACGAGCCGCTGACCTTCGTCGCCGGACCCCGCCTCCGGGCCCGCCCGTCCGTCACGGGACCCCGCCTCCCGGTCCGCCCGTCCGTCACAGGTCCCCGCCTCCGGACCCGCCCCCGCTCGTGCCGGCGAGCAGGAACGAGACCCGCACCCGTGCGCCTCCCAGCGGCGCGCGGGTGATCGTCAGTTCGCCGTCGGCCGCGCGGGCGGCCCGGGCCACGATGTCCAGGCCGAGGCCGGTCGAGCCGCCGACGCTGACGCCCCGGGTGAGCGCGGCCTCGGGGTCCGCCACGCCGGGGCCGGCGTCGTCGACCGTGAGGAACACGAGTCCGTCCGCCCGCTCCACGCGGACGGCGAAAGCGGTGCCCTGCGGGGTGTGCCGGAAGACGTTGCCGATCAGCGCGTCGACGACGGCCGCGAGGTCGTCCTCGGGGAAGGCGACGGGCGCCGGGCGCGGGGTCAGGGAGCGCTCGTAGGGCCGGCCCTGCTGGGTGGCGAGGACCGACCAGAAGTCCAGGCGCATGGCGACCACCTCGGCGACGTCGCACGGTCTCGCCGGACCCGCCGCCCCGCCGGGCTGTGCCGCGGCCAGGGGCGTGCGCGCCGCGGCGATGATCGAGTCGAGCTCGCTCTCCAGCTGTCCGGCCGCCTCCGTCACCCGCCGCGCGCTCGGGGTCGCGCCCATCCGGTCGGCCTCCAGGTAGAGGGCGGTCAGCGGGGTGCGCAGCCGGTGGGAGAGGTCGGCGACCAGCTCGCGTTCGACGGCGAGCAGGTCGACGACCCGGTCGGCCATGGTGTTGAACGCCACTCCGGCCTCCTGCAGCTCGGGCGGGCCGTCCGGTTCCACCCGTACGTCGAGGTCTCCGGAGCCGAGGGCCAGCGCGGCCCGCTCGAGACCGCGGGAGCAACGGACGACACGGGCGCCGAGCCGGTCGGCGACCAGCACGGAGCCGCCGACCAGGCCGAGAGCGAGCAGCGCCATCACACCCCATGACGCGGCCACACCCCGGGTGAGGTCCGCGGCGGGCACGTAGGCCTCCACGACCGCGACCCGGTCGCCCCGCAGGACGACGGGCTGGAGGTAGACCCAGCCGTCCGCGGTGTCGACGGCGAGCGTCTCACGGCCCCGCACGGCCCGGTCGAGCGCGGTCTCGGGCGCGTGCGGGGTTCCGACGAAGCCTCCGTCGGGCAGTCGTACGACGAGCTGGTCGGACGAGCCGAGCTCGGCGACGGCCTGCTGTACGTCGGCGCGCCGGGTGGTCAGGGCGAGCACCGGCGACAGGGCCGAGGCGCGCTGCTCGGCGGCGGTGGTGACCCGGTCCCGGGCCTGTTCGCGGACGAGGAGGGCGAGCGGGATGAGGAACGACAGCGCCACCATCGAGGTGACGGCCAGGGCGATCCCGGCGAGCGCACGTCTCATGGCGTGCTGACCAGCTTGATGCCGATACCGCGGACGGTGTGGAGATAGCGGGGTTTTCGCGCCTTCTCGCCCATTTTGCGGCGGAGCGCGGACAGGTGGACGTCCACCGTCTGGTCCTCCACGTACGGCTGCTGCCACACCTCGGTGAGTATGCGCTGCCTGGATATGACCTGGTCGGCGTGGGCGGCCAGGTAGGCGAGCAGGTCGAACTCGCGACGGGTGAGGAGCAGCTCCCGGCCGGCGAGGTGCGCGGTGCGCGCGGTGGGGTCGATGCGCAGGTCGGCGATCTGGAGGACGGGCCGCCTCGCGGCACGGACGTCGGCGGGCACGGACCGGCGCAGCACGGCGGCGAGCCGGGCGGCGAGCTGGCCGCCGGAGAACGGTTTGACCATGTAGTCGTCGGCGCCGGCGTTGAGCAGGCGGATGATCTCGGCGTCGTCGTCGCGGGCGGTGGCGACGAGTACCGGGACGCGGGAGACGCCCCGGATCATCCGCAGCACGTCGAGCCCGTCGAGGTCGGGCAGCCCGAGGTCGAGCACCACGATGTCCGGCGGGCTCTGGGTGATGTCGCGCAGCGCCTCGAAACCCTGGTGGGCGGTCTTCACCGCGTAGCCGTGTCCGGTCAGGACCTCGATCAGCGCGGCCCGGATCACAGGGTCGTCCTCGACGACAAGTACGGAGGCCATGAGCAGGCACGTTAGCCGGTCCGTCACTATGGTGTCGTGTCCCGCCTCCTGCGCTACCTGATCATCTGGCTGTCGTGCACGGCGGCCAGTGTCACGGCTGTCATCGTCACGATCCACTTCGTGGTGGGCTCGACCCGGCCGACCGCGCCGGTCGCGCAGTCGGCGCCGAAGGAGCTCCCGGCACCCACGGCGTCCCCCCGGCCCACCGTGTCCAAGACCGTGAAGCCGTCCCCCAGCCCCTCGGCGACCAGCCGAGAACCCAGCCCGATACCCACCCGTACCAGCGAGAAGCCGCCCGGACCGAGCCCGACACCGACGCCGGCCGCCCGCACCACGCCCCCGCAGCCTCCGGCCGGCGGGGTCGACCCGGGGTGCCGGGACGGCGGGGCGGGCGTGTACACGGTGCCTTCCGAGGGCGGCAAGGCGACCGTGCGGTTCGGGGGCAGCGAGGTGTGTCTGATCTCGGCCGTGCCCGACCGGGGCTTCACGGTGAGTACGAGCCAGAGCGCGCCGCAGACGCTGACGGTGACGTTCTCGGCGAGCCGTCACCGTTCGGAGATCACCGCGACGACGCGGCCGCAGAGCCGGGCCGACGTCCGCGAGGTGTCGTGGTGACGCCCCTCGTGCGGACGCGCCGGTACCGGCCGGCGGAGGCAGGTGGCCGCCGCCGGCCGGTGACGCAGCCGTACGGTCACGTCGTGGCGCAGGCGGTCCCGTTGAGGCTGAACGCGGCCGGGGCGGTGTTGGTGCCGCCCTTCTGGGCGGTGAAGCCGAGGGTGACCGTGCCGCCGGCGGGGATGCCGGCGGTGTAGGGGGCCGGGGCGACGCTCACCGCGCCGGCGTCCTGGGTCGGGGTCCCGCCCCACATGTTCGTGATGGTCTGGCCGTCCGCGAAGGTGAAGGCGAGCGTCCAGGGGCTGATGGGCGCGGTCCCGGTGTTGCGGACGGCGATCTCGCCCTGGAAGCCGCCCGGCCACTCGCCCACCACGCGGTATCCGACCGAGCAGGTGGCACCGGGGGTGCCGCCGCCCTCGTCGGTGGTGACGTCCACGGTGCCGGAGCGGGCCGAGCGGTTGCCGGCCGCGTCGCGGGCGTAGACGGCGAAGGTGTAGGTGGTGCCGGCGGTGAGGCCGGTCACGGTGGCGGTGCTGGTGGTGGAGGCGGCGACCTCGGTCTCGCCGCCGTCGCCGATCCGGACGACGTCGTAGCCGGCGACGCCCACGTCGTCCGTCGCGGCGGCCCAGCCGAGGGTGACGGACGTGTCCGTCACCGCGGACGCGGCCGGCGTTCCCGGGGTGGTGGGCGCCTGGGTGTCGTCCGGCTCGGTGTTGCCGTAGACCGTGGCCTCCTCGGACGTCTGCGCGATGCCGTTGGCGCCGTGGAAGATGCGCTCGCCCCAGGAACTGAGCCGGCTGGGGTCGAAGTCGAGAGCGAGGTCGAGGACCGGGTCGGTGTTGCCGCTCCAGGACCAGGCCAGGTAGCCGAGGTCGAGCTGTTCGGCGGTAGCCATCATGGTGTCCTCGTCCGGGTCGCCCCACTGGTCGGCGGGGCCCCCGAACTCACCGATGAGGAGGGGAAGGCGGGCGTCGACGAAGGCGTTCAGGTAATCGGTGATCTCCTGGGCGGTGTCGTAGACGCTGTACATGTGGATCGAGAAGATCAGGTTGCCGGTGGGGTCGGCGTCGTAGACGGACTGGGCGTTGGCCCGCATGACCCCCTGCCAGTCCTGGCCCCAGTTGGGCGCGTCCACCATGATCGTGTGCTGGAAGCCCGCGTCGCGCAGCTTCCCGACCGCCGCGACGGTCGGCTCGGTCCAGCCGGCGGGGTCGGTGTTGCCCCAGGGCTCGTTGCCGATGTTGACGATGACGTAGTCCTCCTCGCCGGCCAGCACGTCCTTGAGGCCGATCCAGTAGTCGGCGGCGTGGTCGAGCGTGCCGGCGGCGGCGTCCTCGCCGTACCCCGTGGTGTCGTGCACCTCCAGCACGCAGATCAGCCGGTTCGCCTTGCACTGGCCGACGACGGCGGCCACGTCGGCGGGGCTGTTCTCGCTCCAGCGGTGACCGTCGGACAGGACGACCCGGACGGTGTTGGCGCCCAGCGCCTTGACGTCGGCCAGCGACTGGGTCTCGCCGGGGTACCAGGTGTGGGCGTGGTTGACTCCGCGCATGACGAAGTCGTTGCCGTTGCCTTCCAGCAGCCGGCCGTCGCTGATGTGCAGGCCGGTGGCCTGGGTGCCCGGCGACCGGGCCAGAGCGGCGGCGGGGCAGAGGGCACCGGCGACGACCAGCCCGACCAGGGCGGCCAGGCCGGTCAGCAGGCGGCTCAGGGGGCGGGTCAGCGGGCCTTTCGGTGCAGCGCGTCTTGCTGTTCGCACGGCGACTCCAGGACTGAGTAGTGCGGACACGTGGACGATGAGCATGGCGTGGGAGCGCTCCCACAAGGAGTGTCCCCCATAGAATCCATTGCGCCGCGTACACGTCAAGACGTGGGACAGAAAACGCTTGCTCTCCGGCCCGGTCCGCTCCCCGGCGCGGGGCCGGGCCGGCGAGCGGGCCGGGGACCGGGCCGTGCCGACGCTGCTCGGGGCGGCGGCGCACGGGTCGGCGGCGGACCGGAAACCCGGCAGGGCGTGACGGCCGGAACGGGGTGCGCGCCGGGCGGCGACGGCATCGCCTTGCGGGAGGCCACGTCCTGGCCAGCGGCGCCGCTGAGGAGGTGGCCCAGTCCCCCGGCCCCGGCACACGCCGCGGCAGCGGGCGGTCGCCGTGATCACGCAGCCGTGCCGGTCCCGGCCCTCACCCTGTGGTGGTTCCCGGTACGGCGCCGGGATGCGGTCGGCGACGTGGTGGAGGAGCACCGCACCGACGGTCGTGCCCAGGACGGAGGGGAGACGGTGACGCTCGTCGAACCGGGCCGGCCCGGTGGCCGCCGGGGACCCGTCGCCGCACCGCTCGGCCGGGTGCCTCCGGCGAGCCGTCCCGCTTCGTCACGGCAGGTCGCGCCGGCCGACGTGGTCCAGTACCGCGCGCATCGCACGGTGGACCGCCTCGCGCGACTCGTCGGTCGGGTCGACGGTCTCGAAGCTGTGGTGACCGTGCGGCACGTCGACCACCTCGACGTCCGCCCCGCAGTCCTCGGCCGCGGCCAGGAACTCCTCGACGGTGGCGGCGATCTCGGGCATCTCCAGTCCCACGCGGGTGAGTACGACGGGCAGGGCGCCGGCGCCGGCCACCGCGCGCGCCGGGTGGAAGCGGCTGCCGGACAGCCCCCAGTTCGGCAGCGGTGCCAGCACCGGGTAGGTGGCCGCCAGGCAGCGCAGCCACCGCGGAGGCGCCGCCAGCCAGTCCGCCGTGAACAGGCCGCCGCCCGAGAAGAACCACAGCGCGATCCGGTCGGCGTCCACCCGCGGGTCGGCCCGGGCCAGTTCCACGGCGGCGGCCACGTCAGCGGCGGCACGCTCGTAGTCGCCCAGGTCGTGCAGGCGGTGGTCGAGGACCACGCCCACCGCACCGCTGCCGGCCGCGTACCGGGCGTACCCCGTCAGGGCCGGCCAGTCCCTCGGGGTCGGCCGGGCGTCGGCCGGGACCGGACCGCCGTGCACGAACACCACCGCCGGGCGCGGCTCCTCGGCGTCGGGCAGGTACAGGTCGACGTTCCGGTGCCGCCGGCGGGGGACTTCGGGGACGTCCAGCAGGAACGGCCGCAGATGCGCGGGCTGTCCCGCCTCGTCGGCGGGCTTCAGCCGGTGTCCCTCGCCGGCCGCGGCCAGCAGCAGGACGTCCGCGAGCTCGGCGGGACAGGAGAGCATCGGCCAGTGTCCGGTGGGGAGTTCGAAGAAGGTCACCCGGGGGTCGGTCAGGGCCCGCAGCGCGGGATCGCCGCCGAAGCCCACCAGCATCTGGACCATCTCGATGCTCGCGCCGTTGCCGGTGCACAGCACGCCGGTGGTGGGCACCGTGGTCACCGCCCCGGTCAGCCGCAGGGGCTGGAGCAGCGTGCCCAGGGGGTGTGGCGCGGCGAGGGCGGTGAGCCGGTCCAGTGCCGCGTCGGGAACGCCCGCGGTGCTGCCCCAGATCCGCCACTCGTCGCGCGCCGGGGGTGCCAGTACCGCGTCGGCCCCCGCCCCCCGGCCCGTCCCGGGCCGCCCGGCCAGCCGCTCGCGCAGGGACTGGTCGGGGACGGCGGCCAGGGCCGGGACGCCGTCCCGCGGCATGCCCGAGTCCAGGTGGACGATCCTGTCGATGCGCTCCGCCCGCCGGTCGGCGGCGCCGAGCGCCGGGTGGATGCCGTAGTCGTGGCCGACCAGCACGATCTTCCGGTCCCCCGCCGTGCCGACCGAGTCGACCACCGCGAGCACGTCCGCGATGTGGGTCTCCAGGTCGGTGCCGGACGCCGTCGCGCCGCGCGGGCCGTCGAGCCCGGTGAGGGCGACCGTGTGCGCCTCGGCACCCTCGGCGGTCAGGCGCGCGGCTGTGTCCTGCCAGACGTGTGTGCCGGTGAACATGCCCGACACCAGGATGAACGCGGTCATCGCCTCTCCTCCGTACGCAGTCCGGTACGACGCCCGTTGCGGCGTCGTACGTCCGCGGACCGGCCCGATCACCGGCCCGCGCTCGCCGGTACGGTAGGAACTCCCCCTGAGGGAGGTTCAAGTGCTCACGTCGTACGACGGTCTGTGCGGCATCGGGGAACTCGCCGAACGGGCGGGTGTCACCGTCAAGACCGTCCGCTTCTATTCCGACCGCGGACTGCTGCCGGAGGCCTCGCGCAGCACCGGCGGCCACCGGCGCTACGGCCCCGAGTCGCTCGACCGGCTGCGTCTGATCCGGTCCCTGCGGACCCTCGGCCTGTCGGTCCCCGAGGTGCACCGGGTTCTCGACGACGAGGACGACGGGAACAACGGAGACAACGGGAACGACGGGGATCTGGCGGGCGGTGAGGGCCGGGCGGGCGGCGCGCTGGAGGCCGCGGTCGCCGGGCGGCTGCGTGAACTCGGTTCGGAGCTGAAGGCGTTGCGCTGGCGGGAGGCGGCGCTGCGGCTGGTGCAGGAGTGTCCGCCCGGGGAACGAGCCGGTCGGCTCCGGCTGATCGGCGCCGTGCCCGCCCCGCCCAGCACGGCGCCACTGGTCCGGTTCTGGCGCGGCTGGCTGCCGCCGCGGATGCCGGCCCGGGCGGTGGGCGCGTTCCTTGAGGTCGCGGTGCCGCAGCCGCCCGACGATCCGGCCCCGGCCCAGGTCCTCGCCTTCGCCCGGTTGAACGCCCTCACGCTCGCCCCGTGCCCGGGCACCGCACAGCCCCAGCCCGAGGCGCACCGGGCCGCCGGGGCCCGGGGGTCCGCCGTGCTGTACGCGGGGCTGGCGGAGGCGTACGAGCTGGCGGGCGCGCACCTGCGCCGGGGCCGACCGCCGCGACCGGGCGAGGCGTTGGACGGCTTCGTCGCCGCGTACACGAGCGCGTACGGCGTCCGGGACACCCCGGACTTCCGCCGGCGGCTGGCCGGGCAGCTCGCGGCCGATCCGCGGATCGACCGCTACTGGGAACTGGTGGGCGAGGTGGTCACCCCGCCGGGGCTACGGCCGGAACCGACCCCCGGCTCCGCACACGACTGGCTGCTCGCGGCCCTGGTCGCGCAGACGGAGGCGTCCCCGACACAGGCGACATGACGTGGTGGCGATCCTGGCACTGACCGGGCCGGAGGGTGCGTCCCCGACGCCGGTGACATGACGTCAGGGCACGTCGCCCCGCCAGTCGAAGCTGCGGGGGGCGCCGGGTCTCGGGCCGTACGCGGAACGGCCGCCCGGGCCGTAGCGGCCTATCTCCGTCGCCAGTGACACTCCTCGGGCGCACTCCGGCCCGGTGAGGTCGGTGATGTCCAGCAGCAGGCCGTCCAACGGGCCGCCCACCAGTTGCGCGTAGACGCGTCCGGGCCGTGGCCCGGGGTTGTCGTGGTCGGCGCCGTAGACCCTGCCCCGCATGAACTCCACCTCATCCATGACACCCAGCCTCGCATCCGCCACTGACAACGGCGTCCGGACCGTCGGCCGGCCGAGAAGTTCCAGCGGGCAGCGGGCGCCCTCCGCGGCGGGGGCCAGCCCGCCGCGCGCGCGGGCGACCAGGCGACCGGGCAACCGGGCAACCGGGCAACCGGGCAAGGCTCACCGTACGCCGTGGTTCCGCCGCTGTCCGGCCGGCGCCCGTCCACCGGTCCGGGTGGGCGTCACGCGGGCCCGCGCCCGGTCGAGGGCCGTGGTCCGCCAAGCCTCGGGCGGCGTGACGGTCGCGCTCGTGATCAGGGGCAGCGTGACCGGCGGCAGGCCGCTGGACCGGCCGGAAGCGTGCGGCCGGGAACGTCCGGGCCCGCCTGTACCGGCCGGCCCGGACGCCGACGGATCAGACGAGGTCGAAGCGGTCGAGGTTCATGACCTTGACCCAGGCGGCGACGAAGTCGTGCACGAACTTCTCCTTGGCGTCGTCGCTCGCGTAGACCTCGGCGAGCGCCCGCAGCTCGGAGTTGGAGCCGAAGACCAGGTCGGCGCGGGAGCCCGCCCACTTGACCTCGCCGGTGGCGGCGTCACGGCCCTCGAAGGTGGTCTGGTCCGCGGTCGTCGACTTCCAGGTGATGCCCAGGTCCAGCAGGTTCACGAAGAAGTCGTTGGTCAGCGAGCCGGGGGTCCTGGTGAACGCACCGAGCTGGGACTGCTGGTAGTTGGCCCCCAGGACACGCAGGCCACCGACCAAAACGGTCATCTCGGGGGCGCTCAGGGTGAGCAGGTTCGCCCGGTCGAGCAGCAGGAACTCGGCCGGCAGGCGGTTGCCCTTGCCGAGGTAGTTGCGGAACCCGTCGGCGGTCGGCTCGAGCGCCTCGAACGACTCGGCGTCGGTGTGTTCCTCCGTCGCGTCCACGCGGCCCGCGGCGAACGGGACCTCCACCTGGAAGCCGGCTTCCTTGGCGGCCTTCTCGACGGCGGCGGAGCCACCGAGGACGATCAGGTCGGCCAGCGACACCTTCTTCGCGCCGGCGCCGGAGTTGAACTCCTGCTGGACGCCCTCCAGGACGCGCAGGACCTGGGCCAGCTCGTCGGGCTCGTTGACCTCCCAGCCGCGCTGCGGCTGCAGGCGGACGCGGGCGCCGTTGGCACCGCCGCGCTTGTCGCTGCCGCGGAAGGTGGACGCCGAAGCCCACGCGGTGGACACCAGCTGCGAGACGGACAGACCCGACTCGAGCAGCGTGGTCTTGAGCGTCGCGATGTCCTCGGCGTCGATGCGCTCGCCCTCGGCCTCGGGCAGCGGGTCCTGCCAGAGCAGGGTCTCCTCGGGGACCTCCGGACCGAGGTACAGGGACTTCGGCCCCATGTCCCGGTGGGTCAGCTTGTACCAGGCGCGGGCGAAGGCGTCCGCGAAGACCTCCGGGTTCTCGTAGAACCGGCGGGAGATCGGCTCGTAGACCGGGTCGTAGCGCAGCGACAGGTCGGTGGTGAGCATCTTCGGACGGTGCTTCTTCGACGGGTCGTGCGCGTCGGGGACGATCTCGGGCGCGTCCTTCGCCACCCACTGGTGGGCGCCGGCCGGGCTCTGCTCGAGCTCGTACTCGAACTCGAAGAGGTTCTTGAAGAACCCGTTGCTCCACCGGGTCGGGGTCGTCGTCCAGGTGACCTCGAGGCCGGACGTGATGGCGTCCCCGCCCTTGCCCGTGCCGTGGGTGCTCCTCCAGCCCAGGCCCATCTCCTCCATGGAGGCGGCCTCGGGGTCGGCGCCGACGGCGTCGGCCGGGCCGGCGCCGTGGGTCTTGCCGAAGGTGTGCCCGCCGGCGATCAGGGCGACGGTCTCCTCGTCGTTCATCGCCATGCGGCGGAACGTCTCGCGGATGTCGCGGGCGGCGGCGATCGGGTCCGGGTTGCCGTTGGGGCCCTCCGGGTTGACGTAGATCAGGCCCATCTGGACCGCGCCGAGCGGGTTCTCCAGCTCGCGGTCGCCGGTGTAGCGCCGGTCGTCGAGCCAGGTGGTCTCGGGGCCCCAGTAGACGTCCTCCTCGGCCTCCCAGACGTCGGCGCGGCCGCCGGCGAAGCCGAAGGTCTCGAAGCCCATCTCCTCCAGGGCGACGTTGCCGGTGAGGACCAGGAGGTCGGCCCAGGAGAGGCTCTGGCCGTACTTCTTCTTGACCGGCCACAGCAGGCGGCGGGCCTTGTCGAGGTTGCCGTTGTCCGGCCAGCTGTTGAGGGGGGCGAAGCGCTGCTGGCCGGCGCCGGCGCCGCCGCGGCCGTCGCTGATGCGGTAGGTGCCGGCGCTGTGCCAGGCCATGCGGATCATCAGGGGGCCGTAGTGACCGAAGTCGGCGGGCCACCAGTCCTGCGAGGTGGTCAGCACCTCGGCGATGTCCCGTTTCACGGCCGGCAGGTCGAGGGACCTGAACGCCTCGGCGTAGTCGAACTCCTCACCCAGCGGGTCGGCCACGGCGGGGTTCTTGGCGAGGATCCTCAGATTCAGCCGCTCCGGCCACCACTGACGGTTTCCGCCCCCCTGTGTGGGGTGCGGGGCGCGTCCGGAGGCGACCGGGCAGCCGCCCGTCTCCTCGGTTTTCGCGTCGGTCACGATGGCGTCGTGGTTCTCGGGCATGGGAATCCTTCCGGACGGGGCGGATCAAGGTGCTGGGGAACTGCCGGTGGTGGAGCAGTCGGGGCACAGGCCCCGGTAGATGACCTCGACCTCGTCTATCGAGAAGCCGTGGTCGTCGGACGCGGTCAGGCAGGGCGCGTCGCCGACGGCGCAGTCGACGTCGGCGAGGGCACCGCAGGACCGGCACAGGACGTGGTGGTGGTTGTCGCCCACCCGCCCTTCGAACCGCGCCGGGCCGCCGGGCGGCTGGATGCGGCGCACGAGCCCCGCCGCGGTGAGCGCGTGCAGCGCCTCGTACACGGCCTGGAGGGATATGTGGCCCACGCGCCGGCGCACCCCGGTGGCGATCTCCTCGGCGTCGAGGTGATCGCCCCGTCGGACGGTCTCGAGCAACGCGACGCGGGCGGCGGTCACTCGCAGACCGGCCCCGCGCAGTTCCGAGGCGACGGCCGGATCCCGGGATGCGGTCATGGCGGCGAACCTACTCCCGTACACGTGAACGCCTCAAGGAAACGAACCGATCCATTGTGGTGACCGTCGGGTGCCGGGGCCTCCGCCGTGCCCGGCCTGCCACGGTGACGGCGAACGATCGTGGTAGACAACGTGAGTGGTGGGCACTGGCAAGGAATGCCACATTCCGGCGCAGCTCTACAATCAGGAGTGAGTGATCAGCCCGTGCTGTTGAAGACGTTCCGGTGGGCCTTCGCCGTCACCGCGCTGGGGCTGGCCGTGGGAGTCCTGTACGAGGGGTGGACCGCCTTCGGCCTCGTGGCGATCCTCGCCGTGCTGGAGGTCTCCCTGTCCTTCGACAACGCGGTGATCAACGCCGGGATCCTGAAGAAGATGAGTGCCTTCTGGCAGAAGATCTTCCTCACCGTCGGCATCCTCATCGCCGTCTTCGGCATGCGGCTCGTCTTCCCGGTCGTGATCGTCGCGATCAGCGCCCGGCTGAGCCCGTGGGCCGCGGTCGACCTGGCGCTCACCGACAAGCAGCGCTACCAGGAGCTGGTGACGGACGCCCATCCGTCGATCGCCGCCTTCGGTGGCATGTTCCTCGCGATGATCTTCCTCGACTTCATCGTCACGGACCGGGACGTCAAGTGGCTGGGCCGGCTGGAACGGCCGCTGGCCAAACTCGGCAAGGTCGACATGCTTCCGGTCTGCATCGCCCTGATCGTGCTCCTGATCTCCGCGATCACCTTCGGCGCCCACGCCCACCAGCACGGCGGCACCCACGTCGACAAGGCGGAGACCGTCCTGCTCGCCGGTATCGCCGGCCTGATCACCTACATGGTCGTCGGTGGTCTCTCCGGCTTCTTCGAGGACAAGCTCGAACAGGAGGAGGAGCGCGAGCACGCGGCCGAGGAGGAGGCCGATCGCGCGGGCAGGCCTCGTTCCGCCGTCGCTCTCACCGGCAAGGCCGCGTTCTTCATGTTCCTCTACCTCGAGGTCCTGGACGCCTCCTTCTCCTTCGACGGCGTCATCGGCGCCTTCGCCATCACCAACGACATCGTGCTGATGGCCCTCGGCCTCGGCATCGGCGCCATGTACGTCCGGTCCCTCACCGTCTACCTGGTCCGCCAGGGCACCCTCGACGACTACGTCTACCTGGAACACGGCGCGCACTACGCCATCGGCGCCCTCGCCACCATCCTCCTGGTGACCATCGAGTTCCAGATCAACGAGATCATCACCGGCCTCGTCGGCGTGGTCCTGATCGGCTCCTCCTTCTGGTCCTCGGTGCGGCGCAACCGCGCACTCGCGGCCTCCCCCTGACGGCACGTCCGGCCGAATCGCCGGATTGTCGGACCGCCGGAGTCGGAGGGCCGAACGAGTGCGCTACATTTTGCAGCGCCTTGACCACGATCACTCACGATCTCTCACGCTACGGAGCCGGCAACCCCATGAGCGACATCGTCAACGGACTCGGCCGGGCCACCGCCTACGGCGGCCTGGGCCTGGTCCTCCTGGTCCTCGGCATCGTCCTGGTCGACGTGCTGACGCCCGGAAAGCTCGGCCGGCAGATCTGGGAGCAGCGCAACCGCAACGCGGCCATGGTGCTCAGCTCCGCGCTGCTCGGTATCGGCGGCATCGTCTTCACCTCCATCTGGACGACGTACGAGGACTTCGGCAAGGGGCTGGTGTCGACCGCGGCGTTCGGACTGCTGGGCCTCGTGATGATGGCCGTCGCCTTCCTGGTGGTCGACCTGATCACCCCGGGCCGGCTGGGCGCGACGCTGGTCGAGCCGGAGCCCCATCCGGCGGTATGGGTGACGGCCTCCTGCAACCTGGCCGTCTCCGCCATCATCTCGGCCTCCATCGCCTGACCGCTCCCCCGTCACAGCAGACGCCTGATGTCTCCGCGCACCCGGTAGAAACCGCCCGACGCGACGTGCAGCGCGTCGACGACGTAACGCGCGCCCGGTTCCCGTATAGCCCTCGGGAACTGGACGTTCCACGACCGGTCGTACCCTTCCGACACCACGTGGATCCGGGTGCGGCCGTTCTCGTTGACGCACTCCACCACCACCGAACCCGCGGGCGCCGCGGCGACGGTCGCCACCGAACCGGCCGTGGTGGCCGGCGCGTACGTCGGCAGGGCGGCGGCGAGCTTGACGTCACGGGCGACGGGCACCGAGCCCTGCTGGGCGGCCGTGACCGCCGCCTCGCTCGCGTCCACGCACACCAGTGAGCCGTCCGTGGTGACCAGGAAGAGCCGCTCGTCGCGGTACTGCATCGACAGGGCGGAGCCGCCGCCCGTACCCAGCTTCCACAGCCGTGTGCCGTCCCGGTCGAAGCAGTACACCGAGGAGGCCGAGTCCCCGGCGAAGACGAACCGGCCGCCGGGCGAGGTGGCGCACGAGTACACCGCGCTGTCGCACTGGTACGTCGCCTCGATGGCGCCGGTCGCCTTCGACAGCCGCTGGACCGTGTGGCGTGCCGTCCCCGCGTACACCGCGTCGTCCTCCTGCCAGCCGAAGAGCACGGCGCCCTGCGTGGGCGTGTGCCACAACTCGGCTCCGCCGTCCGGGGAGTGGGCGGTCACGCCGCGTGTGTGTCCGTGGTACACGGCCCGGTCGTCGGCCCGCACCATCCAGGCGTGCTCCCCGCGCCCGCCGCGCGCCCACTGGTGCTCGTCCTCGTGGTCGATCACGGTGAGCCGCCCGGCGCGGTCCGCGACGTTCAGCACGCCCTCGTGGATGTCGAGCCAGAAGATGTCCACGTCGGCCGCGATGTCGTAGGCCGCGAAGGGAAGCTTGGACGACAGGTCGTACACCCGGCCGTCGTCGCAGCCGGCATAGATCCAGAAGTCGTCGGCCACCAGGCACTTGACGCCGTCCGGCAGCTGGTAGCGGGCGAGGACCTCACCGCCGTGCGCGAGGGTGTAGACGTCACCCGCCTGGTTCCCCACCCAGCAGCGGTCTTCGTCGATGTGGATGCCGAACGCGGAGGAGCCGGTACGGAAGCGCCACAGCACGGGGGCGACCGCGCGGGCCGTGGACGGCGCCGAGGTCACCTGGCGGCGGGTGACCGCGCGCGGCGCGCGCTGCCCCTGCACGGCCGGGGCATACCCCTTGCGCACCTTCTCGCCTATCTTCTTCGCGGCCGCCGCCTGGGCCTTCTGGGCGGTGGGGAAGGTCGACGTCTGGGTCTGCCCGTCGGCGCCGATCCGGCCGTAACGCACGGACACGACCTGTCCCTGAACGGTGACTTCGTAGAACTTGTGCGCGCCCCCACCGTCCTGCGACAGCTCCAGATACGTCTTCGACATGGCAGACCTCTCCCCGGGTCGGGCCCCTGCGGCGTTTCCGCGGGTTCCACTGACTGAACCGTAGAAGGACCCACTGACAATCGGGGTGCCGACCGGTCGTGGCGGCCGGCCCCTGCGGCGGCTCAGGAGACGGTCGCGGGCGGCGGGGTCCAGCGACGGGTACGGGAAGCGGCGCCGGAGACGCCGTACTCCTTCTTCAGCTGTTCGGGGATGGCGTAGTGCATGACGCGTCCACGGGTCAGGGAGGTCAGTTCGAGCGCCGTGGTGAGGTGCCCGAGCCGGTCGAGCGCCCAGGCCCCCCACGGCGAGCGGTCCTCGATCGACTCCAGGATGCCGAGGAGGTGCGGGGCGGTCCTCACGACGGTGTCCCAGCTGGTGCGGGGCACGTCCAGCCAGTCGGCGCACGTGTCGCCGACGAGGTAGCGGATCAGGGCGGACACGACCGGGTCGAAGAGAGTGCCCGGGACGACTTCCTCGTACAGGTCGATCAGCTGCCTCGTCAGATGGGCGCCCTCGTCGGACGGGCCCATGTGCCGCAGCATGTACAGGTCGAGGAACTGCCGCCCGCTGTCGAGCGTGCGGGGCACGGCCGCCTGGTCGACGCCGAGCATGGCACCGACCACGCGCCAGGCGTAGAAGTAGGCGTCCGCCCCTTCGGCGGACATGTGGATGCCGAGACGGTGCAGGCTGTCGAGGACGAGCAGGGAGAAGAACATCTGCCCGCCGATCAGGTCCTCCTGGCAGATCGGCACGCCGAGGGTGTCGGTGTCCCAGCGGTTCTCCCGCTCGAGGTGGTGGCGGACGGCCGCGTGCAGCAGGCGCACCTTCTGGGCGGCCGGGATGAAGCGTCCGCCGGCCTCGAACGCGTCCGGCCGCATGAGGTAGACGGTGAACTGGCCGGTTTCCGCCATCCGTTTGGAGGGGTAGCTCAGCCCGTGGGTGGCCGACAGCAGCTTGGCCACGTGCGGGACGACGTAGCAGGCGGGCATGGACGCGAAGGACAGCGCGGTGGAGATGTGCACGTTGTTGTCGATGAAGAACAGGCGGGCCTTCTCCATCTCGGCCCAGTCCACCCAGTCCGGAGGGGCTCCGGTGACCCGCAGGTACTCCCGGGCCACGCCGGGAAGGCCGTCCGGGAGTTCCTGCCCGGTGGTGGAGACGTAGCGCATCAGGGAGTTGAACGTGCCGACCTCCCCGCGCTCGAAGAGGGTGGCGACGACGGCGTCGGCCAGGTCGTCGCCGGCGTCGCGCAGGGCGTCCATCGACGTCTCGGTGTAGGTCATCGCGGTCTCCTGTCAGTGGATGCGGTCGGTGGCCTGCTGTGCGAGTTCGCGCAGCACCCGGCGCGCCTGCGGGGGCGTGTCGGCGGTGTCCAGGGCGCGGGAGGCCCGTTCCACGCGGGCGAGGATCATCCCCTCGACCCGTTGCGGCGCCTTCAGTTCGAGCATGAGGTCGCGCACCTCGCGCAGATGGGTCACGTCCAGGTCGTCGCGGCCCAGCACGCCGCGCAGCCGCTCCCGCTGGGACTCGTCGGCGGCCCGCCAGGTCTCGGCCAGCAATGCGGTGGGCCGGTGGGCGCGCAGGTCGTCCAGGGCCGTCTTACCGGTGTGTTCCGGGTCGCCGAACAGGCCGAGCAGGTCGTCGCGGAGCTGGAACGCCTCGCCGAGCGGCAGGCCGTAGGCGGAGTAGGTGTCCCGCAGCGCGGGAGTGGCGCCGGCCAGCAGGCCGCCGATGAGCAGGGGGTGCTCGACGGTGTACTTGGCGGTCTTGTACCGGACCACCTTCAGCGAGGTTCCGGTGTCCGGCGGTCCGCCGGTGTGCAGGAGCTCCAGGCACTCGCCGGCGATGAGTTCGCGGGCGAGCGCGGCCCACAGGCCCCGGGTGCGGGCGAGGTAGGCGGCGGGGAGGCCGCTGGTGGTGAACAGCTGCCCTGCGAGGGCCATCAGGTGATCGCCCACCAGCATGGCCAGGGAGCGGGCCGCCGCGCGGACCTGGCGGCGTCCGTTCCGGGCCGGCTCCGACGCCGGGTCCGGGTCCGACACCGGGCCCGGGCCTCGGCCCGATTCCGGGCACGTCTGCCGGATCGCTTCCGCATCCGCCGTCAGTACGGCTTCCAAGGCGACGTGAACGGTGGGCAGGCCGTGGCGCAGGGCGCTGTCGTCGATGAGGTCGTCGTGGACGATCGCCGCGGCGTGCACCAGCTCCATGGCGGCCGCCGCCCGCACCAGGGCGTCGCTGTCGGGCTGTCCGGCCGCCCGCCATCCCCAGTAGCAGAAGGCCGCCCGCAGCCTCTTCCCGTGACCGGCCGCACTCCGCAGTTGCCCGGCCACGGGCTCGAGGGCGTCGTCGACGGCCACGAGGTGGCCGGCCTCCTCGTCCAGGAAGTCCCGCAGGACGCCGTCGACGCGGGTTCTGAAGGCGGCCGGGTCCCACCGGTCAGACATCGCCGTCGTCGGCTGCCCGCCGAGCCCGCGCGTGCTGGGCGAGTACCTCCAGGTGGGCGGGTGGCACGTTCGTACACCGGTCCAGGGCCAGCCTGCCCCGGGCCTGGAGGTCCTGTTCCGCTTCCCGCACCAGGTCGGCGGTGTCCGAACGACGCAGGAGACCGCGCAGTCCACCCACCGCGGAGCCGATCGTGCTCACGGCCAGATCCGCGAGTCCGGCGGCCAGCAGTACGGCCTGGCCGTCCAGGACGCTGCCCCGTCGCGTCGAGTTCGTCATGCTTCTCCCCCAGGGATCGCGTCGTCACCGATGCGCCTTGTGAACGACGCATCCGGTCAGAGCATGACCGGGCATCCGGAGCGGAAGATCCCGAATACCCCATTGAGCGACGTGGGGAACAGGTGTCAGGCGGTCCGGTCAGTCGCCTGAGTCGTCCTGCCTGCCCGAACGGCTGCCGGAGCCCTTCGAACCGCGCACCAGGTCACTCGCCGTCAGGGTCACGGCGGACACCGCACGTACCCAGGGCGGACCGCCCCGCGCCGCCCACACGACGCAGACACATGCTCCGACGACGAGCACGAGCACACCCGACAGGACCAGCACGGCCATGTTCCCCACTCTCCCTTTCCTGCTCCCGTTCCCGAGACCAGCTCCATCCTGTCAGTCGCTGGACGGCAGGTCCGGGCCGGGCGGGTGCCCCGGCCGGCGCGACACGACTCCTCGCCGGTCGGCGTCCGTGCCGGGCGGGTTCCCGATACACGGATACGGCCGGTCCGCGCCGACCGGCGGGTGAGCCGTTCAGCCGGCCCGCTCGACGCTCCACCGCGGCAGACGCTCGAAGAAGACGACCGCCTCCTCGCGCCACCGCGGACGCCACCCCTCGGCCACCGTGCGGGCCTCCTCGGCGTACCCCCGCATCTGCGCGCGCATCCGGTCGGCCACACCGTGGCGCTCGCCGATCTCGCGGAGCGCGGCGACGGTCTCCGGCGTGCAGGACGGGCTCCCCAGTGCCGCTTCCACGACGGCACGCTCGGCACCGCTCACGGCCGACAGCAGGCGGGCGACGGTGTAGCTGCGCCTGCCCTCGCGGATGTCGGTGCCCGTCGGCTTGCCCATCGTGGCCGCGTCGCCGAACAGGTCCAGGTAGTCGTCGCGCATCTGCCCGCAGATGCCGACCAGTCGCGCGTAGCGGCGCAACTCCTTCTCGTAGAGGTCCGGTTGTTCGCCCGCGGCCAGGAGACCGAGGCACAGGGGGGCGAGGACCGAGTAGCGGGCCGACTTGTGGTCGGCGACGTCGTGCAGGACTTCGTCGTCCGGCGCCCCGGCGGCGAAGTCGCGCTCCAGGTCGGCGATCTGGCCCACGAACGTGTCGGTCGCGGCCCGTGTCTGCACCTCGACCATGGACTGACGCACCTCGACCGGAAGCTTGGCTTCCAGGAGCACGCGAAGCGAGAGGGCGAGCGCGAGGTCGCCCGCGAGCACGGTGAGCCCCAGCGCCGCCCGCGGATGCCGGGGGAATCTCTCCCGGTAGGCGTAGTAGGTGGTGGGCCCGCCCCGGCGGGTGGCACTGTCGTCGATGAGGTCGTCGTGCACCAGGCCGTGGGTCTGCAGCAGTTCGATGCTCAGCGCGGCGGCGTCCAGCCCTTCGACCGGCGCGTCACTCACCAGGCGCGCGGCCTCGTGGAGCAGCACGACCCGCATCCGCTTGCCGCCGCGCAGGGACAGGTCACGCAGCAGCGCCAGGCAGTCCGGGGTGAAGCGGCTGAACTCCGGCGCGTCCAACGTCGCGTCCAGCGTGTCGAAGTACTCCGCGAAGAGCCTGTTGAACCGTCGCTCGTACCGGGCGACACGGTCCAGCGGCTGCTCGGTCATGACGAAGTCCTCCTGAGGCGGGCGGGTGACACACCAGCAGTGTGCCAGGGAGTGTCCGGTCGCCGAGCGGCACGATCGAGGAGGCCGTAAACCGGGATCAATCGGCATTCGAGTTGAACGAACCGTGGACACACCTCCATCCTTCCTTCATGTCTCTCACGTCTGCCGCCGCCGATCCGTCCGACCTGCGCGACTACGCCTTCGAATGGGCGCTGGTCGACGTGGAGACCTCCGGTCTCGTACCGCGCCGTGACCGGGTGCTGTCGGTGGCCGTGGTGACGCTGGGTCCGGACGGCGAGCAGACCGGGGAGTTCTCGACCCTGCTGGATCCCGGCTGCGACCCGGGGCCCGTTCACGTGCACGGTCTGACGGCCGAGCGGCTGCGGGGTGCGCCGGCCTTCGAGGAGGTGGCCGAGCGGATCGGCGCGCTGCTGGAGGGGCGGGTACTGGTCGCCCACAACGCCCAGTTCGACTACGACTTCCTCGCCCACGAGTTCGCGCGGGCCCGGCTGCGGCTGCCCGTCGCCAGGCGGTTGTGCACGCTGGCCCTGAACCGCCGCGTGGACCCGCCGACCGACGACCTGAGACTCGGCACGCTCGCCGCGCACTACGGCGTCCCCCAGGTGAAGGCGCACGACGCGCTGGACGACACGCGGGTGCTGGCCGGCGTGCTGCGCGCCACGCTGCGGGAGGCGGCGCAACTGGACCTGTCGTTGCCGCTGGTGGCCTGCCCGCCCCGGCAGGACGCGCAGTTCGCGCCGAAGCCGCCCAAGACGCCGTGCGCCTTCCGCAACCCGGGACGGCTCACCACGGGCGGCCCGCTGGTACAGGGCATGAAGATCGCCGTCACCGGGGAGACCGTGACCGCACGGACGGATCTGCTGCTGCGGGGCTCCGCCGCGGGACTGAACATGATGTCCTCCGTCAGCCGGCACACCAGTGCTCTGGTCGTCAACGACCCGTCGGCCGGCTCCGCCAAGGCCCGGCGGGCGCTCACCGAGGGTGTTCCGGTCATCGACGAGGCTGCCTTCCTGCGACTGCTCGGCGATGTCCGGCCCGGTGTCCCGCACGAGGGAGCGCCGCCGGAGACCGAGGCCGTCCCGCCCTCCGGCTCTCCCGCGCTGCCGGCCGTCCCGGCGCCGCGCACGCCCGAAGCGGCCGAGGCGGTCGCCCCGGAGACCACCGGGCCCGCCGCCCTCCCCGGCCCGGCCGTGCGGACGGAACCGGCCCCGCCGGCCGCCGGCCCCAAGCCCGGCCGGCGCCCCGGCAAACCGCGCGGCCCGCTGACCGGACGGCGGGTCCTGGTGCTCGGCGGCACCCACCCCGACGCGGTGGCCGCCCGTACGCGCGTCGTCGAACTCGGCGGGGCCGCGGCCATCAACCTGTCCGCCGGCGTGACCGACGTGGTCGTCCTCGACGGCGGCCACACCGACCGCAGACTGCCCCGCATCGCCGCGCTGCTGCTGCCCACGCACGACGCCGCGTGGCTGGCCGCGCCGGTCGTCACGGCGGCGCCGCCGGCGGACGACCGGCGTACGGCCGCGCATGTGCTGCCGCGCGGCGGCGTCGTCGATCTGCCGCTCCAGCACGGGCGGGGAGAGGCGCACCGCTGGACGGTCACCGCGTCGTGGGCGCAGCAGACGGCGTGCGAGATCGACGTCGTCGCGTTCGTGCTGGACGAGGACGAGCAGGTCTCCTTCGACGAGGACTTCGTCTTCTACGGCGCCCCGGAGAACCCGGGCGGGACGGTGCGGCTGCTGAGCGACGGCCCGACCGAGCAGACCGTCAGCGTGGACCTCGCCACCCTGCCGCCCTCGGCCCGCAAGGTCGTCATCGCCGCCGCCATCGACGGCTCCCCCGCGTTCGGCGAGGTCGGCGCCCTGCACATCGTCTCCGGCCCCGGCAGCAGCGCGGCGGCCCTCGCTCAGGCCACGCTGGACGCGGCCACCACCGAGCACACCATGCTGCTCGCGGAGATCTACCGGCGCGGGCAGAGCTGGCGGATGCGGGCCGTCGGCCAGGGCTACGACCACGGCCTCGGCACCCTCGCCCGGGGCTACGGCGTCGACGTCGCCGACTGACCGCCGTCCCCTCTCGGCCGCCCCGGCTCAGCCGGGTCATCACCCGCAGCCGCGGGTCCTCGAAGCCGAGGCAGCGGATGTCCGCTCGGTGAAGGCCTGCGTGTCCGTGCCGCCCGGGCCGCGGTACGGCTCCGGGCGGCCGGCGGGCGCGTCCGGACTGCCGGGTGTCACCGCCGCGTCCGGCATGCGGGCGTGGGCGGGCCGGACGCCCGAGGCCCGTGCAGGCCTCCGGCGTCACGGCCGCCGGCACGTCAGCGCTTGATCTCCTTGATCTTCAGCATGCGCGTGATGACCTTGTCCAGCTCCTCGTCGTCGAAGACCTTCTTCCAGTCGTCGCGCACGATGGACTCGCGGCCGTAGTCCATGGCGATCAGGCAGGCGTCCGAGAACGGGTTGGAGCCCTTCAGGGTGTTGGCCAGGGCGACCTGGGTGTGGCCCAGCAGCATCGCGCGGGCGGCCTTCTCCGGGACGCCGACGGTGTGGACCGTCTCGTGCAGGGCCTCGGTCAGCAGGGCGCCGACCATGCAGGCGATGGTCTCGACGAGGGTGGGTTCGAGCACGGCGAGCTGCTTGACGGTGACCCAGTGGACGTCGACCACGGGGGCGTACATCACGCGGATGACCGCGTCGGCGAGCTCCTGCTTGGCTTCGTCCCCGCCCTCGTACGCGGCGACGACCTCCTGCGGTGCGGCGATGCCGCCGAAGGTGTCCTGCCACTCCTCCTTGGTGGTGCGCTCGAGGAACACCGACGGGTGGCAGGGGTGGGCGCAGGCGTAGTGGATGTCCTCACGGCTGAGGAGCAGGCCGGCGTAGGCGGCGGCCGGGTCGAGGGTGAGGACGACCGTGCCCGGCTTCATCAGCGGCACCAGTTCCTCGGAGACCTTGCCGAGGACGACGTCCGGCACGGCGAGGATGACCACGTCGGCCTCGGCGGCGGCGTCCGTCGACTCGGTCAGTTCGCGGCCCAGGTCGCGGATCAGCTCCTGGCCCTTGGGGGACGCCTCGCTGAAGAGGACCCTGAAGTCGCTCTTCACCAGGTTGTCGGAGACGCGCTGGCCCATCTTGCCGGCGGCCCCGATGACGGCGACGGTCTTCGCGTCGGCCCGGTGCTGGATCTCGGTGGCCATTACTCGCTCCTCAGGAGGGTGTCGATGCTGTGCTGCGTCCACTGGTGTTCGAGCCGGGCGGTGGCGTCGTAGCCCTCGTCCTGCCACGGGAGCCAGTGCTCCACGATCTGGTTGATGCCGCGGTCTCCCGGCCGGGCCGCGCGGACGGCCGCGATCATGCCCTCGTGGTCGAGGAGGCCTTCGCCGAGCGGGCAGCCTGCGTAGGTGAAGCCGACCCAGCCGTCGCGGCGGGTGAAGGTGAAGTCCTTGACGTGGATGTTGACCACGTGCGGCGCGGTGGCGGCGACGACGTCCACGGGCCGCTCGAGGCGGGCGACGCTGTTGCCGGGGTCGAGGACGATGCCGAGGTGCGGGCTGTCGACGGCGCGTACGACGTCCACGAGGTCGTCGGTGGCGACCTGCTCGTAGGTCTCCAGGCCGAGGGTGACGCCCGCGGCGGCGTAGCGGGGCACCGCTTCCTTCAGCAGGGCGACCGCCTCGGCGGTGCCGGGCCGGTGGTCGGCCGTGTTGAGCATGGAGCGGACCAGGGTGACGCCCAGTTCGCCCGCCATGTCGAGGTACTTCAGCAGGTGTTCGGGGCGGATGCCGCGGGTGCCGAGTTCCAGGGTGAGGCCGAGGTCGTCGGCGGTGGCGCGGACGTCGGCGAGCCGCGCGGCGTCGTAGGACTCGACGGGCGCGTAGTCGCAGATCTGGAAGACCTCGCCACCGAGCTCCGCCGTGTCGCGGAGCATCGCGGGCAGGCTCATCGGCTCGGGCGCGCGGGCGGAGACGCGCCAGAAGTAGGCGTAGGTGCTGATGCCGTACGCCATCACGCCACCGCCGCCGGGGCCGGGGAGCGGATCTCGTCGAGGATGGCCTCGACGTTCGCCGGGTCGTGGGCGAAGCGGCCGAGGAAGAGGCCCTCGGCGGTGCCGGCCAGGCGGGTCAGCAGGCCGGGGCCCGCGCTGCCGCCGTAGATGACGGTGGAGCCGGCGTGCCGCGGGCGGGTCGCGAGCCAGCCGCGCAGGGCGGTGCACACGGTCGCGATGTGGTCCGCGGAGGCGGGCTCGGGGGCACCGATGGCCCACTGGGGTTCATAGGCGAGGACGACCGCGCCGTCCAGCCCGTGCAGCAGGCGTTCCGCCTCGGCGACCGTGCGGGCCGCGGCGTCGGCCGGGTCGGCCTCGTCGCGTTCGCCGACGCACAGGACGGGGATGAGGCCGTTGCGCAGGGCGGCGGCGGTCTTGGCGGCGACGACGGTGTCGCCCTCGCCGTACAGGCGGCGGCGCTCGGCGTGGCCGACCTCGGCGTAGCGGCAGCCGATCTCCTTCAGGAGGGGGCCACCGACCTCGCCGGTGTAGGGGCCGCTGTCCTCGGCGGCGATGTCCTGGGCGCCGATGGCGACGCCGTACGGGGCGAGGATGCCGGTGGCGGGGACGAGCGTGGGGAAGGCCGGGAGGACGAAGAGGCGGGCGGCGCCGGACGTGACCGCGGGATGCCGTTCGGCCAGGGTCGCGATCCGGCGGGACCAGTTCAGCGTCTGGTGGTGGCCGAAGTACATCTTCAGGCTCACCCCCAGCAGGACGGGTGACGGTGCGGAGGCGGACATCAGGCGGCTGCCCCGTCGCCCGCGGCGGTCTCGTAGTCGCACATCAGCTGGACCTTGGCCGCCGACGCCGAGCTCTCGTCGAAGCGGTACGTGAGCCACTCGGCGGCCAGGCGGCGGGCGAGTTCCAGGCCGACGACGCGCTGGCCGAAGGTGAGGACCTGCGCGTTGTTGGAGAGGATCGCCCGCTCGACGGAGAAGGAGTCGTGGGCGGTGACGGCCCGGATGCCCTTGACCTTGTTGGCGGCGATGGCGACGCCGAGTCCGGTGCCGCACACCAGCAGGGCGCGGTCGGCGTCGCCGCGGGCGACCATCTCGGCGGCGGCGATGGCGACCTTCGGGTAGGCGGTGTGGCCGTCGGCGTCGACGCCGACGTCGGTGACCTCGGCGACCAGGGCGCTGCTGCGCAGGTCCTGCTTGAGGGCTTCCTTGTACTGGTGGCCGGCGTCGTCGGACCCGACGACGATGCGGAGCTTGTCGGTCATGTCGGCTTTCCTCAGAGGTGGTCGTGGGGGTGGTCTTCGCGGGGGTGGTCGAGGAGTGCGCCGTGGACGGCGCGGGTGATCAGGGCGAGGGAGTGCGCGCCGGCGTCGGGGGTGCCGAGGGACTTCTCGGCGTGCGGGCGGGCCCGGCCCTTGCGGGGCAGCAGGCCGGCGGTCGCGGCGGCCGCCTGCGTGGCGGCGGTGGCGGCGCGGTCCCAGGCGTCCGTGAGGCCCAGGCCCTGGGCCACGGCGTCGGCGAGTGTGTCGGCGAAGGGGACGAGGACGTCGACCATGGTCTTGTCGCCGACCTCGGCCCCGCCCAGCCGGCGTACGGCGGCGGAGGCCTCCGTGATCCCGGCGGCGACCCTGGCGGCGTCCGGGGTGTCCTGGTCGCCGAGGGCGGTGCCGAGAGAGCGCAGGATGGTGCCCCACAGGGCGCCGGAGGTGCCGCCCGCCCTGTCGGCCCAGGCGTCGGCGGCATGTGTCAGGGCGGTGCCGGCCCCCGCGCCGCGAGCGTGGACGTCGGCGGCTGCCCGGCGGGCGGCGGTGGAGCCGCGCCGCATGCCGATGCCGTGGTCGCCGTCGCCGGCGACGGCGTCGATGCGGCCGAGTTCGTCGGCGTGCGTGTCGACGGTGGCGGCCACCGCGTCCAGCGCGGCCAGGACGGTGCCGGCGGCGTGCCGGGAGGTCTCGGAGGCGGGGGGTACGGCGGTGTCCGGGGTGTCCTCCGCCAGAAGGTCCCGGCCGTCCTGTCGGGGTGCGTCGAGAGTGCCCTTGCGGAAGGCCGGGGTGTCGGCCGGCGCCCGCCACAGCTCCTCCAGGCGGTCGTCCAGCCAGGTCAGGGTGAGGGAGACACCGGCCATGTCGAAGCTGGTGACCAGTTCACCGACCTCGGGGTCGACGATCTCCACGCCGGCCTCGTCGAGGAGGGCCGCTACCTTGCGGTAGACGACGAACAGTTCCTCGTACTTGACCGAGCCGAGTCCGTTGAGGATGACGGCGGCGCGCTGTCCGGCCGGGCCGTCGACGTCGTCGGGGAGTTCCTTCAGCAGGGTGTCGACCAGGAGCCGTGCCGCCTCGTCGGCGGTGGGCAGCGTCTCCTCACCGATGCCGGGCTCCCCGTGGATACCGAGGCCGACGGCCATGCGGGCCTCGGGAACGGTGAACAGGGGGCGGTCGGCGCCGGGCAGGGTGCAGCCGGAGAAGGCGATGCCGAAGGAGCGGGTGCGGGCGCCTGCCCGTTCGGCGACGCGCAGCACCTCGTCCAGGGGCAGGCCCTGCTCGGCCGCGGCGGCCGCCGCCTTGAAGACGGGCAGGTCACCGGCTATGCCGCGGCGCTTGGCGGACTCGTCCGGGACCGCACTGGCGACGTCGTCGGCGACGGCGAACGTCCGGGCGTCGATGCCGTCGGCGGCGAGCCGCTCGGCGGCCTGCCCGAAGTGCAGGACGTCACCGGCGTAGTTGCCGTACATCAGGAGCACCCCGGCGCCGCCGTGCGCGGCCCTGGCCACGGAGCGGATCTGCTGGGCGGAGGGCGAGGCGAAGACGTTGCCGACCGCGGCTCCGTGCGCCAGGCCCCGGCCGACGAGGCCGGAGAAGGCGGGGTAGTGGCCCGAGCCGCCGCCGATCACCACGGCCACCTGACCGGCCGGCGTGGCCGTGGCCCGGACGACTCCGCCGGTGACGGAGCGGACCCAGCGGCGGTGGGCGGCGGTGAAGCCTTCCAGCGCCTCGTCGGCGAAGGCGGCGGGGTCGTTGAACAGGCGGGTCATCGAAGGGCCTCCATGGCCTTGTGCTCGGGGTCGGCGGCCGGTTCGTCGGTGCGGTGGCGGGCGGCGAGCCGGACCATCAGGGCGGCGGAGAGCAGCATGAAGAAGCCGACGAGGTAGAGCGGTACGTAGTAGGCGCCGGTCCAGTCCTTGAGCCAGCCGGTGATGTAGCTGGAGGCGAATCCGGCGACGTTCCCGGCCGTGTTGATCAGGGCGATGCCCGCCGCGGCGGCGGCTCCGGTCAGGAACCGGGAGGGCACGGACCAGAAGACCGGCAGGGCGGCGAAGATGGCGCAGGCGGTCACGGTGATCACGGCGACCGTGGCGGTCGGCGAGCCCATGTAGAGGGCGAGGGGGATGGAGACGCCGCCGACGACGGCCGGGCCGGCCACGTGCCAGGTGCGGGTGCCGTGGCGGGTGGCGTGCCGGCTCCAGAAGAAGAGGACGACGGCCGCGGGCAGGTACGGGATGGCCGTGATCCAGGCCTTGTCCATCACGCTGAACGTGGTGTCGTACTGCTCCTGGAAGCCGTTGATGATGGTCGGCAGGAAGAAGGCGAGGGCGTACAGGCCGTAGACGAAGCCGAAGTAGACCGCGGCGAGGGTCCAGACCCGGCCGCTGGTGAAGGCCTTCTTCAGGTCGCCCTTCGCGTGCTTGCTCTCGTGCCCGGTCTTCTGGGCGTTCTCCGCGGCGAGCTCGCCGGTCAGCCAGTCGCGCTCGGCCGGGGTGAGCCACTTGGCGTCGGCGGGCTTGTCGATCAGGTAGAACCAGGCGACGACGCCGAGGATGATCGCGGGCAGCGACACGAACAGGAACATCACGCGCCAGCCCTCGAGACCGAACAGGCCGTGGCGGCCGATCAGCCAGCCCGCCAGCGGGGCGCCGAACACGGTGGTCAGCGGCTGGGCGAGGTAGAACAGGCCGAGGATCTTGGTGCGGTGGCGGGAGGGCACCCACTGGCTGAGGAACAGGATCGCGCCGGGGAAGAATCCGGCCTCCGCGACGCCGAGCAGGAAGCGCAGGGTGTACAGCTGGCCGCTGCTGCTGACCCACGTGAACAACAGGGAGACGATGCCCCACGTCACCATGATCCGGGCCAGCCAGCGGCGGGCCCCGAAGCGGTGCAGGGCCATGTTGCTGGGGACCTCGAGCACGATGTAGCCGAGGAAGAAGATCCCGGACGCGAAGCCGAACTGGGCGGCGGTCAGGGCGAGGTCCTGTCCCATGCCGTTCGGTTCGGCGAACGAGACCGCCGTGCGGTCCAGATAGTTCACGAAGAACATCAGCGCCACGAACGGCACGAGGCGGACTGAGACCTTCTTGATGGCAGTTCTCTCGACTGCCGCGGATGGCGCTTGGGCACCCATGGCGACTCCTCGGCTCGCCCGGACAGCTCCGTCCGGGGTGGGTCGTGCCGGACGGTCGCCACGGGGCGGCCGGCCGGTTCGCCCTCACGCTATGCCTCGGGACCAAATTGGTCACCAATTTACCAGTGTGGTGACGATCATAGATTTCCCGGCGGCCCAACTCTTGACAAACCACACCCAAGGGATGGGTGAACCGCCTGGTCAGTCGGGTGGGTACGGCATCTGGTTGACTGGTGACCGTGACCAGTCAGCCTGATCAGCAGAGCTCCGCCGCCGCGCCCGATCTCGCGCAGCTGCTGCGCCCCGTGGTACGCGAGTCCTCCGTGAGCGAGGTCGCCAAGCGGCTCCTCGACCACCTCTCGGCCGGCCACATCCGGCCCGGCACGCGGCTGCCCGCCGAACGGCAGCTGGCCGAGGCCCTCGGCGTCGCACGCTCCAGCGTGCGCGGCGCACTGTCCGCCCTGGACGTCCTCGGGATCATCGAGATCCGCCCGGGCTCCGGCTCCTACGTGCGCGAGGGCACCTCCGAGTTCCTGCCCCGGGCGATCAACTGGGGGCTGATGCTGGGTCAGCGGCGCACCCGGGACCTCGTCGAGGTGCGCACGTACATGGAAGGTGTCTCGGCCCGGCTGGCGGCACAGCGCGCCACCGACGAGGACGTGGCACTGCTGGAGGAGCATCTCCAGCACATGCGCGACGCGGGCGGCGACGTCAGGGCGTTCATCGACGCCGACATCGCCTTCCACCTGGAGACGGCCCGCATCGCGGGCAACACCGTCCTCAGCGACATCCTGCACAGCATCCGGGCGCTGCTCCAGGTCTGGATGGAGCGCGTCAGCGACATCGAAGGCACCGTCAGCGGCACGCTGTGCGAGCACGACGCGGTGCTCCAGGCGATCCGCGCGCGCGACCCGGAGGCCGCGGACCGCGCGATGGCCGAGCACATGCGGATGGCCAGCGCACGGCTGCGCGCCTCCGTGGACGGCGACGCCTGACCCGTCCGCACCCCGCCGGCCCCACCAGCCCCTTCAGTGGCCCGCCGCCCACCATGCGGCGTTCAGCTCACCGTCAGCACACGGTCAACGCCCGTGAGCACCGTGAGCCTCGAGCGGTGCCCGCGCGGGCCGCCGAGGCGTCCGGCGGACGGCGCTTCGACACCGGCAGCCCGCGCTTCACGCTGGCCGTCCTGCCGGACACGCAGTACCTGTTCGACGCGGACAGCACCGACCCCGCCCCCCTGCGGGAGACCTTCCGCTACCTGGTGGCCGACCGGTCCGAGGCCAACATCGCCTTCATGACCCACCTCGGCGACGTCACCGAGCACGGCACCGAGGACGAGATCCGCCGCGCCGCCCAGACCTTCCGCACGCTGCACGGCAAGGTGCCCTACAGCGTGCTGGCGGGCAACCACGACATCGCGTCGTCGACGGACGACCAGCGCGGCGACTCCGCCTACCTGCGGGAGTTCGGGCCCCGGCGCTACGCCTCGATGCCGACCTTCAAGGGCGCCTCGCCCGACGGCTACAACAGCTACCACGTCGTGCGTGCCGCGGGCCGCGACTGGCTGGTCCTCGCCCTGGACTGGAGGATCAGCGACAAGGGCACGGCATGGGCGCAGGGGGTGCTCGACGCGCACCCCGCCCTGCCCGCCGTGCTCACCACGCACGACCTCGCCTTCGCGGACGACGAGGGATCGGCCCGGCTGTCCGGCAACGGGCAGCGGCTGTGGGACGGCCTGATCCGCGGCAACGACCAGATCTTCCTGGCGCTCGGCGGACACTACTGGCCGCCCGGCCGCACGGTTCTGCGCAACGACGCCGACAACGATGTCCACATCCACATCACCAACTACCAGGACCGTTACTACGGCGGCGCCGGCATGATCCGGACCTACGGGTTCGACGTCGTGCGCGGAGTGATCGACGTGGAGACGTTCGCGCCGTGGTTCCTGGCCCGCGACCCCGGGCGGCGGACGCCGCTGGAGGCCGAGACGGTCGAACTGACCGGCCCCGCCGACCGGTTCAGCCTGAGCATCGACTTCGACGAGCGCTTCCGGGGCTTCTCCCCCGTCGTGGCACCGAAGCCCCGCCCCGCCGCCGCGGTGATGCCGCGCGGCACGGTCGCCTACTGGAGGTTCGACGCCTCCGGCATGACGACCACCGCGCACGACGGCCCGGTCGCGGACGGCTCCGTCGTGCGCGACCTCTCCGGCCACGGCAACGACCTCGTCGTCGGCCGCCTGCACTCCAGCGGGCCCGAGGCGCTCACCTGGTCGCCGGACCACCATCCCGGGCAGCCCGCGCACGCCAGCCTCCGCTTCGACGGCGGCAAGGGGCCGGACCGCGGCGCCGTCCTCCGCACGGGCCCGCGGGCGCCCTTGAACAACGAGAAGTTCCTGCGCGGGTACACCATCGAGACCTTCGTCCGGCTGCCCGAGCCGTTCGAGGGCGATCACAGCTGGATGGGCATCCTCAGCTGGGAGGGGCGCAACGGGGACGCGGGCAAGACCACCGGCTGGTCTCCGCTCGAGCCCACGTGCAGCCTCAACCTGTCCCCGGAGCGGTTCCTGCAGTTCGTCGTGTACCCCCACCGCCAGGACGCGGATCCCACGTCGTGGAGCCATGCCGTGCCGGTGGGGCGCTGGATGCACGTCGCCGTGGTCAACGACGGCCGCCGCACCGTCGTGTACGTGGACGGCTCGAAGATCGCCCGCAACCCCACCGCCCCCTCCACCGGAATCGCCACCCTCGGCAAGCCCTTCGTTCTCGGGGGCACCCAGTTCGACGGGCGTTTCGGACAGGGCTTCTACGGCTGGATCGGCGACACCCGCATCGTCGACCGGCCCCTGCGGACACGGGACTTCCTCACTCCGTTCGACTGACGTCCGCCCGGGGGCCGGTCGGGCGACGTGGCCGTCGGGGCGCACCGGGACCCTGCGTACGGCAGTCCCCTTCGGGCCGGCGCCCACCGGCCGGTCGGTGCGGCGTCGGGTGCCGTGCGGCATGACAGGATGACAGGGTGGGGTCATGACCACCGACGTGAGGGGACCGAGCGACGTGGAAGACCGTTCCGAGCAGCCTGCCGAGACAGGAGTCCTGCGCTACTCCGCCTTCACCGACGTCCCCGAGGGCGGGAATCCGGCCGGGGTGGTCCTCGACGCCTCCGGGCTCGACAGCACGGCGATGCGGACGATCGCCGCCGAAGTGGGCTACTCCGAGACGGCCTTCGTCACCGGCGGCGACGAGGCGGCGCGACGGTTCCGGGTCCGCTATTTCAGTCCCCTCACCGAGGTGGCGTTCTGCGGGCACGCGACGGTCGCGCTGGCCGTCGCTCTCGCCCAGCGGCTGGGGCCCGGCGGGATCGTCCTCGACACCCCCGCCGGCGAGATCCCCGTGTCCACCGCGGCCGATGACGCCGGAGCGGTGCGGGCCACCCTCACCAGCGTGCCGACGCGTTCCCGTCCGGCTCTCGCCGCGGAACTCGACGCCACGCTCGGGGCGCTCGGCTGGTCCGCAGCCGACCTGGACCCCGCCCTGCCCGCCCACGTGGCGTTCGGCGGCAACGACCACCTTGTGCTCGCCGCCGCGTCCCGGGCCCGGCTGGCCGGCCTCGACTACGACTTCGAGGAGCTCGCCGAGATCATGCGGCGCCACGGCTGGACGACGGTGGACCTGGTCTGGCGCGAGTCCGCGGAGCGCTACCACGCCCGCAACCCGTTCCCCGTCGGCGGCGTCGTGGAGGATCCGGCGACGGGAGCGGCGGCCGCCGCGTTCGGCGGGTACCTCCGTGAACTGGGCCTGGTCACCCGCCCCGGCACGATCGCGATCCGCCAGGGTGAGGACATGGGCCGCCCCAGCGACCTGCTGATCGACGTGAGCCCCCAGGATCCCCGCGTCCGGGTCACGGGACAGGCGGTGCCCATCCCTTAGCACTCCAGCTGGTCGACGCGCCAGCTGCCAGCCGGGGACTTGATCTGCTGGGATGTCGGCACGGCGACGACGTAGCCGGTGTCGAGTTCTTCGAGCAGGCGGCGGGCGGAACCGACATCCCGAGATCCCCAGCAGAGTCAGGCTAGGCGTCGCGCCGGCGCAGCGCCGCGGAGCCGGCGACGTACGCGGCGAGCGCCCACAGCACGAGGACGATCAGCGCGGTCCCGGCGCCGTAGGGGTCGGTGTCCTGCGTCAGCAGCACGGTGCCGGCCACGCTGGGCATGTAGTCCGAGGCGGTCTCCAGCCACTTGGCACCGATGACGCCCATCAGCTGCGGCAGCGCCAGCAGCACCATGATCACGGTCGTGATGGTGCCGGCGGCGCTGCGCAGGACCGTGCCGAGACCGATGGACATCACGGCGAGAAGAGAGAGGTAGACCCCCGCGCCGAGCGCGGTGCCGAGGAACTCGCCGCCCGAATAGGCACCGTGGTCACCCATCAGGGACGCCGCCACCAGGGTGCCGAACGCGCTGAAGACGAAACCGGCGGCGACCACGACGGCCATCACGACCAGCGTCTTGGACCGGAGCATCCGGCCGCGGGCGGGAACGCTCTGGAGCGTGGTGCGGATGGAACCGCTGGAGTACTCGCTGGTGAGGGCGAGGGTGGCCAGCACCACCACGGTCAACTGGGAGATGAGGAACGCCTGTGCCGCGTGGTGCGGGGCGGGCATCGTGACGTCGACGCCCTTCTGCGCACTGGCGTCGGCCGACGCGCCGACCATGGCGGCGAAACCCACGGTGAGCAGCAGGCCGACGGCGAGGTTCCACCAGGTGGCCCGGACGCTCCAGAACTTCGTCCACTCGAACGCGACTGCGCCCTTGAAGCCGCCGCCTTTGACGGGGCCCACGAGCTTGGGGACGGTGGTAGTAGTCATGTCCAGTTACGCCTTCTGACGGGCCGGGGCTTCGGTGACCTGGGAGAGCGCGGGAGAGCCGTACTCCACGCTCGCCGCGGTGAGTTCCATGTACGCCTGTTCCAGGCTGGCCTTGCGCATGCTCAGTTCGCGGAGGGGGACGCGGTGCTGGAACGCCAGGTCGCCGATCTCCTCCAAGGTGCCGCCGACGACGAGGAGTTCGTCGGACGAGGAGCTCGTGTCCGGCTCGATCCTCAGGCCGGACCGCAGCAGTTCCCGCCTGAGCACGTCGGGCTGCGGCGTCCGGACCCGGACGGCGGTCAGCGAGCTGCCCGCGATGACCTCTTCGATCGGCGCGTCGGCGATGATCTTTCCGCGGCCGATGACCAGGAGGTGGTCGGCGGATTCCTGCATCTCGCTCATCAGGTGACTGGAGACGAGGATGGTCCTGCCCTCCGAGGCCAGGGAACGCATCAGTTCACGGATCCAGCGCACACCGTCCGGGTCGAGTCCGTTGACCGGCTCGTCGAAGAGCAGCACCTCCGGATCGCCGAGCAGCGCCGCGGCGATCCCGAGCCGCTGGCCCATGCCGAGGGAGAAGGAGCCGATGCGCTTCTTCGCCACCTCGGTCAGGCCGACGGTCGCCAGTACTTCGTCGACCCTGGATGCCGGGATGCCATTGCTGCGGGCCAGGCCCAGCAGGTGCGAGTGGGCCGAGCGGCCGGGGTGGCCCGCGCGCGCGTCGAGCAGCGCGCCGACCTCGCGCAGCGGGTGCCGCATGGCCTCGTACCTTTTTCCCGCCACGAGTGCTCGCCCGGACGTCGGTGCGTCCAGACCGACGATCATGCGCATGGTGGTCGACTTTCCCGCGCCGTTCGGGCCGAGGAATCCCGTGACCTTTCCGGGGTTGATCTCGAACGAGAGATCCGAGACGGCCGTCCTGTCGCCGTACCTCTTGGTCAGCCGGTCCAAAGTGATCATCGCCTGGTGGCTCCTTCCACAGTCACGTCCTCGACGCTAGGGAGCCGGGCGGGCCGGAAACATCTGGCGATCGGCAACGACCGCATGCGACTTTCGGCAGGTCCGGAGGCGGCACGCCCTCTTGTAGCGTGCCGGCATGCATCGATGGCAGGCCGTGCGCCGACGAACCGAGTCGCACCTACGGGTCCTGGGCTCCGAACGGCCTTTCGCCCTGCGCGGCGACCTGGTGCTGCTGCTGATGCTGCTCGTGCCCTCCGCGTTCACCATGGAAGCGCTCGTGACCACGCCGGCCGGCTGGCTGACCGCCTGCGTGGTCGTCACGGCCGCAGTGGTGGTGCAGCGCACGGCGCCGCTGCTGTCCCTGCTGTTCGCGGCGCTCCTCACCCTCTTCTACCCGTGGTTCGGCGCGAGCCTGTGGCCGACCGTGGCGGCCGCGGTCCTCAGCTGTCTCGCGGGCCGCAGACTGGCCCGGATCTGGCCCGCGCACCTGGTGTTCGTCTGTGTCGCGGCGGCCGGACTCCCGACGGCCGGCGCCTTCGCCGACACCAAGGACTGGCTGAGCCTGCTGATGACCGAGTTCATCGCCTGCGTCCTGCCCTGGTGGGCGGGCAACTGGTGGAGCCAGCGCACCGCGCTGGCGCACGCGGGCTGGGAGCACGCCGAGCAGTTGGAGTGGCGGCAGCGCTACATCGCCGATCAGGCCCGGCTCAAGGAGCGGGCCCGGATCGCCCAGGACATCCACGACTCCCTCGGCCACGAGCTGAGCGTGATGGCCCTGCTCGCCGGCGGGCTGGAGCTGGCCCCCGGCCTGTCGGAGCAGCACCGCGCATCCGCCGGCCAGTTGCGGGAGCGGTGCACCATGGCCACCGAGCGGCTGCACGAGGTGATCGGCCTGTTGCGGGAGGACCCCACGCCGTCGCTGACTCCCGCTCACGAGACGATCGCCCAGCTCGTACGCCGGTTCCAACAGTCGGGCACGCCGGTGGAGTTCCACGAGGACGCGGTGCCGGCCCGGCGCGGTACGCCGCTGCTGTCCGACCTCGCGGCCTACCGGGTGGCGCAGGAGGCGCTGACCAACGCGGCCAAGCACGCACCGGGTGCCCCGATCACCGTACGGGTGACGCACACGGCGGACGAGACCGTGGTGTCGGTCGTCAACGAGCGGCTGGCACAGGACCGGGGCGCGTCCGCGGTGGGCAGCGGTTTTGGACTGATCGGGCTCGACGAGCGGGTCCGCCTCGCGGGGGGAACCCTGCGGACGGGCTTCCGGCCCGGTGGCTTCGAGGTGAGGGCGCGGCTGCCGTGCACGGCCTCCGCGCCGTCCAGGTCCGCCGAGCCGCCCGGCGCCGGCGCCGGCGGACCGTACTCCGACGAGCACGACGGCACCGGGACCGGCTCGAGCGCCCCTGGGGACGACGCCGGATCCGCGGCCGACGGCGCCCCCACCGCACATCCCGCGCCGTGGGGGAGCGCCTCGCGGACCGCGCTGCTGCGGACCAGGGCACGGCTCAGGCGGGACGCCCGACGGGCCGCGCTGATACCGGTGGTGCTCGGCGCCGCCCTCGTGACGTTCCTCGTGGGGCTCTACGTCTTCACCGCGGCGACCACCTCGGTCGCTCCCGAGGACTACGCCCGTATCCGGGTCGGTGAGACCCGCGCAGAGTTGGCGCCGATGCTGCCGACGCGTCGGATCAGGAAGCCGCCGCCGGTCACCTCGGAGCCGCCCGTTCCGGCCGGCGCCGGGTGCGAGTACTACCGGGCGAGCTCCAGCCTCCTCGACTTCACCGACACGATGTACCGGTTGTGCTTCGAGAACGATGTCCTGACGGCCAAGGACACGCTTTGAACTCCAGGAAGGGAACGCATGATTCGCGTACTGCTCGCCGACGACGAGACCATCGTCAGGGCCGGGGTTCGCTCCATCCTGACCACCGAGCCGGGCATCGAGGTGGTCGCCGAGGCGTCCGACGGGCGTGAAGCGGTCGAACTGGCCCGCAAGCACCGGCCCGACGTGGCGCTGCTCGACATCCGGATGCCGGAGACGGACGGCCTGACGGCCGCGGGTGAGCTGCGGAAAACCAACCCGGACACGGCGGTCGTCGTCCTCACCACCTTCGGCGAGGACAAGTACATCGAGCGGGCCCTCGACCAGGGGGTGGCCGGTTTCCTGCTCAAGGCGTCCGACCCGCGGGACCTGATCTCCGGGGTACGGGCCGTGGCGGCCGGGGGCTCCTGCCTCTCCCCGCTGGTCGCGCGCCGGCTGATGACCGAGCTGCGCCGGGCGCCCTCGCCGCTCTCGGTGGTGGCGGGGGAGCGCACGACCCTGCTGACCAAGCGGGAGCAGGAGGTCCTCGGCATGCTGGGGGCCGGCCTGTCGAACGCGGAGATCGCCCAGCGTCTGCACCTGGTCGAGGGCACGATCAAAACGTATGTCAGCGCGATCTTCACGCAGTTGGAGGTCCGTAACAGGGTGCAGGCGGCGATCATCGCCTACGAGGCGGGCCTGGTGAAGGACGGCGGTCTCGGCCGTTAGAGCCGGGCATGCGTGAGGGCGTGTCCGAAACCGTGCCTGCGGGCGCGTGGGGGCGTACACCGGCGTGGTAGGGGCCCGCCGGGCGGTCAGGCGGGTGCCTGGTCCTTGATGAACCGGGCCGGCCGCGGCGCGCTCCCTCGGCCACCTGGCCGGTGGTGAGGCAGCTGCCGGAGAGCCGGATCTGCCGGTCGCCCGCGTCGTCCAGGTGGAGATGGCACATCGGCGGCCGGATGACGCCGCAGTTCGCCGCCGAGACGTCCAGCGTGGCCTCGTCCGCGTCGAACGGCGCGTCGAGCATCAGCAAGAACCCGCCGTCGTAGGTCATTCGTGGGATCGGCGGGGCCCAGGGTTCTGGGTATGGCTCGTTGCCTGTCGCGGTGGGTACGGCTTTTGGCGACTCGGCCGCCCGGAGCCCGCGACGACTCGTCCACCCCTCGGGAAGCTCGATTCGATCGCTCTGCAAGGCGGCGTCGACCGGCTCGACGGGGGGTATGTAGGGTGGCTTCCGCATACGTCCGTCCCCAGCAGTCACAGCAGCAGGAGCCGTCCCCGATGTCCCAGCGCGGCAGGCAGACCCGAGCGGTGTCGCTGCTGCGCTGCGTACTGGCGATGGTCACCGTGGCCGTCGCCGTGCTGTGCGTGTCGGGGGCGAGCCGCTCTCCGGCCACCGGCGACGGGACGGCCGTGACCGGCTACTCGTCGTCGGTCGTCGTGTCCTCCGCCGACGTCCCCTCCGCGGCCGGACCGACGGCGGACGAACCGGCGTTGCCTCGTCCGTGCGAGAAGAAGGGGCTGTCCGAGCCCTCTTCGGCGCGCGGGGACCTCCGCGTTCCCGAGCCGTCGCCCGCCGGGTCCGTGGACACGGGCTCGCAGCGCGGGACGCCGCTGTCGTCCCCGCCCCGGCATCCGGCCTCGGGGACCGCGCCGCCGCCGGGCTGTGCCAGTAGTACCTCGACCACCGTTCTGAGGATCTAGACCGGACTTCCGTGCCGCGTCCGTCGCATCCTTTCGAACGGAGTCCATTCCCCATGTCTTCCTCCTCCCGGTCGCCGCGCCGGGCGGGAGCGGCCCTCGCGTCCTGGCGGACCGCCCAGTGGGCCGCCGCCGGAGCCGGTGCCGCTCTGACCGCCGCCGTCGTGGGTGTCCCCACCGCGGTCGTGCCCTCCCCCTTCTTCGGCCGGGCCGTCCCCGTCCAGTGGTGGAACTATCCGGTCCTCGCCGCCACCGCCGCGCTGGCGGGCGTGGTCCTGGCCACCTTCGTCCGCCTTCCGGGGACGGCCGACTCGCCGCGGACCGACGGTCCCGGCAGCAGGCTGGGCCCGCTCGGCGGCCTCCTGTCCTTCCTGGCCGTGGGCTGTCCCGTCTGCAACAAGGTGGTCCTGCTGCTGCTCGGCAGTTCCGGCGCGCTGACCTACTGGGCTCCGCTCCAGCCGGTCGTCGCCGTCGCCTCGCTGGTGCTGCTGGCCGAGGCGGCACTGCGCAGGCTGTCGACGGCCGAGGCCTGTCCGCTGCCGGTCCGCACCTGAGCGCCGTCCGCCGCGCTTCCCCGGAGCCCTCCCCCGCGCTCCGTCTCACCCTCTCCCTCCTGCTGTGGAGTCGACCCATGAACGCTGAATCACGCCTGCCCGCAAAGCCCCGTGCGGGCGCCGCCCCCGGCAGCGGTGCGGTATCGCGCCGCCGGCTGCGGCCGGTCCTCGCCGGCCTCGTCCTGGTGACCGCCGTCGTCGTCGCCGTCGTCGCCCTGGCCGGCGGCGGGGACTCCGCCGGCCGTCCCGCCGGCACGTCGGCCTCCGCCGCTCCGTCCGCGGCGGCTCCCGCCGATCCCTCCTTGCTCGCGCTCGCCCGACGCGAGTCCGGTGACCCGTACGCCCTGGGGAAGCCGGACGCGCCGGTCGTACTGATCGAGTACTCGGACTTCCAGTGCCCCTTCTGCGGCCGGTTCGCCCGCGAGAGCAAGCCGGAACTGCTGCGCGACTACGTCGAGAAGGGTGTGCTGCGGATCGAGTGGCGCCACTTCCCGCTCTTCGGCGCGGAGTCGGAGCAGGCGGCCCGCGCCTCCTGGGCGGCGGGGCGGCAGGGCCGGTTCTGGCAGTTCCACGACACCGCATACGCCCATCCGCGCGAGCGCAACAAGGGCGACTTCGCCGAGAAGGCGCTGCTCACCATGGCCGAGGAGGCGGGGATCGAGGACCTCGACCGCTTCCGCGCGGACATGAACTCCTCCGCGGCCGACGCGGCCGTGTCCCGGGACGTCGAGGAGGGCTACGCGCTCGGCGTCAGCAGCACCCCCGCCTTCCTCGTCAACGGCCGGCCGATCCTGGGCGCCCAGCCCACGGACGTGTTCGCCGAGGCGGTCGAGGCGGCCGAGGCCGCCGAAGGAGCGCGGGCACAGGGTGGCACCGATGAGTGACCCGGGCTTCGCGGTCGCCTTCCTCGGCGGGCTGCTGGCGCTGCTCAGCCCCTGCTCGGCTCTTCTGCTGCCCGCGTTCTTCGCCTACTCGTTCACCAGCCGCACCCGGCTGTTGGGGCGCACCGCGCTGTTCTACGCGGGGCTGTGCCTGACCATGGTGCCGTTGGGCGTGGCGGGATCGCTGGCCGGGCGCCTCTTCTACGGTCACCGCGACCTGCTGGTCACGGCGGGCGGCTGGCTCGTCATCGCCCTCGGGGCGGCGCAGGTGCTGGGCCTGGGGTTCGGTTCGCGCCGTATGCAGCAGGCCGCGGGCGGACGCCGGTCGGGTTCGGCACTGTCCGTGACGGCACTGGGTGCGGTGTACGGGCTGGCCGGCTTCTGCGCCGGTCCCATCCTCGGCAGCGTCCTCACGGTCGCCGCGATCGGCGGTGACCCCTGGCGGGGCGGGGCGCTGCTCGCGGTGTACGCGTTGGGCATGGCCGTGCCGATGTTCCTGCTCGCGGCGCTGTGGGACCGGTTCGACCTGGGCCGACGGCAGTGGCTGCGCGGGCGGCCGGTGCGACTGGGCCCGCTGCGGACGCACTCCACGTCACTGCTGGGCGGGGCGATGTTCATCGCCCTGGGCGTGGTGTTCCTGCTCTTCGACGGCACGTCGGCGCTGCCGTCGCTGATGGGCGTGGACACGGAGTTCGCCTGGGAGCAGCGCGCGTCCCGCCTCGGGGACGCCGTCTCCGACCGCACGCTGCTGGGCGTGCTCGCCCTCGGCCTGGCCGCGGGGGCCCTGGCCGTCCTGGTGCGCGGGGTCCGCGAGGGACGGGGACGCTGACGGCCTCGGGCCGACGCACAGGGGCGCCTCGGGCGTCCCTGTGCGTCGGCCCGTCGGTCAAGCCGTTCCCGGCAGCCGTGTGCGCCGTGTGCCGTCGGGAGCCGTGCGCCGGGCCCGGGACCGGCGGGGTTGCGGGGAACTCGTTCACCTGGTGGGTGACACGACTTCGCGCCTCGGGGACCCGCCCCCCCAACACCGTACGGCCGACTGTGAGATGCGGTCGGGCGGGACAGCGGATCGGATGGGTGCCATGCGCAGACCCATAGCCGTGGCCTCCAGCCACTCACGCCGCCTGCTCACGTCAGGCGTCCTCCTCGCCGCCCACTCACTCCTCCTCACCGTGTCCGCGGTCCCCGCGTCGGCCGACGACGCGGGGCCACCCGTCCGCGGCTCCGCCTACATGGGCGGAGGCGTTCTCGCCCACGAGGGAGTCCAGGGGCGCCCCGCCGGCACCCGGGCCACCCAGACGGAAGGGGTCGACGTCTCCAGCCATCAGGGCAGCGTCGCGTGGGCGGCCCTGTGGAACAGCGGGGTGAAGTGGGCCTACGTGAAGGCCACCGAGGGGACGTCCTATCGGAACCCCTACCACTCGCAGCAGTACAGCGGTTCGTACGACGTCGGAATGATCCGCGGCGCGTACCACTTCGCGATCCCGGACGGTTCCGGCGGCGCGGCCCAGGCCGACTACTTCGTCGACCACGGCGGCGGCTGGTCGAAGGACGGCAGGACGCTCCCGGGCGTGCTCGACATCGAGTACAACCCGTACGGGGAGACCTGCTACGGCAGAACCCCGAGTGAGATGGTCGGCTGGATCAGCGACTTCCTGGACCGGTACAAGGCGCGCACCGGCCGCCACGCCGTGATCTACACGTCCACCAGCTGGTGGAAGCAGTGCACCGGGGACTACAGCGGTTTCGGCTCCACGAACCCGTTGTGGATCGCCCGGTACGCCTCGACCGTGGGCCCCCTCCCGGCCGGCTGGGATTACCACACGATGTGGCAGTACACCTCGTCCGGGCCGATCGTCGGGGACCACGACAAGTTCAACGGGGCACTCGACCGGGTCAAGGAGCTGGCGAACGGCTGACGCCGGCCGCGGGGTGGCCGGCTCCGTCAACGACCGGTGAGTGGACCGAGGATGTCGGCGACCTGCTCACGCACCACGTCCCGGGCAACGGGAGGCAGCGCGCCGACGTCCGTCCGCTCCAGCGTGTCGAGCGCCTCGTCGACGCCCGCGTCGCACGGCGCGGTCTCGCTGAGCACCTCGTAACCGTCGCGCACGGAGACCCGCAGTCGGCGCCGGCCCTCTCCGTCGGCGTGCACGGCGGTGGCGACGACCAGCGGCGGCGGCCCGCCGGCCTCGGCGGGCTGCTTGCGGTAGCCGCTGGCCACCGGGATGCGCCAGCTCAGGGCGAGCAGCAGGTGACGCTTCGCCATGACCTCGGCGAGGTCGGTCTCGTAGGCCCGGTCCGGCCCCAGCACCGTGGCGCGGGCGTCCAGAACGAGGGCGGCGGGCAGCAGGCAGCGCAGGCTGCTGCCGACGAGGTTGCCGCCGACCGTGGCCGTCCGGCGTACGGCTCCGGTTCCCACCGTGCCGGCCGCCCTTCGCAGTACCTCCGGTACGCGGTCGTCGACGCGGTGGAGCACCACGGCCGCCCCCAGCTCTTCGGGTCCGACCGCGGTCGCCTCGGGCAGGTCGCGCAGCGACATGGCCAGTTCCGGGAAGCCGTCCCGTTGCCAGGTGGCCCACACGAGGGTGGCACCGCCGATGGGCACCGCTCCCTCGGCCATGCACTCCTGCGCTTCGGACACGGATGTGGGCAGACGCAACAGCATGGCGATCGACCTGCTTTCCCCGGAGGGCGGCGGTCGGACGACGCCGCGCCTCCCGCCGCGTGATCACGGCCACTGCGCATTGTCCGTACCGCCGCGGGGGCGCGTACAGGGCTCACACCGTCCACGGCGTGCGCCTTTCGCGCGCCGGAGCACCACGTGAACGCCGGGCCACGCCCGGCGGACACTGTCCGCGTTTCAGGGGGGCGCTTGCGGTACCGCCAGGGGAAGGCCCCGGAGCCGGCCTGCGTCCGCCCCTGTCCCTCCCACCGGCGGTGCGGTGCCGGGCGCCGATCGCGGAGGGGAGCCCTCGGTGTTCCCAGCGACGGTCGGATTCCTCGACCACATGGAACAGCGGGCAGAAGTCGACCACGTGCCGGCCGCCCGCGCCCGCCTCGGCGAGCGCCTGCGGTCCCGTCGAACGCGGTCAGTGGTGTCCGTACCCGCCGTTCCGCTGCCCGGGACGCGTCCGGACGTGGTCGATCGTGACTCCGCGCGCGGTTCGTCGCGGCGGCGGCCGGAGGCCGAGGCCGCCCCGCGGCGAGCCCGGGCCACTCGAGTGACCCGGGTCCGCCGCCGTGCGGAAAGCCGTCACGCGGCGGGGGCCACCGGCACGGGGCGCTCGGCGTCGTTCAGCCATTCGATCAGGGAGGTGCGGGCTCGGGCGACGCGTGAACGCACCGTCCCGGTCGGGCACTCGCTGACGTCGGCCGCCTCCGCGTAGGGCAGCCCGAGCACCTGGGTGAGGACGAATGCCCGGCGGCGGTCGGCGGGGAGCATGGCCAGCAGTTCGGCGAGGGCGATGCCGTCGTCGAAGCCCGGCAGATCCCGCGGCTGGGTGCGCTCGGCGGCCGACTCCCAGTCGTCCGTGGCCGCCAGGCGGGGCCGGGAGGCGTCGTAGCGGATGCTGTCGACCACCGCTCGGCGGGCGATGGAGAGAAGCCAGGTGCGGGCCGAGGCACGTCCTTCGAAACGGTGCAGGCTGCCGAGGGCCCGCAGGAAGGTGTCCTGGGTCAGGTCGTCGGCGCTCTGCGGATCGGCGCCGAGGAAGGTCACGTAGCGGCGGACGTCCCGGTGCAGGGCCCGTACGAAGTGGTCGACGGCGTCGGGGTCACCGGTGCGCGCGGCGAGCGCCCAGGCCGTGATCGACGCCTCCTTCGCGTCCGTACCCGGTTGCGTGCGTGAGGGGGGCGGGGCAGGAGTGATCACCTGTGTCTGTCCTTCTCGGGATCAGGGATCCGGTCTCCGAGCCGGGCCGGCCCGTGCGGGACGGGCCGACGGCACGACGGGACCGGCGACGGGGTGGCGGCCGGGCACGGGAGCGCACGACCGGTGCCCGAGGCGCGACGTGGCGCTCGACGGCTCGTGGGTTCGTCGACGGCCTCGGGGAGCTGCTGTCGTCAGGCGACAGCGCCCCCGGCGGGCGGGCCCCGAGAAGTGATCGCATGGGCGAGGAGGAGGCGGCGCGGTGCCCGGTCCGAGGCGGCTCGACGGGCCCGGACGCGCGGCCGGTACGACGGCGCCGGCGGCCTGAGCAGCAGGCGCAGCGGCGCGACGAGCCGGGCGGCGAGGGACCGTACGAGGCGGAACGCGGCGCGTTCGCCGTGGGCGAGCCAGAGCCCGCACAGCGAAGCGGCCACCAGGTGGGCGACGAGCATGCCGGTCGAGGACATGCCGCCGAGGGCGTGTCCCGCGGGATCCACGGCGTCCATCGCGTTCGTACCGGGCATGGAGTGCGCGGCGTGGGCGCCGTGGTCCACGGTGCCCACGGATCTCGGCACGGCCTCCCGCTGCCCGCCCGGGCCGGACGGCATCCGGCACAGCAGGATGTCCAGCCACCGGCGCACGAGGGGCTCGTCGCCCGAGGAACTCGACCGCCGCGTCGCCTGGGCGAGCGAGAACGACGCGTGCAGTACGGTCTGGGCGGCCACCGCGACACAGACGACGGCGAGCGGTCCGCGTTCCCGGTCGGCGAGCCACCAGGCGATGCCGCCCGTCGCCGCCAAGCCGGCGGCAACCGCCCACCAGGGCACCGCGGTTCCGGACATCAGAAGGTGCCCCAGAGCGGCGAGCAGCACACACACGGCCGCGAACACCGCGGCGCGTACCGTGCGAGAACACCACCCTGCAGTCATGGCGGCCTCATCCTTGCATCCGGGCTTCCGCGATCACCTGTGGGTACGGACTTCGGTGCGGCCTTCCACTCAACCCGACGGACGTGATCCGCGCCATACTTCGCACGCGTACGGTCGGAACGGGTGCCCGCCCGGTTCCCGGCCGTCCCCGCCGGGCCGGAGCGGCGGAAGCGGACGCGGGAGCACCGGCGCACGGGCACCGTCCGCCGTGCCTCCGCGCCCGGCGGGGGCCGCGCGTCCACGGCCGCCGCACCGGGTATCTCCCCGGCAGTCCCCACCACCGCCGGTGCGGACGCCGGCGCGGTGACCGACCGCCCCATGGCTGAACCGCCTCATGACTGACCCGCCCCATGGAAGGTGCCCCGGTATGACCGATCCTCATGGCCTGGAACCCGTCGCGGCGTTCTGCGGGAACTGCGACTGCGGCTGCCCCCGCTTGTTCGTCGACCCCGACGCTCCCGCGGAGCAACGGATCGTCCTGACCGACGACTTCGGCCAGCGCGTGCAGATGAGCGCCGACCAGTTCTCGTCGCTGGTCGACGACGCCAAGCAGGGCAGACTGGACGGCATCGCCCTGCCCTGAGCAGAGACCGCCCCGCAGGCCCGCCGAGCCGCCGTCCACCCGCTCCCCCGATCGCCGTACGTCCAGGCGGGTGAACGGCCGCGCGGTGCGCCGGTCGAAGGCCACCGCCCGGGGAAGAGGGGTAGGCATGCGCGCACTCGTCATCAACTGCACCCTCAAGCCCTCCCCCCAGCCGTCGAACACCGAGGCCCTCGCCGCCACGGTCATCGCGGCACTGAAAGGCCACGGGGCGGAGGTGGACGTCGTACGGGCCGTCGACCTGAACCTGAAACCCGGGGTCGAGACCGACATGGGCGACGGAGACGACTGGCCGGGCGTGCACGCGAAGCTGCTGTCGTCGCAGATCCTGATCATCGCGTCGCCGACCTGGCTCGGCCGCCCGTCCTCGGTCGCCCAGCGGGTCCTGGAACGCATGGACGCCATGCTCGGCGAAACCGACGACGAGGGGCGCCCCGTCGCCTACAACCGCGTCGCCGGAGTCCTGGTCACCGGGAACGAGGACGGCGCCCACCACGTCATCAGTGAGATCAGCGGCGGACTCGCGGACATCGGCTACACCGTTCCGGGACAGGCCTGGACCTACTGGCACCTCGGCCCGGGGCCCGGTCCCGACTTCCTCGACGACGACCGCGGCCACGACTGGTCGACCTCCACCGGCCGGGCCATGGCGTCCAACCTGGTCCACGCGGCGCGTGCGCTCAGCGCGATGCCGCTGCCGGCCCCGCCGTCCTGACCTCGTCGGCGCGCGGCGAGCGTACCTGCGGGAGGGGCAGCGCCGCCGCAATGACCGTGAGGAGCACGACCGTGTGCACGGCGAGGACCGCCCAGCGGGCGGGGATGGCGTGCTGCGGTGTCGTGGTCGTGCACATCGTCCTGTCGGCGGGCCGGCGCCCCGGCGTCGCTCCCGGGGACGGTCCGGAACCCGGCGCCGGAAGGACATCCCGACGGTTGGTTCACCCGCTCGGGGGAGACCCGTCCTCCTCAGGCACGGCGCCCGTGGATGTCTGCCGCCGCCGAAGCGGGGCAGTCGTGCACGTGCAACGACGTACGAGACACATGAGGAGCTGGAGTCCGCCATGACGCACGACCTGACCCCGAAGTACACGGTCCCCGGCATCGAGCGCGAGGCCGCCGGCCGGCTGATCGGCGTGCTGCGACTGCGCCTGCACGCCCTCAACGACCTGCATCTGACCCTCAAGCACGTGCACTGGAACGTGGTGGGACCGCATTTCATCGCCGTGCACGAGATGATCGACCCCCAGGTCGACCAGGTGCGCGACATGGCCGACGACGTCGCGGAGCGCATCGCCGCGCTCGGCGGGGTGGCGCAGGGCACGCCCGGCGCCCTGGTGGCCGAGCGGCCCTGGGACGACTACTCCATCGGACGGGCCGACGCCATCGCCCATCTCGGCGCGCTCGACGTCGTGTACACGGGTGTGATCGAGGGCGTGCGCGCGGCCGTGAAGGAGGCCGGCGAGATCGACCCCGCCACGGAGGACCTCCTGATCGGCCAGCTCAGGGACCTCGAGCAGTTCCAGTGGTTCGTGCGCGCCCATCTGGAGAGCTCCGGAGGCACGCTGGCGACGGGCAGCGCGACCTCCGAGACGGAGGCGGCGGAACGCGGCGCGGAGCTTTCCTAGCGGCGCGGAGCTCTCCTGGACGAGCCTGCCCGGTGGTGGAGCAGGACGGGCCGACCGCCGGCCGTGTGCCGGCGGCGGAACGGTCGGCGGTCGGCCCCCGGTGTCCGCCCGGCGTGCGCACTCGGCGTGCGGGGCGTCCCCGGCGTGCGGCCGATGGGCACTCCGGCGAGGACCAGATCGGCGACCAGGACCACCACGCCGACGACGAACAGGTGGAACAGTCCTTCGACGGCCGGCCCGATCAGACCGGCCGGCCCGATCACCCCCAGGACGAATGCCACCAGTGACAGCAGGAGGGGCGGACGGGCTCACGGAGGTCTCCCCCGGCAGGGCTCGTCGGACGGTTCAGCGCCGGCCGAGCCGGCGTTCGCCGCGGCTGCCCTGCTCGTAGGGCAGGTGGTAATGGGCGAAGACGGCTTGCTCGTCCTCCGCCGCGAGCTCACCGTCCGGGTCGATCCCGGGCGCGTCCTTGACCAGGCTCTTGTCGTAGGTCACCTTCAGGTAGCCGGGTCCGACGGTGGCCTTGTCCACCGGGACGAACACCAGGCGCCGGCGGGTCGGCAGCCCGACCAGGACCGCGGCGAACGCGGGCCGGTCGGTGGCGGTGTCGACGTAGACGGACTCCAGAGTCCCGATCTTGCGGCCGTCGCTGTCGACGACGTCATGGTCACGCCATTCACGAATGTTGTCGGCTTCAAACATGTCCGGTCTTCCCTTCCCGAGGACGCGCTCACTGTCTTGTTCCCCACTTCGCGCCTCCCTCGCATGTTTGTCCCCTCAACGCCGTACGGCGCCCGATCGCGATAGGCTGCCTGGCCGGACGAGGCGCCGTGGGGCGGACGGACACCCGACGGATTCCGAAGGAGATCGAGTGTGGATGCCACAGGCCCCACGGACGGCCCGCCCCGGGTGCGCGGCGGGGCCGTGCTGGAGGTGGGCCCGCTGCCGGGCCGTCCCGGCATCCGTGCCAGTGGAGAGATCAGCGTGACCACCCGCCTGTCCTGGGAGAGGGCCCTCACCGAGCTGTCCAGGCGGCACGCGGACGTGTCCTACGTGGAACTGTCCGGCGTGCGGTTCGTCGACGTGGCCGGGGTCACGGCACTCGCCGTCACCGCCATGAACCTGCCCGGCGGACGGGTCGTGGTGGAACAGCCCCCGCCGCAACTCCCCCGCGTCCTGGAGCTGTTCTGGCCGTCGCTGCACCGGATCGAGGTGGCGCCGCGATGAGCACGGTGAACACCGACGCGCACTTCGCGCATCCCGCGCTGTTCTACCGCTCCGAGGGCGAGTACACCGACCGGACGGTGGCGTTCGTCCGGGAGGGGCTCGCCGCGGGCGAGCCGGTGGCGGTGGCCGTGCCCGCCCCCAACCTGGAGCTGATCAGGGCGGGCCTGGGCACGGAGGCGGGGGACGTCTCCTTCCTGGACATGACGGAGGCCGGGCGGAACCCGGGGCGGATCATCCCCGGCGTGCTCAGGGCGTTCGCCGACGCGCACGCGCGCGAACGGGTGCGCATTATCGGCGAGCCGGTCTGGGCGGGACGCAGTACGGCGGAGTACCCGGCGTGCGCCCAGCACGAGGCGTTGATCAACGTGGCCTTCGCGGGCCGTTCCGCGACGATCCTGTGCCCGTACGACGAGACCCGGCTGGACGCGGACGTCCTGGCCGACGCCCTCGTCACCCATCCGACGGTCATCGCCGGGGGTCGTCAGCGGGCCAGCGAGGCCTACGACTGGCGTGCGGTCGTCGCCCGCTACAACGAGCCGCTGGGGCCGGCGCCGCACGCCGACGTCTTCGCCTTCGGTGCCGGGGAGCTGCCGGACGCGCGCCGCTTCGTCGTGGACCGGGCGACGTCGCTCGGGTTGGCCGAGCGACGGCTGCAGGACGCGGAACTGGCGGTGGCCGAGCTGACCACCAACAGCGTGGTCCACGGCGGCGGTCACGGGACGCTGGCGATCTGGGCGGAGGCGGGGCAGGTGGTGTGCGAGGTCCGCGACAGGGGCCGGCTCACGGATCCGCTGGCCGGCCGCCGGCCCCCCGAGCACGGTCAGATCGGCGGCCGTGGCCTGCTGCTCGTCCACTACGTCGCGGATCTGGTGCGCGTGCACACGATGGACGACGGCACCACCGTCCGCTTCTACCTCGGGCTCTGAAAGGGCGTCGGAACGCCCCCGGCCCACCACGCCGACCGCAGAAGCATGCATGGTGCCCTTGACCCGGGGTAGGCGGTCTCTCGTCGGACGACAGGCCGACAGTGACGGGGGCCGATCGACTGGGAGGGCACATCATGGCGACGACGACCGCACAGACCACCGAGCCGACCACCACGGGCATGCCGGAGGTAGCGGATCCGTCCAAGGTGGCGCCCAAGGACGCGCGGGAGTTGTCGAAGCTGTTCTTCGAGCAGCTGGCGGTGCTCGAAGAGGGCACACCCGAACACCAGTACGCGCGCAACACGCTGATCGAGATGAACATGTCCCTGGTCCGCTTCGCGGCCGGCCGGTTCCGCAGCCGCGGACCGGAGGAGATGGAGGACATCGTCCAGGTCGGCATGATCGGCCTCATCAAGGCCATCGACCGGTTCGAACTGACCCGCGAGGTCGAGTTCACCTCCTTCGCCGTGCCGTACATCGTCGGCGAGATCAAGCGGTTCTTCCGTGACACCTCGTGGGCCGTGCACGTCCCCCGGCGGCTTCAGGAGGCCCGTGTCCAGCTGGCCCGCGCCACCGAGGAGCTGCGCAGCCGGCTGGGCCGCAACCCCACCACCGCGGAACTGTCCGAACTGATGAGCCTCCCGGAGGACGAGGTCGTCGAGGCCCGGCTGGCGGCCAACGGCTACAACTCCGCCTCGCTGGACGCGGCCATCAACGGCAGCGAGGACGGCGAGTCGGCGCTGGCCGACTTCATCGGCGCGGACGACTCCGCGCTGGCGCTCGTGGACGACTTCCACGCCCTGGCCCCGATGATCGCCGAGCTGGACGAACGCGACCGGCAGATCATCCATTGGCGGTTCGTCGAGGAGCTCACCCAGAAGGACATCGGTGAACGCCTCGGCGTCTCGCAGATGCATGTGTCCCGGCTGATCTCGCGCCTGCTGGCCCGCCTGCGGGAGGGCATGCTCGCCACCCACTGAGCGGCGGCTGCCTTCACGCGGCTGTCGGCTTCTTCCTGCGGCCGGTTCCGGACCCGACGAGGGCGTCGATGAGCTGTTCGCGGCTCATCTTCGACCGTCCGGCGATGTTCCGGTCGGTGGCCCGCTGATAGAGCTCCGTCTTGCTGAGCTCCCGCAGCTCGCCCCGCTTCGGCGGCGCCTTGCGGGAGGGCGCGGTGGCCTTCTTCCGCGGGTCGGTGCCCTTCTTCTGCGGCCCGGTGCCCTTCTTCTGCCGTACCGGGGGCTGTTCGGCGCCGGTGCTCCCCGCCTTCGCGGGTGACTGACCGCCGGCGGCCCCCTTCGCCTGCTCCAGGCTGCCCCGCAGGACTTCCATGAGGTCGACGACGTTGGTGGCCCGGGGTGCTTCCTCCGCGACGGCGATCTCCTTGCCCTCGGCCTTGGCCCGGACCAGCTCGCGGACCTTCTCCTGGTAGGTGTCGTGGTAGCGGGCGGGGTCCCAGGGACCGCTGAGGGCGTCGACGAGTCGCATCGCCATGTCCAGTTCCTTGCCCCGGTCCGCCCGGCCCGAGGGCAGCTCGGGAAGCTCCTCGACCGGGTCGCGGACCTCGTCGGCCCAGTGCAGCGTCTGGAGCACCAGGACCTCGTCCTCGGCGCGGAGCGCGGTCAGGTACTGCCGGTTGCGCATGACGAAGGTGGCGACACCGACCTTGCCGGCTTCGGCGAGGGCGGTGCGGAGCAGCTCGTAGACCTTGAGGTACTCCTCGCCGCGCGGGGCGAGGTAGTACGTCCGGTCGAAGTACACCGGCGCGATGCGGTCCAGGTCGACGAAGTCGGTGATCTCGAGGGTGCGGGACCGGCCCGGCGCGATCTCTTCCAGTTCCTCCGGCTCGACGACGACGTACTCGCCCTCGCCCACCTCGTAGCCCTTCACGATGTCGCCGGAGTCGACCTCCTCGCCGGTGCGCTCGTTGACCCGCCGGTTGCGGATCCGGTCCGAGGTGCCGCGCTGCAACTGGTGGAAGTGGACCGTGTGGTCCTGCGTCGCCGAGAACAGGCCCACGGGCACCGAGACCAGCCCGAACGTGACGACACCTGTCCAGATCGCCCGCGCCATGACCGTCCGCTCCGTCCGTCCCGCCCGTACCGCCCACCCCGTCCACGCTGACATCCCGCCCCCGGACGCGCGCGCCGGACGACGCACACGGGTGGGCTGCACGGCGACAGCGCGCGCACCGGCCGCGGCCGGTATTCCCTGTGAGGTGCGGGACGGCGACCGCACCCCGCGCATCGGCCGTCTCTCCCCGAACGACGTCGAACAAAGGGCACTGTCCATGGACTGTCACGTGAAGACGATCACGCGCGAGGAACATCTCCGCTTCGTCTCGGCCCGGCCCTCCGTGAGTCACCTGCAGACCCCCGCGTGGGGCGACGTGAAGCCGGACTGGCGGGCGGAGAGCCTGGGCTGGTCCGACGAGCGCGGCGACCTGGTGGGAACCGGACTGGTGCTGCTGCGGCCGTTGCCGAAGCTGAAGCCGAAACGGTATCTGGCCTATCTGCCCGAGGGTCCGGTCATCGACTGGGGCGCGGCGGATCTGGAGCGGTGGCTGGAGCCGATGCTCGCGTACCTGAAGGAGCGGGGCGCCTTCTCGGTGAGGATGGGGCCGCCGGTGGTGGCCCGGCGCTGGAGTGCCGAAGCGGTCAAGGCGGCGATCGCCGATCCGGGCGCGCGACGGCTGGGGGACGTGGAGGCCACCGTGTGCGAGCCCGGGGCCGACGCCGTCGTCGAGCGGCTGCGCCGGATGGGCTGGCGGCGGACCGAGCCGGGGGGCGAGGACGGCTTCGCCGCGGGCCAGCCGCGCTACGTGTGCCAGGTACCGCTCGCCGGACGGTCGCCGGCTCAGCTGCAGAACGGGTTCAACCAGCAGTGGCGCCGCAACATCAAGAAGGCCGAGAAGGCCGGCGTCAAGGTCGTCCGGGGTGACCACGAGGACCTGCCGGCGTTCTACGAGCTCTACGTCGAGACCGCCGAACGGGACCGGTTCGTCCCGCGCCCCCTCGCCTACTTCCAGCGCATGTGGACCGCGCTGACGGCCGAGGACCCCGACCGCATGCGCCTCTACCTCGCCCATCACGACGGTGAGGTGCTCGCCGCGGCCACGATGCTGACCGTCGGGGAACACGTCTGGTACTCCTACGGCGCGTCCACCGGCCGCCGGCGCGAGGTGCAGCCGAACAACGCGCTCCAGTGGCGGATGATGTGCGACGCCCACGAGCTCGGCGCGGCCGTCTACGACTTCCGCGGTATCACCGACACCCTGGACGAGGACAACCACCTGCTCGGCCTGCTCCGGTTCAAGGTGGGCGCCGGCGGCGAGGCCGTCGAGTACCTCGGTGAGTGGGACCACCCGCTCAACAAGGTGCTGCACAAGGCCCTGGGCCTGTACATGGCGCGGCGCTGAACCGTCCGGCGCTGAACCGTCCGGCGCCGGACCGGTCCCGGTCAGTCGGCGGGCTTCTCCCAGACCGATACGTGGCCGCGGCTCTCGTGGGTGAACGGCTTCCGGGTCCACCCCTCCCACCGGTCGCGCAGCCGCAGGCCGGCGAGCCGGGCCATCAGGTCGAGTTCGGCGGGCCACACGTACCGGAAGGGGTAGTACTCGTACTCGGGGCGTCCGTCCACGAGGGTGACGTAGTTCGAACTCATCGCCTGGGTGGCGGTGTCGTAGGTGTCGAACGCCCACCCGCCGGGGCCGATACGGAACGGCACGGCGGTCTGTCCCGGGGGCAGCAGGCGCAGTTCCGGGACGCCGACCTCGATGACGAAGCAGCCGCCGGGTGCCAGGTGGGCGGCGGCGTTGCGGAAGCAGTCGACCTGGGCGTCCTGCGTCGTCAGGTTGTTGATGGTGTTGAAGACGAGGTACGCCACCGTGAACGTGCCCGGCACCCGGGTCGTCGCGAAGTCGCCGATGGTCACCCCGACGGCGTCGCCGCCCGGCTTGGCAGTCAGCCGGGAGGTCATGGCCCGTGACATGTCGATCCCGTGCACCGGGACCCCGCGGTCCGACAGCGGCAGCGCGATCCGGCCGGTGCCGACGCCGAACTCGAGGGCGCGTCCCTCGCCGGCCAGCTCGGCCAGCAGGTCGACCGCGGGGACCACCGCGTCGGGCGTGAACCTGTCCGCCGCCGACTCGTCGTACCGCGCGGCGACGCTTTCCCCGAAGTAGCCGTCCTCATCAGACATGCGGGGACCGTACCTCTCGTCAGGTCGCCGACGCCTGCGATTTTCCGCCGCGCACGGGGCCGCGTACGCGGGCAGCGTAGAGCAGGATGTGGTCCGGAGAACGACGAACGAGGGGCGGGCGATGTCGCGGCTGCTGGTGGTGCAGAACGGTCCGGGCGGGGGACCCGGCCGGTTCGGTGACTGGCTGGTCGCCGAGGGGCTGTCCCTGGACGTGGTGCACGCGTACGCCGGTGCGCCGCTCCCCCGTCGTCCGGAGCACGAGGGCGTCATGGTGCTGGGCGGCGGCTACCTCCCGGATGACGACCACCGCGCGCCCTGGCTCGCCCCCACCCGCGCACTGGTCGCCGAGGCGGTGGAGCGGGACGCTCCGGTGTTCGGTGTCTGTCTCGGCGGGCAGCTCCTCGCGCAGGTCGCGGGCGGCACGGTGCGGGGCGACCACGGCGAGCCGGAGTTCGGCAGTACGCCGCTCACCCTGCGGTCGGAGGCCGGGCGTGATCCGCTCTTCCACGGGCTGCCCGAGCGGGTGACGGCGGTCGAGCACCACGTGGACGCGGTCACCGCCCTGCCGCCGGGCGCCGCCTGGCTGATGGAGAGCGAGAGGTGCCCGTACCAGGCGTTCCGGGTCGGCGACCGGGCGTGGGGCGTGCAGTTCCACCCGGAGGCGGGCGCGGACCGGGTCCGGTCGTGGGATCCGGAGCGGCTACGGGCCAGGGGCCTGGACCCGGCGGAACTCTCCCGCCGGGCGCAACGCGACGAGCCCGCGGCGGAAGCCGTCTGGCGCGAGGTCGCCCGGCGCTTCGCCGCGGTCGTCGGGGCGTGAGGGTCAGCCGGAGAAGGCACCGCCGCCGGTGAAGACCAGGCCGGCGAAGCGTTCGCCGATGCGGCGGTGGGTGGCCGCGTCCGGGTGGAGGCCGTCGGGCAGGGGCAGTTCGGCGGCGTCGGCCTCGCCGTAGAGGTCACGGCCGTCTAGGTGGTGCAGGTTCGGGTCGTCGGCCGCGCGCTGGGCCACGATCCGGGCCAGCTCGTCCCGGATGACGTTCAGGGTCAGTTTCCCGCTCGCGCGTTCCGCCGGGTCGCCCGTGGCCACGAAGCGCAGCCGTCCCTCGCCGAGGCCGGCGAGGTCGGGGGCGAGGGGGCCGGGGGTGTCCTCGTGGAGGGGGCACAGGACGGGCGAGACGACCAGCAGCGGGGCGGTGGGATGGCCTTCGCGGACGGTGTCGAGGAAGCCGTGCACGGCGGGGCCGAAGGCACGCAGACGCATGACGTCGTGATTGACCACGTTGATACCGATCTTGACGCTGATCAGGTCGGCGGGGGTGTCGCGCATGGCCCGCGCGGTGAACGGGTCGAGCAGGGCGCTCCCGGCGAGGCCCAGGTTGACGAGTTCGACGCCGCCGAGGGACGCGGCGAGTGCCGGCCACGTGGTGGTGGGGCTCGCGGCGTCCGAGCCGTGGCTGATCGAGCTGCCGTGGTGCAGCCAGACCCTGCGGCCCGGGTCCGGGGCGGGCTCGACAGGGGCGTCGGTACGCAGGGCGACGAGCTCGGTGGTCTCGTTGTGCGGCAGCCAGATCTCGATGTCCTTGCTGCCCTCGGGCAGCCCGGCGAAGCGCAGGGTGCCCACGGGGCCGCGCTCCACGCCCGCCGTGCCGGTGGTCATGTCGATGGTCAGCACGTCGCCGCCCGCGACACTGCCCTGGCCCGCCGGGCGCCCGTCGACGAGCAGGTCGTACAGGCCGTCCGGGCGGGGCGGGGCACCGGCGTAGACCCGCTTGGTGGGCACGGTGTCCAGCTCGAGGGCGGTGGCCCGGGTGCGCAGGGCCAGGCGGACCCCGGAGGGCTGGGACTCGGCCATGGCCAGCTGTCCGTCGGTGTTCTGGGCGCGGGCCCGGGCGGGCAGCCGGTGCGGCAGCAGGCCGCGCTCGGTGCGTTCCAGGTCGAGGGCGCCGCGCAGGAGGTCCTGGGTGATCGGCGTGGTGATCCAGTCGTCGTGGGTGTGCATGCCGCCTCCGGCTGATGGCGTGATGGTGTCGGTGTCACGGCGCGGGGTCGGCCGGTCGGGGCTGCCGGTGCGAGGTCCACCGGCCGGGGCTGACGGTGTGCGGTTCACGCGCGGGCCAGTTGCGCAGCAGGGCGTCGAGGGCGTCCACGATCCGTGCCCACGTCTCCTCGGTGTCGGGTGCGCTGTGGCTGAAGCCGCCGCCCATCTCCAGGCTGACGTAGCCGTGGAAGACGCTGCCCAGCAGGCGTACCGCGTGGGTCTGGTCGGGTTCCGCCAGGTCGTAACCGCGCAGGATGGCCCGGGTCATCCGTGCGTGGCGCACGCCCGCACTGGCCGCCGCCGTCTCCGGGTCGAGCCGCAGCTGGGCCGCGGCGTAGCGGCCGGGGTGTTCCCGGGCGTAGTCGCGGTAGACGTCCGCGAAGGCGGCGAGGGCGTCCTTCCCGGCCCGTCCGGCCAGTGCCGTGCTGCCCCGGTCGGCGAGTTCGGCTAGGGCGAGCAGCGCGATCCCCGTCTTGAGGTCATGGGAGTTCCTCACGTGCGAGTACAGACTCGCGACCTTGACGTCGAAGCGCCTGGCCAGCGCGGAGACCGTCACCTGCTCGAAGCCGACCTCGTCGGCCAGTTCCGCGCCCGCCCGCACCAGACGTTCCGTGGTCAGCCCCGCACGCGCCATCATCATCTCCTCATTCACCTGAACCGATTAAACATTTACCTAATCCCTTTAGGCAACTTCGCCCCGGAGGCAGGCGGGCCGGGCAGCAGGGCAACTCGGTGGGCGCCTGCACAGCGGCGGCCCCGGCCGCCTGCCGCCCGGCCGCGGCAGGCGGGCGGCCGCGCGAGGTTCGCCACGGTCCGGGCTCCGTCGACAAGGTGATCGCGTGAGGGGTGTTCCGCGACGCGCGGTTAGGATCCCGAAATGATCGAAGGCGAATTGACACGGTTGCGCGCGCTGCGGTCCGAGGACGCGGCACACCATCTCCGGTGGCGCAACGATCCTCAGGTGGTGCGCTGGGCCGCTGCCGGTGACCCGTGTTTCGGCCCCGTGACGGCGGAGGCGATCTCGGCCGCCTTCGACACCATGCTGCGGCTCAGCCCCAGGGAGTCGGCCGTGTTCACCGTCGAGGACGTGTCCGGCGGCGGGGTGATAGGCATGGCCGACTACCGCGACCTGGACCCGTACGCCGGGGTGGCCACCCTCGGCATCACCATCGGCGACAAGGCGTTCTGGGGGCGCGGCCACGGGTCGGAGGCCGTACGGCTGCTCATGGACCACCTGTTCGGAGCGTACGGTCTCCACCGGCTGGAACTGGACACCTGGAGCGGCAATGAGCGCGCCATGCGCTCTTTCGCCAAGCTGGGCTTCCGTGAGGAGGGCCGCCTCCGCTCGGCCGTACTGATGGAGGGGCGGCGCTACGACCGGGTGCTGTTCGGCATCCTGCGCGAGGAGTGGTCGGCGCTCGGGGCCGGCCCGCACGCCCAACGGCGCACGTTCGGCTGACGGCCACCGCTCGGCACCCGCCCGGGCGGGTCCCGTTCCGGGCCGCGGAGCGGTCGGCGTGACCGTGGAACAGGAGGCATGGACGCAAGCAGCCGGGGGACCCCGACCACATGTCCCCGCCTCACCTGGTCACGTTCGGGCACGGCACCGCGGGCCGCACGTCGCTGGCCGAACTGCTGCGCGGTGCCGGGCTCGCCGCCGTGGTCGATGTCAGGACGGCGCCCGGCAGCCGCCGCGATGCCGACCTGCTCCGGGAACGGCTCGCCGGGTGGCTGCCCGAGGAGGGCCTCGCCTACCGGTGGGACCGGCGTCTGGGCGGTTTCCGCAAGCCGGCACCGGACTCACCCGACGTCGTCTGGCGCAACACCTCGTTCAGGGGGTACGCCGGTCACACCCGCACGCCGGAGTTCGTCACCGCCATGGACGAGCTGCTGGATCAGGTGGCGCGGGAACGCACCGCGGTGATGTGCGGCGAAGCGGTGTGGTGGCGGTGCCACCGACGCCTCATCGCCGACTTCGCCGTGCTGGCCCGCGACACCCCCGTGGACCACCTCATGCACGACGGCCGCCTGACGGCCCACTCCCCCACCCCGGGTGCGCGGCTGCGGACGGACGGCCTTCTCGTCTACGACGACGAGGAGGCGGCGGCCGAGCCCGCCGCCTCCCGGCCCGCGCGGTCCCAGCGGTCGTGGAAACCGTAGGGGCCGAGGCGGGGACGGAGGAGCATGCAGCGCAAGGGCGGAAACCACCGGGAGACCGGTGACCGGCACGTGGAACCGGTCGATTCGGTCCTCGAACAGCTCTACGCCACGCCGCCGTCCGACTTCGTCTCCCGTCGGGAGGAACACGTCGCGGCCGCCAGAAAGGCCGGTCGCAAAGAGGACGCGCGTCGGATCCACGCCGCACACCGGCCCACGCTCGCGGCCTGGGCGGCGAATCTGCTCAGACGCTCCCGGCCGGAGGAGAGCGAGCGGTTCCTGGAGCTGGGCCATGCCCTGCGCGAGGCACACCGCACGCTCGACGCCGCCGGTCTCAAGGAGCTCTCCGCGCAGCGTCGGCGCATCGTCGCCGCCCTGTCCCGGCAGGCCGCCCGGCTCGCCCACGAGGCCGGACACCCGCTGTCGGAATCGGCGCAGCGGGAGGTCGAGTCGACGCTGCGCGCGGTCCTCGCGGACCCGGACGCGGCCGACCAGTGGGCCGGCGGACGCCTGGAGGTCTCCCTCACGCCTCCGTCGCAGTTCCCCGCGGGCGCCGCCCGGGCGGAGGCCGCGCCGCGCGAACGGCCGGCCCGGCCGGATTCCCCGCGCGCCGCCGGCGGCACTCGGGCGCAGGACGAACTCGCCGAACGGCGACGCAAACGGCAGGAGGAACTCGCGCGGGCCGAACAGGCTGCGGCGACCGCCGCGCGGCAACTGCGTGACAGACGCGCGGATCGGGCCGACGCCGACGCGTCACTGCGGCGGGCCGACGAGGAACACGACCGGGCCCGGGAGGAGGTGTCCGCCGCCGAGCGGCGACTGCGGCAGGCACGCGAGGATCTCGCCCGGGCCGGACGGGAGCAGCGGGAGGCCGAGGAGCGGCGGCGTACGGCCGCGGACGCGCTGGCCCGGGCCGAGCGGGAAGCGCAGGAGACCGCACGCCGGGTGGACCGTTCGGCCGGCCGGGGCAGGCAGTCCGGCCCGTCCCGCTGAGTACCCGTACTCATGAGGCGCCTGCTCCCGTCGGGGAGGCTTGCCGTACCAGACACGCAGGAGGAGTCAACATGCGTACCACCAGCCGACTTCACCGGCCGGCGCTGGGCCTCGCCCTGGCCTGCGCGACCGCTGCCGCGGTGTTGACCGGCTGCTCCACGGAGCAGGCGACCTGCGGCGGCGGCGAGTACCCGGTCCTGGCCATCGGCAGCACCGGCAGTGCGTGCGTGCCGGACGGCGAGGAGCCGCCCGAGGGATACACCCGCTACCCGGAGGGCAAGGTCCCGGAGCACGTCGGCGACACGTGGGACACCTACTGGCAGACCCACACCGTCGACAGGGAGGGAAAGGTCGTCGAGGTGTCCGACGGCGGGTGAGTCCGGGTACCGACGCTCCGAACGGACGCACGAGGAACCCGCGTGACATACCACGTTGACGGCTTTACGTGGTATACCGGCCCGGCAGCAAACAGGGGAACAACAGGCACCGTCCATCCGTACTATCTGTGTGTCAGCACAGCCGGTGGCAGTCTCGCATTCCCCGCTGCCGGGCGCCGACCGGGCATGGTCCCCATGTCCCGCGCCTGATGTCCCGCCGTTCCTCACGAGCCTTCACGGCCGCGAATCGAGGAGAGTCACCACCATGTCCGAGACCACACAGCAGGCCGCCACCCAACTGGCTTCGCAGTACAGCGTCCAGGTCACCGATGACCTGGAGCGCAACGTCAAGGAGCAGGAACGCATCAGCGAGGAGATCACGTCCCTGCAGCAGCAGCTGGCCTCGCTGCAGCACGACCACGCACTGCTGGTGAACATGCAGCAGGCGCTCGGCATCACCGGGCCGCCGGCCCGGCCCGCGACCGCGCCGCAGCCCGACGCCGCGGCTGTGCCCGCTCCCCGTGACAGTGCCGCCACGGAACCGGCCTCCGGGAAGCGGACGCGGAACGGGAAGACCGGCACCGCGCCCAAGCGCGCCGCCACCGCCGCGAAGTCGGGTGCCAAGCCTGCCGCGAAGGCCGGCGCCGCCCCTGCCGCCAAGCCGTCCCCCAAGGCCGCCAAGGCCGCCAAGACCACCAGGAAGCCGGCGGCGAAGAAGGCATCGGCGCAGGCCACGTCCGTGTCCACCGCTCCATCCGCTGCCTCGTCCGACTCCGCGTCCGCTTCCGGGTCCGCGAAGCAGGTCGCCGACCGGCCCACGTTGGTCGAGCTGGTGCGCAAACACCTCGTCGAGCAGAGCGGGCCGCGCTCGGCCGCCGAGGTCACCACGGCGCTCGGGCAGGCCCACTCCGGACGCACCATCAAGACCACGGTCGTCCGCACCACTCTCGAGGGACTCGTCGCCAAGAACCAGGCCCAGCGCACCAAGCAGGGCACCTCGGTCTACTACACCGCCACCGACGCACCGGAGCCGAAGCAGAAGCAGGACGCCGGGACCCGGACGCCGTCCCCGCAGAGCGACAGCTGACGGCCGCGGCACCCGGCACCACCGGTCGGTGACATCCGCGTCCCTCGCCGTGGCGCGGCGCGCGGTCGGGGGGAAACCGGGTGAAGATCGGTGGATGGGTGTTGTACTGCCGGTGCTCTTCGCACTCCTCGCCGCGTTCAGCAACGCGCTGGCCACCGTGCTCCAGCGGCGCGCCGCGCTGACCGTGCCGCAGTCCCAGGGGTTCCGCCCGGGGCTCGTCATCGACCTGTTGCGGCGGCCGGTGTGGATCGGCGGCATGCTGGCCGTCGTCGTCGCCGGTGTGGGGCAGGCGGTGGCTCTGGCGACGGGGCCACTGTCACTCGTACAGCCGTTGTTCGTGCTGGAACTTCCGCTGGCCCTGCTGTTGGCCTCGCTGATGACCGGCCGCCATCTGCCCCGCGCCATGTGGCTCGCCGTGGGCGGGGTGGTCGTCGGACTCGGTGTCGCGCTGGCGTCGGCCGCTCCGGACGCCGGCGAGGCCGCCGTGCCCCTCGATCGCTGGCTGCCCGCGCTGGGGGCCTGCGCCGGGGCGGCCGTGCTGCTGGCAGCGGCCGGTCTGAAGCGCCCCGTCGGCAAGGCCCGCGCCGGTTGCCTCGGTGCGTCCACGGCGGTGTGGTACGCCTTGACGGCCGCACTGATGAAGGACTCCATGCGCGTCCTGGACACCGACGGTGTGGTCGGTTTCCTGACCACCTGGCAGACGTACGGCTTCGCCGCGGCCGGTGTGTGTGCCGTGCTCCTGCTGGAACACGCCATGCAGGGCGGGCCTCTCGTCGCCTCCCAGCCGGCCCTCACCCTGGGGGACGCGACGGTGAGTCTCCTGCTCGGTGTGCTCCTCTACCGCGAGGACGTGCGCACGGGGTGGTGGGTCGTGCCGCAGTTGCTCGGCGTCGCGCTGATCGTCGTGGGCGTCCTCACCCTCGCCCGGCGCGGCATCGACCTGCGCACCGGGCGGTGAGCGCCGCGCCGGCCCGGGTGGCGACCCCCCGCTCGCCCCGTACCTCGCTCCGTCCATGGCTGACCGGCCGCGTGCGGCCGGTACGCACCGGCGAGGGACGGGGCGTCAGTACCCGCCCGGCCTTGGCCGTTCTCGCGGTCGGGCGGGGTTCGGCGTCTGAGCGCCGCTTCGGCTTCTGAGCGTCCCGCGGGCACGCCACCACACGTCACCGGCGGAACCCGTACGCCTGCCGCAGCCACCGGTGCAGTGCCGCGTGCACGCTGCCGGGGAGCTCGCTGAGCTGTGCGATGGCGGCCCGGTCCCCTGCGGAGGGCGCGATGCCCGCTGCGGTCAGAAGGGCGAGCAGGTCCAGGCGGCGCAGGTCGACGGGGTCGATGCGGCAGGGGACGCGCTGGGCGGGGTCGGGCGGCTGGAGCAGGAAGTCGCCCTGTGTGTCGTGGGAGCGCGAGCGCGCCGGGTCGGCGGCAGTCGGGGCAGTCGGGGCAGTCGGGGCAGTCATCGTGTGCATACCGCGGTCCTCCACTTGATGGGTCGCCGTTCTTGACGGGATGAGACACCGGGGCGGCGACGGCGGTTGCGGGCCGGCCCGACGACCACACGGTCGACGCAATCGGCGCCTTATCGCATGAACCGACCCGGCACGGGCGCCGGCCGGCAGGCGTCACCTCTGGCCGGCGACCGTCGCCCACGGTCGTGCCGGGGTGAGAGGGTGCGGGGTGCGCATGTCGATGCCCGTCTCCCACTCGGGCCACTGAAGGCGGTGGGCTTGCGTCTGCCCACCGCAGAATCCGCAACCCCCTGGAGCGGACAGTTGACCTGCAGGTGGTTCCGGTGAGGCGAGGAGCCCGACTCCCGAGCCCTGCTCCGTACGAGTGGTGCATCCCGGGACACGGCCTTACGGTCGGTACGGGTGAGGGAGAGCGGAGACACGTGACCCCGAGACGGCCGGGAGCAGACATGGGCAGAAACCCGAGGAGGGCAGCGGTCACACTGTGTGCCGCCGCCGCGCTCGCGATACCCCTGGGCGCCGCCTCCGCCGCACCGTCGGCGGACGACACGACACAGGAGCAGGCACAGGCACAGGCACAGGCACAGCAGGCGCAGACCCCCGTGCTGGTCGGCTGTTCCTGGCAGCCGGAGGTACGTCCCGAGGCGTTCCTGCTCGCCTGCGGTGACGGCAACAGCCGTCTGGTCTCGCTGCACTGGGTCCGCTGGGACACGAACGCCGCGGTGGGCCGGGGCACCAACGCCATCAACGACTGCGACCCCTACTGCGCCGCGGGCACGTTCCACTCGTATCCCGTGACCGTTCGGCTCGACCAGCCGCGACCCTGGGAGAAGGACCCGGGAGAACAGCACTACACCCGGATCACCCTGACCTACACCGACGGCAGGCCGGACGGCTTCCCCCGCGTGGTGACCTACCCCCTGTGGGACTGACCTGCGGGACCGGCCTGCGGGACCGGCCTCCCGGTCCGACCTGCCGGAACCGTTGGTTCCGGCCGGTCGGTCAGTCCGGGAGCGCCAGCCGGCAGGTGTCGCCCGGCTGGAGTCGCACCGCGCGGTCCGGCAGCCGGACGTCGATCGGCCAAGGACCGGACGACGGCACGGCGATCTCCAGCCGGCCGTGCTCCAGCCGGAGTCGCACGCCCCAGTGGCCCTGGTAACGGATCGAGAACCCGTACGACGACAGCTCCGGCAGCGGCACCGGGTTCAGCCACAGGGCGCCCGCGCGGGTCTCCAGTCCGGTCAGGCCGCGCTGGACGAGGTCCAGGGTGCCGGCCATGGCCCCGAGGTGGATCCCCTCGCCGGTGGTGCCGCCCTGGAGGTCCGCGACGTCGCCCTTGAGCGCCTCCTGGCAGAACGTCCAGGCCTCGGCGCGGCGGGCCCGGGCCAGGATCCAGCCGTGGACGAGCCCGCTGAGGGTGGAGCCGTGGCTGGTGCGGGCCAGGTAGTAGTCGACGGTGCGCTGCCAGGTCCTCTCGTCCAGGCCGTAGCCCAGCCGCTCGAAGAGCGAGCGGAGTTCGGCCGGGGAGAAGAGGTAGCCCAGCATCAGTACGTCGGCCTGCTTGGACGCCTGGTAGTTGTTGACGCTGTCGTCCTCGGCCTCCAGGACACGGTCCAGCCGCCGGATGTCGCCGTACCGTTCGCGGTAGCCGTCCCAGTCGAGCTCGGCGAGGTCGCCGTAGCCCTCGAACTGGCTGACGACGCCGTCGTGGAAGGGGACGTGGAGGGTGCGTGAGACGCTCTCCCACTGTTCGAGTTCACCGTCGTCCAGAACGGTGCGCTCGACGAGTTCACGGCGGCGGGGTCCGGGCAGGTCGGCCAGCACCTCCAGGGTGCGGGCCAGGACCCAGGCGGCGGTGACGTTGGTGTACGCGTTGTCGTCGAGGCCCGGCTGCCCGGCACCCGGGTAGGCCTCGTGGTACTCGTCGGGGCCGACGACGCCGCGGATGCGGTGCCGTCCCAGGTGCTCGTCCCAGGTCGCGGAGTCCGCCCAGAAACGTGCGATCTGCAGGAGCATCTCGGCACCCTTGGTGTGGAGGAACTCGGCGTCGCCACTGGCCTCGCAGTACTGCCAGACGTTGTACGCGATCGCCGACCCCACATGGTGCTGGAGGTGCGAGTGGTCCGGGAGCCAGCGGCCCGAGTGCGGGTTGAGGTGCAGTTGCTGGGTCTCCTCACGTCCGTCGCTGCCGCTCTGCCAGGGGTACAGCGCGCCTCGCCTGCCGATCGCGCGGGCGGCGGCGCGGGCCCGTTCCAGGCGGCGGTGACGGTAGTGGAGCAGGGCCCGGGACACCTCGGGGAAGTGCAGGTTGAGGTAGGGCAGGACGAACAGCTCGTCCCAGAAGACGTGTCCGCGGTAGGCCTCACCGTGCAGTCCGCGCGCCGGTACACCCACGTCGAGGTCGGCGGTGTGCGGGGAGAGGGTCTGCAGCACGTGGAAGAGGTGCAGGCGCAGGATGTTGCCCGCCTCGCCGGGTACGTCGAGTTCGGCGCGGCGCCACAACTGGCCCCAGGCCGTCCGGTGCGTCACCAGCAGTTCGTCGAAGCCGGGAGCGTCCGCCACCCGGTCGACGGCGGCCTGCAGAGGGTCACTGATCGCCGGGTCGCGGGAGGTGTGCAGGGCCACGAGCTTGTCGACGGTGACGGTACGGCCCGGCTCCGCGCGCAGCGTCGTGCGCTGGGTGACCCGCAGGTGCTCCCGTGCCCGGGTGACGGGCGCGTCGGCCGTCGTGCGGGCCGCCATGCCGACCCGGATGTCCGAGGTGCGGGTGCGGCAGCGCAGCCACACCGTGCCGTCGTCCGCCCCGCCGGTGTGCACGTGGGTCAGGTGGCGCCCTTCCAGGTCCCGGTAGCGCGGCACCCCGGAGTTGGTGACGCCGCCGTCGAGGGCGGCCTCCACGTCGAGGTCCGCCGTTCCGGCGTCGACCGTGAACTCCGTGCGCAGCGCGGCGAGGTGGGGATCGGCCATGTGCACCATGCGCAGCTGGCGCACGGACAGCACGCGTCCCCCGCCGAGCCCGAACTGGGTGCGGCGCTCCAGAACGCCCGAGTCCAGGTGCACGGTCTGCCGGTGGTCGAGCACCTCCGCGGTGTCCGGCGTCAGCCAGTCCCCTCCGTCGGCCCGGAAACGCAGCGGCAGCCAGTTGGGGAGGTTGACCATGTCTTCGTTCTCTACGTGCCCCACCTCTCGGCCGGCGACGGTGGAGGTCAGCCGGTTGTAGCAGCCGGCCACGTAGGTGCCCGGGTAGTGCACGTCGTCCGCGGCGCACTCGGGCAGCGCTCCGCGGGTGGCGAAGTAGCCGTTGCCGAGCGTGCACAGTGACTCGCGCAGCCGCTCGTCCGCGGGGTCGTAGTGGTCGTAGTCCCAGGTCGAGGGCGTCGCCGTCACTTCGAGCCCTCCCAGGACCAGTCGGCGACCTCGGGCAGGTCCACTCCGTGTTCGCGGATCCAGTCGTGGTGGCGCACCCGGGTGTCCTCCATCCGCTGCCGTACGGCCGCCGCGCGCACGGCGAGGCCCGGTACGCGGTCGATGACGTCCATGACGAGGCGGTAGCGGTCCATGTCGTTGCCGACCACCATGTCGAAGGGGGTGGTGGTGGTCCCGATCTCCTTGTAGCCGCGCACGTGCAGGTGCGCGTGGCCGGTGCGCCGGTAGGCGAGCCGGTGGATCAGCCAGGGGTACCCGTGGTAGGCGAAGATGACCGGCCTGTCCGCGGTGAACAGGCCGTCGTACTCGAAGTCGCTCATGCCGTGCGGGTGTTCCCCGCTGGGCAGCAGCCGGGCGATGTCGACGACGTTGACGACACGAACGGCGAGCCCGGGCAGGTGGCGGCGGACGAGCTGGGCGGCGGCCAGTACCTCCTGGGTCGGGACGTCGCCCGCGCAGGCGAGCACCGCGTCGGGTTCGCGGGTGCCGTCCTCGGTGCCGGCCCAGTCCCAGATGCCGGCGCCGCGCGCGCAGTGGACCCTGGCCTGTTCCATGGACAGCCAGTCGAAGCAGGGTTGCTTGCCGGCGACGATCACGTTGACGTAGTCGCGGCTGCGCAGGGCGTGGTCGGCGACGGACAGCAGGGTGTTGGCGTCCGGCGGCAGGTAGACCCGTACGGCCTCGGGGCTCTTGTTGAGGATGTGGTCGACGAAGCCGGGGTCCTGGTGGGAGAAGCCGTTGTGGTCCTGGCGCCACACGTGGGAGGTGAGCAGGTAGTTGAGGGAGGCGATGGGGGCGCGCCAGGGCAGGCGGCGGGTCACCCTCAGCCATTTGACGTGCTGGTTGACCATGGAGTCGACGATGTGGACGAAGGCCTCGTAGCAGGAGAACAGTCCGTGCCGGCCGGTGAGGAGGTAGCCCTCCAGCCAGCCCTGGCAGGTGTGTTCGGAGAGGATCTCCATCACGCGGCCGTGCCGGTCGAGGTTCTCGTCGACGGGCAGGGTCCGTTCCTGCCAGGCCTTGCCGCTGGCGGCGTAGACGGCCTGGAGGCGGTTGGAGGCGGTCTCGTCGGGGCCGACGAGGCGGAAGTCGCGCCGGTCGGACGTGGCGTCCATGACGTCGCGGAGCAGGTCGCCGAGGACCCGGGTGGGTTCGTGCGTGCTCGCGCCGGGTGCGTCGACGGGGACGGCGTACTTCTCCAGCGGCGGCAGCGGCAGCTCGCGCAGCAGCAGTCCGCCGTTGGCGAAGGGGCCGGCCCCCAGTCGGCGCGCGCCCTGGGGGACGGCGGCGAGGACGTCGGGGCGTGGTGCTCCGGTGGCGTCGAACAGTTCCTCGGGCCGGTAGGAGCGCAGCCACCGCTCCAGCTGCCTCAGGTGTTCCGGGTCGGTCCGTACGGCGGACAGGGGGACCTGGTGGGCGCGCCAGGTGTTCTCCACGGGCAGGCCGTCGACCTCGGCCGGGCCGGTCCAGCCCTTGGGGGTGCGCAGCACGATCACCGGCCAGCGGGGCCGGCTCGTGGCGCCGTCCTCGCGGGCGGCGCGCTGGAACGCGGCGATGCGGTCCAGGGCGGTGTCCATGGCCTGGGCCATCGCGCGGTGGACGACGGCCGGATCGTCGCCGGTGACGTGGATCGGGTCGTGGCCGTAGCCGCGCAGGAGTTCGTCGAGTTCTGCCTCGGGAAGGCGGGCGAGCACCGTCGGGTTGGCGATCTTGTAGCCGTTGAGGTGCAGGATCGGCAGGACGGCGCCGTCGTTCACCGGGTCGAGGAACTTGTTGGAGTGCCAGGACGTCGCCAGCGGCCCGGTCTCCGCCTCGCCGTCGCCGATCACGCAGGCGACCACCAGGCCGGGGTGGTCGAAGGCGGCGCCGTAGGCGTGCGCGAGCGAGTAGCCGAGCTCCCCGCCCTCGTGGATGGAGCCCGGCGTCTCGGGTGCGACATGGCTCGGCACGCCGCCGGGGAACGAGAACTGCTTGAAGAGCCGGGCCATTCCGGCCGCGTCCCGGGTGATGTCCGGGTAGGTCTCGGTGTACGAACCCTCCAGCCACGCGTTGGCCAGTACGGCGGGCCCGCCGTGGCCGGGGCCCCAGACGCACAGGGCGTCGAGGTCGCGGGCCTTGATCACCCGGTTGAGGTGGGTGTGGACCAGGTTGAGGCCGGGTGAGGTGCCCCAGTGGCCGAGCAGGCGCGGCTTGACGTGCTCCGGGCGCAGTGGCTCGGTCAGCAGGGGGTTGGCCATCAGGTAGATCTGGCCGACGGACAGGTAGTTCGCGGCGCGCCAGTGGGCGTCCAGGCCGACGAGCTCCTCGTCCGTGAGCCCGCGGGACGCCTGCTGGGGGTCGACGGACATCGGGGGTCCTTTCCGTGTCGGGACAGCGGTCGGGCCGCGTGGGCACGGGGGTGCCCGTCCACATCCCAACCCTGCGCGGACCGCTCGGGTACCCGACAGGGCCGTTCGGGTCACGTGGGTTTCCGCCGGTACCGCGCGTATCCGGCGGCGCCGGCCGTCGAGCGGCTCCGGCATCCGGGCGCTGTCCGCCTCCCGCGGCATCCGAGTCCGTGCCTGGCACCAGGAGCACGGCCGGCACCGGCGCCGACCCCGGCGCCGACCGTGCTGACGCACCGTGTACCCCAACTCTGCAGCAGTACGCAGGAGTTGCCCCGGCCGCACGGCGGAGGGCAACGCGCCCCGCCGGTCACTGCCGCCCCGAGGAGCACACACTGGCGATACCCCGGGGCCACTCTCTCGCGGTCCTTCCTGGCGACGCCCAGAGGGTGAAGCCGGAAGGAGAGTGCGCCGTGTTCCTCGTTCTTCGGCGACGTCCCTGGAAACCGAGGGACCGGGCGACCGCAGCTGCCCGGCAGGAGGTGTCCGGTCGGCCGGGGCCGGCCCGCCGCCGGACGTCGACCGCGTTCGGGAACCGGCGCCCCCCCTAATTTTGCATGACGTGCATCTTTGCATACCATGCAACTTATGTCGGAGAAGAGCGCCGCAGGGGGCGGGCTGCGGGAGCGGAAGAAGCGGGCCACGCGGGCCGCCCTCACCGAGGCCGCGATACGTCTGGCCGCCGAGCACGGCGCGGAGAAGGTCACCGTCGAGGCGATCAGCGCCGCGGCCGGGGTATCGGTGCGCACCTTCTTCAACTACTTCGACACCCGCGACGACGTCTTCGTCCTGACCGGCGCCGAGACCAGCGCGCACGTGCGCCGGGCGCTGCTCGCCGCACCGGCCGCCCTCACCCCGCTCGAAGCCCTGCGCGACGCCCTGGCGGCGGAGCTGGCCGAGGCCGAGCAGCAGCGCGAGCTGTGGCGGCTGCACGGTGAGGTGCTGCGCGCCGCGCCGCACCTGTTCGTGCGCAGTCTCGGCGCGCACCTGGCGGACGAGACGGAACTGGCCGAGGCCATCGCAGAACGGATCCGCTTCGGCACCGGCGTCCCCGCAGGCGCACCCGCACCACCGGCCGCGTCCGACGAGGAGCGGCGCCAGGCCCTGGACCTCTACCCCCGGCTACTGGCCGCGGTGGCGGTCACCGCCGTCCGGGTCAGCATCGATCACTGGTGCGCCCGCCCGAAGGAGCGCGCCTTCCGCGACGTGTTCCAGGAGGTGTTCACCCTCCTCGCCGCCGGACTGCCGGCGCCGCCCGCGTAGTCCACCGCACCGGCCGTCCGGCTTCCGAGCCGCCCCAGTGCCACCACCGTCCGACCCGCGCGCCCGAGGACCGACGTCCCCGCCCGGACTGCGCGGATCACCGATCACCACCGTCGAAAGAGAAGTCGTGACCGCAGCTCAGGCGCCCGCCGACGCGCCTCCCACCTCCATGGACCAACGGCAGATACTCCAGGCCATGTCCGGCCTGATGGCCGGCATGTTCGTCGCCATCCTGGCGGGCACCGTCGTGTCCAACGCACTGCCGACGATCATCGCCGACCTGGGTGCCAGCCAGTCCTCCTACACCTGGGTCGTCACCGCCGAACTGCTGGCCATGACCGCGACGGTGCCCCTGTGGGGCAAACTGTCCGACCTCTTCAACAAGAAGCTGCTGCTCCAGCTCTCGCTCCTCATGTTCGTGGTCGGCTCGCTGCTGGCGGGCTTCTCTCACGACACGACGCTGCTGATCTTCAGCCGGGTCGTGCAGGGCATCGGCGCGGGCGGCCTGACCGCGCTCGCCCAGGTCGTCATGGCCGCCGTCATCCCGCCCCGGGAGCTGGGCAAGTACTCCGGCATCTTCGGTGCCGTCTTCGCCGTGGGTACCGTGGCCGGACCGCTGATCGGCGGCGTGCTGGTCGACACGTCGTGGCTGGGCTGGCGCTGGTGCTTCTTCATCGGCGTGCCGTTCGCCCTGCTGGCCATCCTCCTGTTGCAGCGCACGCTGAAGCTGCCCACCGTCAAGCGCCAGGCGAAGATCGACTGGCTCGGTGCCTTCCTGATCGTCGCCGGTGTCTGCGCGCTGCTCATCTGGGTCTCGCTGGCCGGCAACCAGTTCGACTGGGCGTCCTGGCAGACCGCCGCGCTCGTCGTCGGCGGTCTGCTGCTGCTGGGCCTGGCGGTCCTCGTCGAGGCCCGCACCGCCGAGCCGGTCATCCCGCTCGACATCTTCAGGAACCGCACGGTCACCCTGACCACGGTCGCCAGCCTCCTGGTCGGTGTCGCCATGTTCGGCGGGACCGTCTTCCTCTCGCAGTACTTCCAGGTGTCCCTGGGCAAGTCGCCGACCGTCGCGGGCCTGATGAGCCTGCCGATGATCCTGGGCCTGCTGGTCTCGTCCACCGTCGCCGGACAGCTGATCAGCCGGACCGGAAAGTGGAAGAGCTACCTGGTGGCGGGCGCGGTCATCATGACCGCCGGCCTCGCCCTGCTCTCCCTGATCGACGCCGACACCCACTTCGGGCTGCTCAGCATCTACATGGCCGTCCTCGGCATCGGCGTCGGCATGCTGATGCAGAACCTGGTGCTCGCCGCACAGAACGACGTCCCCGCTGCCGAGCTGGGCGCCGCGACCTCGGTGCTGTCCTTCTTCCGCAGCATGGGCGGCACGATCGGCACCAGCGTCCTCGGGGCGATCCTCGCCAACCGGGTCGCGACCGAGATGACCAAGGGCCTGGAGAAGGCCGGCGCCGCCGGTGCCGCCGAGGGCGGCTCGGGCGGCGGTCACGGGGCCGTCCCGGACATGGACACGCTGCCCGCCCCGATGCGGGAGATCGTGGAGCACGCCTACGGTGTCGCCACCGCCGACCTGTTCCTCGTCGCCACCCCGTTCGCGCTGCTGGCTCTGGTCGCCGTGGTCTTCATCAAGGAGAAGCCGCTGAAGACCACCAGCGGCATGGAGCGTCTGGCCGAGGAAGCCGGCGAGGCCGCCGGCGGCACGGTCTCCCTACCGGCGCAGCGCTCCGGTGAAGCCCCGTCGAAGGCGGACAGCGGACCGGCGTCCTCGGCCGGCTGAGCCGTCGGCCCACCGCGCGTCACGGCCTGACAGGGGCCGCCCACCACGCATGGCGGGCGGCCCCTTCCGCTTGCCGGGCACCTCGGCCGCGCACCACCGTGCCCGAACCCCTGTTGCAGCGCGGCACGGTGGGCCGGCCGCCGGTCAATTACCGAACGGTGCCGCGTAGCGGACGGTGCCGGCGGGCAGCGGGTGGGCGGCGTCCAGGGTGAGGGCCATGAGTGCCTCGTCCGGGACGTCGATGGTCAGGTTGATCCCGTGGACGGAGGCGCGGCCGAAGCCGAACCGCGGGTAGTACTGCGGGTGTCCGAGGACGACGACATGGCGCTCGCCCAGGTGCTCGGCCGCGGTGAGCGCCGCCCGGACGGCCGCGGAGCCGGCGCCGCCGTGCTGGAGCTCGGGCCGGACGGCGACGGGTGCCAGGCAGAGCGCCGGGCTGTCCCCGATGTGGCAGCGGGTCAGCAGGGCGTGGCCCACGGGGCGGTCGTCTCCGTCCACGGCGACGAGGGACAGGCCGTCGATCCAGGCCTCGGGGTCGGCGCGCAGAGCGTCGACGAGGGCGGCCTCTTCCGGCGTGGGAAAGGCGGTGCGGACGATGTCACGGATGGCGGGGACGTCGGCGCCGGTCTCGGCGCGGGTGTTCCAGGTGCGGGACATGACGGGATGAGGATCCGTTTCTGGGTTGCGTTCGTCTGGGTCAGGTCGTGGCCCGGGACGTGAGGGAGACCCGGGCGCCGCGAGGCGCGGCTTGGAGCGCGGTCATCGATCTCACCTCCCTGTCGTCCTGGTCGTACCCGTCTGATCGAACGCGAACGGCCTCAGTGTACCCGTGGAGGGACCGGTGGGGACCGGCGGGAACCGGCGGGAACCGGCGGGAACCGGCGGGAACCGGCGGGAACCGGCGGGATCACTCACTGGGGGAAGGGCTGGAGTCGTAGACGGGGATCTGCGACTGGATGTTGAACGTGACGGATCCGGCCTTCTCGAAGTTCAGGGTGATCTTCAAGAAGTCACCGCCGCGGACGACCTCGCGCACGTCCCGCAGCAGCAGGTGGTTGTTGCCCGGCTCCAGTTGCCGCAGCTTGTCCGGCGGCAGTGCCACCCCGTCCGGCAGGGCCTTGCCGTCCGCGTTCACGATGCCCACCGACTCCGCGTCGGGGCTGCCGGCGCCCACCAGGCGGTCGGCGCTGTCCCCCTCGTTCATGAGCCAGACGTAGGCCGGGACGTCGTCACCCGGTCGCCACGGTTCCCCCTTGGGCTCCGCCACGTGGGCGTAGCGGATCAGGACGTCGCCGACGCTCGCGTTCTGGCCGGGGGCATGCCAGTCCTGGAGTTCGAAACTGTCGTCCCCGCCGCATCCGCTCAGTGCCAGGGTTCCCGCGGCCAGCACGGTCGCGGCGGCGGAACGTGCGGTTCTCCCACGGATGAGCAGCATGGCGCCTCCACTCGCGTCGGTCCTGTGTCCGCGGCCGGGTTGCCCCGGGGCCGGACTGCAAACAGCCGGTGATACGGCAGGCCGGGCGCTGCGACCGGGGAGTACCCGGCCATCGGGCCCGCGGACGGGCGTCCGCACGGCGGCCGCCGTGGCCGGGGGCTCCGGCGCGTCGGAGGGACCACCGTGCCTGCCTCACGGGCGGGGCCGAGAGCAGCGTCCGCGGCGCCGGGCAGGAGCCGGAGAAGCGGCAGGCCCGCGAGCGCGCGGAGCGCCGGCGTCCGCGGGCGGGGCGGGCGGACGCACGCCGACCGCCGGAACGCCGGGAGCGCCGTGCGCCGGACGGGGTGGCGTTTCTTGCGGTCGGCGGGTGCCGGCGGCAGGCTTCGGGGTGTGCCTACTCTGCTGATCGTGCATCACACGCCGTCGCCGAACTGCCGGGCGATGCTGGAAGCCGTCGTGTCCGGTGCGACCGCACCCGAGATCGAAGGGGTGCGGGTGGTCAGGCGGGCGGCGCTGGCAGCGACGGCGGTCGACGTCCTGGAGGCCGACGGATACCTGCTGGGCACTCCGGCCAACCTGGGCTACATGTCCGGTGCGCTGAAGCACTTCTTCGACCAGGTCTACTACCCCTGTCTGGACGAGACGCGCGGCCGGCCCTTCGGCTACTACGTGCACGGCGGCAGCGACACCACCGGCGCGGTGCGCGGCATCGAGTCGGTCACGACCGGCCTCGGCTGGCAGCCCGCGGCGCCGGCGGTGAGCGTGGCCGGTGAGCCCGGCAAGCGCGAGCTGGAGGCCTGCTGGGAACTGGGGGCCGCACTCGCCGCCGGGCTGACGGACTGACCGCTCGGACGGCAGGACCGAGCGTCCGGTACGGCGGCGAGTCCGGCGGAGCGAGGATCCGGGCCGGGCCTGCCGGCCGGGAAGAGCGCAGGCTCGGTGCGGAGGACGCCGCCGTTGCCGCCGATGACGAGCGCCGCGACGCGGTCGGTCAGTGGGCGGTCCACCGTAGTCGGGGTCGGCGTGGGGGTCGGTGCCGGAGGAGGCGAACGCGCCGGTGGGGCGCGGGTACGGGGCGTTGCCGTCCGGGCCGGGCCCGCGGTCGCGTTCGGCGCGGTATCCGGCGCGCGGGGCTTCCGGGTCGAAGACCGGCTCGTGGGGGCCGGGGGTGCGGGAGCGGGAGGCGGACCGCGCGTCCTGGTTCCTCTCCGCGGGCGGTGCCGGCCGGGCGCAGTCGGGCGGGCCGGCCGATTTCCTGGCAGTCGGCCGTCGGCGACTGGGCTCGGCGTACGCCCCACGCCCTCGGCGTCAGAGCGGGAGAGGCGTCCGGGCCAGTAGCCGCACCACGGCGGGGGCGGATGAGTGGGCCCCCTTCCTGGTCGCCCCTGCGGCGCAGCCGTGAGCCCGGCCGCTCGACGGTGTCCGGGGTCCACCGGGGCCGCGGGGCGGTCGGTGGCCCGGGCTTGTGCGCCGTCTCAGCCGTGTCGCTCGCGTTGCTCGAGCGATGCGGTGGCGCCCGGGCGGCCGAGCCGGGCACCGTCAGCCGCTCGGGGCGTGTCCGTCAGTGTGCCGAGGAACCGGACGTGCGGGCGGCCGCCCGGCCCGGTGGGGGCGATCTCGGCGTGCACCCGGTAGACCTCGGCGACCAGGTCCGCGGTCAGGACCTCGGCGGGATCGCCGCAGGCCACGACCCGCCCTTCGGACAGCACCACCAGGTGGTCGCAGTACATCGCGGCGAGGTTGAGGTCGTGGAGGGCGACCACACTGGTGACGGGCAGGGCGGCGACCAGGGTCAGTACGTCGAGCTGGTGCTGGATGTCGAGGTGGTTGGTCGGTTCGTCCAGCAGGAGTTCCCGCGGCTGCTGGGCGAGGGCGCGGGCGATCTGGACGCGCTGGCGTTCGCCGCCGGAGAGGGTGTGCCAGAGCCGGTCCGCCTGCCCGGTCAGTCCGGTGCGTTCCAGGGCGTCCGTGACCGCCTCCTCGTCGGACGCCGACGTCGGCGTCCAGGCGCGGCGGTGCGGGATCCGGCCGAGCCGGACGACGTCCCGGACGGTCAGTTCGACCTGCGTGTCCGCCTGCTGCTCGACCACGGCCACCCGCCGGGCGACGTCCCTGCGGCCCACCCGGTCCAGCGGGCGGCCGTCGAGGGTGACGACGCCGGAGGCGGGGGTGAGCACGCCGGCGAGCAGCCGCAGCAGGGTGGACTTGCCCGAGCCGTTGGGGCCGAGCAGTCCGGTCATGGCGCCGGGCCGGGGGGCCAGGTCGACGCCGTCCAGGATGAGCCGCCCGCCGGCGGCGCGGGAGACCCGCTCGGCGTTCAGCGTCACCGTGCCCTCCTGGTGCGGTACAGGACGAGGACGAAGGCGGGCACGCCGATGAGCGAGGTCATCACGCCCACCGGGACCTCCTGGGGTTCGAGGACGGTACGGGCCAGGGTGTCGACCCACACCAGGAACACCGCCCCGGCGAGCGCGCAGACCGGCAGCAGCCGGGCGTGGCCGGGGCCGGTCAACGCCCGTACGGCGTGCGGCAGCACCAGACCGACGAAACCGATGGCACCGGCCGAGGCGACCAGGGCCGCGGTGAGCAGGGCGGTGGCGCACAGCACCACCAGCCGGGTGCGGGCCACGTGGACGCCGAGCGTGGCCGCCGCGTCCTGACCGAACGCGAAGGCGTCCAGTGTCCCGGCGTACCCGAGGCACACGGCCAGGACCACGGTCAGGACCGCCGCATTCGTCCACACGTCCGTCCAGCCCGCCCCGCCGAGCGAGCCGAGCAGCCAGAACAGCACGCCGCGGGTGGTCTCGGCGTCGGCCGCGGTCATCACGACGAACGACGTGAGCGCGGAGAACAGCTGCATCGCCGCCACGCCGGCGAGCACCACCCGGTCCGGGGTGCCGCCGAGGCTGTGACTGAGCAGCATCACCAGCGCGAAGGAGCAGACCGCCCCGATGAACGCCCCGCCCGACACGGACAGCGCGCCGCCGCCCACACCGAGGACGACGACCAGGACGGCACCGGTCGAGGCGCCGGAGGAGACGCCCAGGACGAAGGGGTCGGCGAGCGGGTTGCGCAGCAGGGACTGGAGCACGGCGCCGCACACGGCGAGGCCGGCACCGCACACCGCCGCGAGGAGGGTACGGGGCAGCCGCAGGTTCCAGACGATGCCGTCGCGGATCGGTGTGACGTCCGCGCCGGGGGCGGCGCCGCCGAGATGGGCGACGACCACGGACCAGACCTCGCCGACGCCGATGTCCGCGGGACCGATGGTGACGGCGACGGCCACGGAGGCGCACAGGGCGACGAAGCCGGCCGCCACCCACACCGGGGAGCGGCGGACGGCCGCGCGCAGGCCGGGGGTCCGCCGGCTCGTGGACGTCTCTCGGCTGCCCGGCGTCCTCCGGCTTCCCGGCGTCACCCGGCTTCCGGACGTCACTGGGTGAGGCCGTACGCGCGCAGCGCCGCCGCCACCTTCTCCACGCCCTCGACGGTGCGGATGGTGGGGTTCATCGCCTGCCCGCTCAGCAGCACGTACCGCTTCTTCCTGACCGCGGTCATGTTCTTGGTGACGGGGTCGGACTCCAGGAACTCGATCTTCTTCGCGGCGGTCTCGGCCGTCTGGGACTTGCGGGTGAGGTCTCCGACGACGAGGACGTCGGGGTCTCGGTCGGCGACCGTCTCCCAGCCGACCTGGGGCCATTCCTCGTGGGTGTCGTCCATGGCGTTCTCCGCGCCGAGCGCGCGGGTCATGATGCCGGGGGCGCCGCAGCAGCCCGCCATGTAGGGCGAAGTGGAGTCGGCGAACCAGTACATGAGGGTGACACCGGAGGCGTCGACGCCCGAAGTGGCTTTCGCGACCCGCGCCTTCAGGCGTGCGACCAGTTCGTCGCCGCGCTGCTCGACGCCGAACACCCGGGCCAGGTCGTGGACTTCACCGTAGACGGTGTCCATGGTCAGGGGTTCGCTGCGGACGCCGTCGCCGTCGCCGCTGTTGTCCTTGCCGACACAGTCGGACGGGGACAGGTAGGCGGGCACCCCCAGTTCGGTGAACTGCTCGCGCGTGGCCACGCCGCCGGAGCCGAGCGTGGAGGCGAAGGAGGCGGCGACGAAATCGGGTTCGGCGTCCAGGACCTTCTCGAAGGAGGGCATGTTGTCGGCGAGCCGGGGCACCCCGGCGTTCGCCTTCTCCAGGCCCTTCATGACCGGGTCGGTCCAGGTGGCAGTGCCCGCCATTCGGTCGGCCAGGCCCAGCGAGAGCAGGATCTCCGTGGTGCCCTGGTTGAGGGAGACGGCCCGTTCGGGTGGCGCGGGGATCTCCACCTTGTGACCGCAGTCGCTGACGGTGCGTGGATAACCGGCGGCCTCGGCCGGCGCCGCGGAGTCGGCGGCGGTCGTTCCGGAACCGCAGCCGGACGCCAGCAGGGCACCGGACAGCAGCAACGAGAAGCGGGAGCGGAAGGGACGGAAAGAACGCAAGGAGCGGCGGGAGCCGGCGGGGCGCGCTGCGGACATGGAAGATCCTCTGGCGTCGAGGGCTCATACGCGAAGCCCGTTCGTACGGTGTGGCCCGCGCCGTACGCGGCGCGGGTGCCAGCAGGTCTTCGGACTCGGGATCGTCCGGGCGGGACGCCTTCCCGGACGGCTTGTGCCGCCCAGTGGCCGTTGTCCCGCCCGTCCCCCTCACCGCTGCGCGTCAGCTCCGGATTCGCACCGGATTCCCTGACCCACCAGGTGGGTTCGACTGGCTCCCGCAAGCTACCACAGGGCCCCTGCGGTGCCAGGGGGGCGGCCATCCGCCCGACCTCCCGCGGCACCGCCCGCCCGCGCCTCAGCTCTCGGGACCGAGTACGGTGTCGATGACGTGGACGTCGGCGCTCGCCGCCCTGACGTTGCCGCCTGCCGGCCCCGAATGACCGGGATTCCGTGGGTCCTTCGGAGGGGCGGGCGCGAGACGCTCAGAGCGGCGTCGCGGCGCGGAGGATGAGGAACATCGTGACGGCGGCGTTCGCGGACGACATCGCCGACACGGCGGTTCCGGCGGCCGCGGCCCATGCCGCGAGGCCCACCGAGGTGAACACCGGGGGCCAGGTGCGGACAGCGGGAGCGGGGCCCAGCAGGGCCGCCACCCGGCGCGGTACCGGGCCGGGCGCCGCGAGGCCGGCGAGGGTGGCGACCGGGGTGCCCCGGGAGACCAGGGCCGCCTTGCCGATCGCGGTCGCCACCGCACGGCGGTTGCCGACCGTCCGCGCGGCCTCCTCGTCCGCCCACCGCTCCGCCGTGTAGGACACGGCGGTCCGCAGGGGCCGCAGGAACGGGTTGGCCAGGGCGGCGAGCCGGACGGTGAGCAGGAAGTGATGGTGCCGGGCGGTCAGATGGGCCCGCTCGTGCGCGAACAGCGCGCGCCGCTCGGCCGGTTCGAGGCAGTCGAGCAGGGCCGTGCTCACCACCACGCGGTCCCGGCGACCGCCGGGCAGCGCGTACGCGTAGGGCACCTCGTCCGGGAGTACGGCCACTCCGGTGCCCGGCAGTCCGGCCAGCGCGCGGTGGGCGCGGCGACGCACCCTGCCGTGCCGCCACAGGGCCCGTGCCGAGGCCACGACCACCGCGCACAACGCGGGGATCGCCGCCTTGCCGACGACCTCGTCGTACGGCACGGCCGCCCGCACCTCGGGGTCGGACCAGCCGTCCGGCAGGGGGTTGCCGGGCAGTTGCGCGGTGCCGACCACCATCACCAGGGCCAGGCACACCGTGCTGCACAGGGCCATCACGGCGGCCACCGCGGTGAGCAGCCTGGTCGCACTCCGCGGGTGCAGGTGCTGTTCGGCCAGCCGGGCGATCGGCCAGGCCGTCAAGGGCAGGACCAGCGGCAGGAAGACGAATACACCCATGCGGCGTCAGCCGTCCCCCACGTCGCGCGCGTGCCCCAGGAGTTCGCGCAGCAGCCGCTCGTCGTCCGGGTCGAGGCCGGTGACGAAGCTGGCCAGCACCGCTTCCCGGTCGCTCTCGGCGTCCAGGACCTTGCGCATCTTCCGTGCGGCGAGGCCCGCCTGGTCGGAGGCGGGTGTCCAGGCGAAGGAACGGCCCGCGCGCTCGCGGCTGACCGCGCCCTTCTCCAGCAACCGGGTCAGGATCGTGATCACGGTGGTGTAGGCGAGGCCGCCGCCCAGGCGCTCCTGCACCCAGCCGGCCGTCGCGGGCCCGTCCGCCTCGCGCAGCGCCGACAGCACCAGCGCCTCCAGCTCGCCCTGCCCCCGCCGCCGCGGACGCCGGTGATCCCTCACGTCCCGCCTCCTTCCGCCGCTGTCCGCCTTCCGAGGTCACATCGTATAGGGCGTACTTCTACAGAACTGTAGATCGTCGGTTCCGGGCGGTCGGGCAGGGGTACGCCTCGGGCCTGGCGGGCATCGCCGCGGACTTCGGCGTCAACGTCTGACCCGGACCGGGACGCTCAGTGGTCCGTGGCGCAGCAGCCGCCCGCACCACCGGTGGCCGGCGCGGTGTCGAGGCGGCAGAAACAGGAGGCCTCGACCGGTACGTCCGCCAGAGCGGTGGCGAGCTTCAGCTGCTGTGCCACGATCCGCGCCTCCCCCTCCTTGCCCAGGCGCGCCAGGCACTCGTGGAGTCCGTGCAGGGCCCAGACGTTCCCCGGGTGCTGCAGGGCGCGGGGAAGGGTGTCGTCGAGCCCCAGATCGGCCCGGTAGACCGCCTCGGCCTCGGCGACCCGTCCCTGTTCCAGGAGCAGGGCGCCGTAGGCGTGCCGGGTGGGCTGCATCCAGCCCCACGGTTCGTCGTAGGGGAGGTTGTCGTCCAGTTCGATCGACCGCTCCAGAGCGGCGAAGGCGGCGCCGTGATCGCCCTTGCGGTACTCCAGTTCGCCGTCGAGCATGGCGGAGGCGATGGCGAGGATGTCGGCGCAGGTGTTGTTGAACAGGGTGCGGGTCTGCGGCACCCTGGCGGCCGCCTCGCGGAACAGGACGCGTTCGGCCTCCGCCTCGGCGACCTTGCCGGTGGCCGAGAGAGCGACCCCGCGGGCGTAGTGGAGCATCGCGGTCGTCACGCAGTACAGGCGCGGGTCGGCGGGCAGCGGCAGCCGGAGGATGTCCGCCCAGCGGCCGAACCGGATCAGCACGTGCACCCGCATGGCCAGGAAGCCCTCGAGCCAGTCGGCCATCGGCGGGCTCTCGACGCGCAGCAGTTCCTCGGGGACGGACGCCTCCAGTCGCGCGGCGGCGTCCAGGGCGGCCTCGTACTGACCGAGGAGCATCGCGCCGTAGATCCTGAAGTGGTGGTTGTGCGAGCGGTAGAGGGTGTAGAAGTTCATCGCCCCGGCCCGCGCGCGGTACTTCTCGTCGGCGGCGATCGCGGCGCTGTTGTCCGACACCACGCGCCGGTAGTCGCCGCACAGCACTTCGATGTGGGACGGCATGTGCTCGAGGTGTCCGGCGTCGGGGACCAGGCCGCGCAGCCGGTCGGCGACGGCGAGGGCCGCCTCGGGAGTGGCGGACATCTCCATCAGGTGGATGTAGAGGTGCAGGACGCCGGGGTGCTCGCGTCCGCCCTCGGCGGCCAGGGCCCGGTCGAGGACGGCCTTCGCCTCCAGGGTGCGGGCGCCCTCTGCGGGCAGTCCGGTGCGCAGGTCCCAGAGCTGCCAGGGTGTCAGGTTCATCAGCGCGTCGGCGTGCAGCGCGGCGACGTCCAGGTCGTCGGGGGCGAGTTCGTACACGGCCCGCATGCTCTCGGCGTACGGCACGTTCCACACCGAGCAGTCCTCGACGGCGCGTGCCTGCGGGTAGCGGGCGCGCAGCGCGCCGACCAGGGCGCGTTCGACCGGGGTGGCGGAGCGGGCCGCCTTCTCGTGGGCGCGTTCGACGGCGGCGTGGGTGCGGTCGACGGTGCGCGTCAGCTCCTCGGCGTCGAAGGCGTCCCAGGGCTTGTTGTAGTTCGGGCCGAGGGCGTAGGCGATGCCCCAGTGGGCCATGGCGCAGTCCGGGTCGGCCGCCGCGGCGGTCTCGAAGCAGGCGACGGCCTCCTCGTGGTGGAAGGCGTACGTCCACACCAGCCCGCGGTCGAACCACCGCTGGGCCTCGGGGGACGAGGTCGTCACGGTCCGGCCGTGGGTGCCGAGGTCGTAGTAGTCCAGGGGGTCCATGAGGGGACGTATACCGCACTCCGGGGCGGCCACGAAGCACTTCGCGCGGCGGTCGCACCGACCGGTGGCCCCGCCGGACGCGGCGCGCCCGGCGGGGGTGGGGGGACGGGGTGACGTGGATCAGCCGAAGTCGACGTCGCTGCACAGGAAGTACGTCTGGTCCATGTGCGACGCCTGCCAGATCGTGTAGACGACGTGCCGGCCGCTCAGGCCCGAGGTACTCACCGGGATCTCGTAGTTCTGACTGGGGGCGTACCGGCCCGTGGTCTCGACCAGCTGGAGGTCGTCCCAGCCCATGGGCTGCGTGGCGGGGTCGAATCCCTGCCGGGTGACGTAGACCTTGAAGTAGTCGGCGCCGTGGCTGGCCTGGTCGTACAGCTTGACGGTGAAGTTGTCGGCGATGTCCGTGGTCTGCCATGCGCCCGCGGTGTCGAGGGAGTTGTAGCGCCCGCCCTCGGTCCGGCCACCGCTGCACAGCTGTCCGTCGGGGACGACGGCTTCGAAGTTGCCTGCGGAGCCGTTGCGGTACAGGCCGTTCCAGTTCCACATGGCGTTGGGGTTGTCCTGCCAGGCCTGCCAGCACATGGGGTCTTCCTGAGCCATGGCGGGGTTCTGGAAGTCGTCGCCCCAACGCTGCCAGCAGCCGTAGTTGCGGGAGGCGGGGTCGACGACCGAGCCGTGGGCGACGGCGGTGCCGCTCCAGGGGATCAGGGCGAGCAGAGCCGCGGTCAGGGTGCCGAGGGCGACGGTCGACGCACGCCGGGCTCTTTTGGTGTGATCATGACAAGTCATGACGTCCTTCTTTCGCGTGGGGGGACGGCTATGGGGGGGCCGAGGGGCGGAAGTGTCTTTGGGAGCGCTCCCAACGCCTTTCGGACACCAGGTTGCGCCCGGGCAAACGGAACGGCAATAGTCGAAACGCGCCAGATGCCTGACTGGGATGGCGTGTTCGCTGCGGTCCGGCCCGACGGGCGGGCGGGGTCCGGCGGGTCCGGCCCCCGCCCGCCCGTCGCACGGCGACGTCACGCCGGGGTCACAGCGGACGCCGCCTGGAGCGGATCAGCAGCGCGCGGCCGGCTGCGAAGAGGACGCCTCCGGCCGCCGCCGGCCAGAGACCGGGCCCGGGTCCCGGCTCGGCGAGTCCGCCCCGCACCGCCCGCGGCCCGGCCGCCGGCCCGGCGTCGGCACCGTCACCGCCGCCCGTGCCCTCCGGCGTGTCCAGGTCCGCGGGACGGTCGCCGGCCTTGTCGATGGCCGCCGCTATGCGCCCGATGGTCCCGGCCCGCTCCTTCGTCAACGGGTCGAGGACGGCGCCCTCGTCGAGCTTGCCGTCGTCCGCGGTACGGGCGCTGCTCAGCCGGGCGCCGCTGGACGACGCGCTCGTGCGGGGGCTGGTGGGTCTGGCCCTGGACGGCGCCCGGCCCCGCGGTGGGTGAGCGTCCGGCCCGACCTGCCTCACGCCCTGCCGGGACCGCCTGCCGCGCTTCCCGGCCCTCGTGGGAAGCGGCGGCCAGGAAGCAGGCGGGTGCTCGTGGGTCGCCCGGAGGGCCCCTTGCCGGGCGCCCGTTCCCGGTGGAACGATGCTCGCGGCTCCGGCCCGCCACCATCGAAGGGACCGACGTGACCGACGAGCAGCACCGGCCGCAGGCCGCCGCCGCGTTCGACGCGCTGGGCGCCGAGTACGAGAAGGCGTTCGCCGGATCGCGCCCGCACCGGCGCTCGCTGGAGTGGCTGCTCGGGCGGCTCGCGCCGGGCAGCCGGGTGCTGGACGTGGGCAGCGGTACGGGCCGCCCCACCGCCGAAACCCTGGCGGGCGCCGGGCACGACGTGCTGGGCGTCGACATCTCCCCCGTCATGGTGGATCTGGCGACGCGGCAGGTGCCGGCGGCGACGTTCCGGTGCGCCGACGTCCGTGACGTGCCGCTCGCCGACGCCTCGTTCGACGCGGTCTGCGTGTACTTCTCCCTGCTCCAGCTGGACCGGCGGGAGCAGGCGGACCTGGTCCGGCGCCTGGTGAGGGTGCTGAAGCCGGAGGGCTACCTGGTCCTCGCCACCGTGCCGCTGGACGTCGAGGGCGTCGACGCCACCTTCATGGGACAGCCGGTGCGCGTGACCAGCTTCACCGCGCAGGACCTCACCGCTGTGGCCGAGGAGGCCGGCCTGGAGGTGCTGGCGCAGGACGCGTCGCTGTTCACCCCGGCCCACCCGGACGCACGGCCGGAGCCGCACCTCTTCCTGCACTGCCGCCGCCGGGCCGTCACCGCGCCGGGCGTCTGACCCGCCGACGGGCAGGCTTCCCAGCCCCCGGATGGGGTAACTGCACACGCGCGGACCGGGCCCCGCGGCCAGAGTGGGCAGCATGACAGAACCTGGCGAGCGACGGCGCGGCACGACGTCCACGACCACGCGCGAGCGTGCCGTGCGGGGCGCCCGGGACGCCGCCCAGCGCGCCGCGGACGCCCTGTCCGAGCTGATCCGGCATCGCCTGGAGGGGGTCTCCGCGGTGTGCCGCAGCGAGGACGACGGCTGGATCGTCAACGTGGACGTGCTGGAGGTCGCACGCATCCCCGACACCACCAGCCTGCTCGCCACCTATGAGGTCGAGCTGGACCCGGCGGGCGACCTGCTCCAGTACCGCAGGGTCGCCCGCTACCGGCGCGGTGCCCAGGACCAGTGACCGGGCCCCGCGGCCCGCACCCGGAAGGACCACCGCATGATCACCTACGACGACGAGGTCGTCTGCGCGCCCCGCGCCGGAACCCTCTACGACGTCCTGGAACTCATCCTCGACCGCGGCATGGTGATCGACGTCTTCGTGCGCGTCTCCCTGGTCGGCATCGAGATCCTCAAGGTGGACGCCCGCATCGTGGTCGCGAGCGTCGACACGTACCTGCGGTTCGCCGAGGCCTGCAACCGTCTGGACCTGGAGTACGACGCACGCTCCAAGACCGTTCCGGAGCTGTTCGGCGGGCCGGTCGCCAAGACCATGGGCAGGGCGGGTGCCAAGCGGACGGCTCGCTCCCTGACCGACAAGGTGCGGGACATCCTCACCCCCGAGGAGGAGGCGGAAGACGTGGCAGCCCTGCCCCGCGAGCGCGAGCACACCCGCGAGCGCGCGGAACGCGCCCGGGACCCGCAGCGGCCGCGCGGCAGACCGGCCCGACGCACCCGTGACGAGGACGACCGCCCGCACAGCCGGCCCCGCCGGCGCGTGGAGACGGAGGACGAATGACCGCGCCGGCCACCACCACGACCACCACCGCCCCCGTGAAGGCCCTGTACGTCTACGGCATCACCCCCGCCGGCGTCCTCGCCCCCCGCTCCCTGGGGGTCGACGGCGCCCCGGTACGGCTGCTGACCGGGTCCGGCCTGTGCGCGGCGGTGTCGGCCGCGCCCGCGCGGCTGCGGCCCCGGCGCCGTGACCTGCTGGCCCACCAGGCCGTGCTGGACGAACTGGCGGCACAGGGTCCGCTGCTGCCCATGCGGTTCGCGGTCCTCAGTCCCCGGCCGGACGTCCTCCTCTCCCAGCTGCGGGCCGATTCCGCCCACTTGTCACGGCAGCTCGAGGACGTCCGGGGGTGCGTCGAGCTCAACGTCAAGGGAACGGTCGTGCCCGGCCACTTCGCCGAACTGGTACGCCGGGACGAGGGCCTGCGGAACCTGGCCCTGCGGACGCGACGCCGACCGGACTACGAGGCCAACGTCCGCCTCGGTGAAGCGCTCGCCCGCGGTGTCCGCCGCGAGGCACGGCGCGCGGCCCGGGACGTCCTCGACCACCTGACCCCGCTCGCGGTGCGCACCGTACAGGGTCCGACCGACGACGAGCAGGTGCTGAGCGCTTCCTTCCTGCTGCGCTCCGCCGACGAGCCGCGGTTCAGGCGGGCGGTGGAGGCGCGGGCACGCGAGTGCGGGGACCGGCTGGCCCTCAGCGTGACCGGGCCCCTGCCCTGCTACAGCTTCGTCGACCCGTCTCCCGCACCGGCCGGGCGGTGACGCGGTGGGCATCCTGAGCGGTCTTCTGCTGCTGCCCCTCGCCCCGGTGCGCGGCACGGCGTGGGTCGCCGACCACCTGCTCCAGGAGGCGCGGCGCCAGACCCGCGGCCCGCGCGCCGTCCAGGCGCGTCTGGCCGCGCTCAACCGGGCCCTGGACGAGGGGGCCATCGACGAGGCTGCTTTCGAGCGGGAGGAGGAGCGTCTGCTCACCCTCCTCGAGCACCCGTCCCGGTCCGCCGGCCGCACGACCACCATGAATCCGGCGCAGAGAAGGCACGTATGAACGACAGCAAGGCGGCCATGGCGGCGGCCGTGGCGGGCGGATACCTCCTGGGCCGTACCAAGAAGGCCTCACTGGCGTTCGTGGTCGGCTCCTACCTCGTGGGCCGGCGTGTCGGTCCGAACCCCGGCCGGGCGCTGTCCCAGGGCCTGGCCGGGCTCCAGCGGAACCCGCAGCTCCAGGAACTGAGGGACCAGGTGCGCGGCGAGCTGCTGACCGCCGGACGTGCGGCCGTCACCGCCGCGGCGAACCGCAGGCTCACCGGCCTCGCGGACAGGCTCCGCGACCGTACCGACGCGCTCACGGGCGCGGGCCGGTGGGCCGACGGGGCGACGGACGGGGACGGCGCCTACGAGCGCGACCACGACGACCACGACTCCGACCACGACCGCGGCTACGGCGGCGTTCCGGACGAGGACGCCTACTTCGGCGACGAGGAACGGGAGAAGGACCGCGAACCCGCTCCCGCACCGCCCCGGCGTACGGCGGGGCGGACCACGGGTTCCGGCGGTAGGCGCGGAGGTGAACGCCGATGACCCCCGCCCGGCAGGAGAACGGGGCCCCCTCCCCCCTCGGCGACCTCAAGGACGCGCTCGGCGGATACCTCGCCGCCACGGGGCACAGCCTCGTGGGCAAGGCGGGGGAACGGATCGGCGGGCTGACGGAACGACTCACCGAGTCCGCCGGCGACCGCGGTGCCGGGAGCCGCCGCGGCGCGCGGGGCGGGGCGGGCGGCGGCAGTGTCAAGGCGACGCACATCATGGAGACCGTCGACATCGGTGTGCCCCTGCGCACCGTCTACGACCAGTGGACCCGGCTCCAGGACTTCAGCGGCTTCACCAAGGGCGTCCGCAGCGTCAGCGCCGACGACGGGACGACGACCGACTGGGACGTCAAGGTCGGTCCGTCGCACCGCAGTTGGAGGGCGGCCGTGCGGGAACAGGTCCCCGAGGACCGGATCGTCTGGACCTCCGAGGGCGCCAAGGGCAGTACGAGGGGCGCGGTCACCTTCCACGAACTGGCGCCCCGGCTGACCCGGGTGGTCGTGGTGGTCGAGTACTACCCAGCGGGCTTCTTCGAGAAGACCGGCAACCTCTGGCGCGCCCAGGGACGCCGCCTGCGGCTGGACCTGAAGCACTTCGCGCGGCACGTGACCTTGAGGGGTGACGAGGAAGTGGAGGGCTGGCGCGGGGAGATCCGCGACGGCGAGGTCGTCAAGAGCCACGAGGAGGCGCTGGAGGAGGAAACCGACGCCGCCGAGGCCGACGGATACGCGTACGAGTACGGGGAGTACGGGGACGGCGAGGAGGAGGGCGCCGAGGACGAGGACGGTGAGGACGACGACGAGGACCAGGAGGACGAGTACGAGTATGAGGACGAGGACGAGGACGACGAACGTGCCCGCCCGGATCGCTGACCCGGTGGGGAGCACGCGGTGACGGACGTCGACCACCGGTACGCGGGCCCGGACACGCAGCCCTGCGCGCCTGCCACCGGCAACCTCGCCGACCTGCTCGAACGGGTCCTCGACAAGGGCATCGTCATCGCCGGCGACATCAAGATCGACCTGCTCGACATCGAACTGCTCACCATCCGGCTGCGGCTGTTCATCGCCTCGGTGGACACCGCGAGGAAGGCGGGCATCGACTGGTGGGAGACGGACCCGGCACTGTCGTCCCGGGCCGCGCGGGACGCGCTCGCCGAGGAGAACGCGCAGCTGCGGGCCCGGCTCGACGCCCTGGAGGGGGCCGGCGAGGAGACGGCGGGAGCCGCCCGGTGAGCGTGGTCACGGCCGGGCCGGCGGACCCCGGCATCGTCTGCGCGTTCGCCGTCACCCGCACCCCGCCGGACGCCGCCGCACTGGCCGCGGTGACCGGTCACGAGGAGGGCGGCCCGCTGCGCGTGCTGCGCGCGGGGGGACTGTGCCTGGTCGTGCAGGACGTCCCCGCGGCGTTGTTCGACGCGGAGGCGTTGGTGGAGCGGCTCAACCGGCCCGAGGACCTGGAACGCTGCGCCCGGGCCCATCACCGGGGCGTCGAGGCCGCGGCCGGGCAGGGGCCCGTCGTGCCGCTGCCGATGACGACCCTGTACCGCGGCGACCGGAGTGCGGAGCAGGCCGTCGTCTCCCGGGAGGCGGTGCTGGTCGCGCAGCTCGACCGCCTCCGGGGACGTACGGAATGGGCGGTGAAGGTGCACGCCCGCGAGCACGCGAAGGACGCCGCCGACGGTGCCGGTGCGCCCGCCGGTTCCGGGGCCGGGGCCGGGGCCCGGGTCGGGGGGCGTGCCTACCTCAGCCGGGCCAGCGCGCGGCGGCGCGACCGGCAGGACGCGCACGGAAGGGCCACGGCCGAGGCGGAGGCCGTGGACGCGGAGCTGCGGGGGTACGCCGTCGCCGCGACGCGACACCGCCCGCAGAGCGAGCGGTTGACGGGCCGGCGCGCCCCGCAACTGCTCAACGCCGCCTACCTGGTGGACGACGCGGAGTGCGCCGCCTTCACCCGCGCCCTGGCCGGCCTCACCGCCGACGGCCGGCGTCCGGCCGTGGAGGTCAGTGCCTCGGGCCCGTGGATCCCGTACTCCTTCGCCCGCTGGGACGAGGATCCGCACGCCACGGGGGCGGACCGCACCGGACCGGGCCGCACGGAAGGACACCGCTCGGAGCAGGAGGTCCGCGCATGACCGTCCCGGACATCCGCACGCCGGGTCCGGCACCCGTGCCCTGGGGCGATCCGGAGCCCTACGCGCCGGTCGGGGTGCCCCTGGTCGACCTCCTGGACCGGGTGCTGGCGACCGGTGTCGTCGTCAGCGGGGACCTGGTCCTGGCCATCGCCGACGTGCCTCTGGTGCGGATCTCGCTGCACGCCCTGCTGTCGTCGGTGAACGAACGGGTGCCCGCCCCCTGGCCGGACAGCGGGCCGCTGTGACGGCGCCCCGGGCGCACGCCCTCGACCTGGACCCCGAGCGGGTCACGAACGATCTGGCCGCCCTGGTCCTGACCGTCGTGGAGCTGCTGCGGCAGCTCATGGAACGCCAGGCCGTGCGCCGCTACGACGAGGGCACGCTGAGCACGGAGCAGGAGGAACGGCTCGGCACGGCGCTCATGCTGCTCGACGAACGCATGGACGACCTGTGCGCGCAGCACGGTCTGAGCCGCGGTGACCTGAACCTGGACCTGGGACCACTGGGACCGCTCCTCGCGGACCCGGAACCGTAGGGCCCCCGCGGACCCGGAACCGTAGAACCCCTCGGGGACCCGGGACCGTGGGGACCGCGCACGGGCGGGAAGGCGGCACACAGCCGGGACCGGCGATCGCTATGATGACGGCGAAACGCTCAAACGAACATTCTCGGGTGGGGAGACCTGATGCGGGAGCCGGTCGATCTCAGGCGCCAGCGGATTCTGGCGGCGGTCCAGGCGCGCGGTGCCGCGCGGGTGCGCGATCTCGCCGACGAGTTGCAGGTCTCCGTGGTGACGGTGCGCCGTGACGTGGAGGAGCTGACGCGGGAGGGCCGGCTGCGGCGGGGCCACGGTGTCGTCCGGTCCACCCTGCCCGCCGAGGAGGCGCCCACCGACGCGGCGGGGGCGGCCGGGGACCGGGTGGCCGTGGTGGTTCCCGTGCGGCACTCGTACCTCAACGAGGCCATGCACGGTGCCCGCACGGTCCTGGAGGAGGCCGGGCTGCGCATAGCCCTGCACCTCGCGCCGCAGGCGTCCGGCGCCGAACGCCCCTTGGTGGAACGGGCGCTGGCGGACGGGGCGCACGGTCTGCTGATCGCCCCCCGCTGGCGCGGCCGGGCCGACGAGGAGGCCGACCACGAGTGGCTCGCCGCGCTCGGGGTGCCGACGGTGCTGATGGAGCGCCGCCCGTGGCGCGGCAGCGCGCTGCACGCCCTGGACTCGGTCTGCTCGGACCACTGGTACGGCGCGCACCTGGCCGTGGAACACCTGGTGGGGCTCGGTCACCGGCGCCTTGTGTTCGCCACGCGGCACGACAGCCCCACCGCGCGCTCGCTGCGTGCCGCCTTCGCCGAGACAGCCGAGGCGCACCCTCTGGTGGAGCGGTGGGCGTGGACGCTCGTCGCGCCGGAGGCCGGGGCCGACGGACCGTACGCGGCGGACGAGACGGCCGAGTTGCCGGCGCTGATGCGCAAGGTGGGCGCGACGGCCATGGTGCTGCACGGCGACGTGGACGCGCTGATGATCGTCCAGCGGCTGGCGGAGGAAGCGGTACGCGTGCCGGAGGACTGCTCGGTGGTGGCGTACGACGATGTCGTGGCCGGGCTGGGCTCGCCGCCGCTGACGGCCGTGTCGCCACCGAAGACCGAGGTCGGCCGCATGGCCGCGGAGCTGCTGCTGCAACGGCTGTCCGAGGCGCCCGGCAGCCGGCCGGGCCGACGCGTCGAGCTGCTGCCGCGGCTGACGGTGCGGGGATCGACACAGCGGGTGGACAAGGGCGTCTGATCCTTTGATCGTTTGAGTGTTTTATTTTTCTTCTGATCGATCTCTTGACCGTTTGATTCAGGACGTCCAGGATTCCCGTGTCCCGAACAGTCGGGTCCGCACCCACGCGGACCCGCAGGAGCCGCGGGAGGCGCCATGCCCGGACGACCCAGCCGTCGGTCCGTGCTCGCCGCGATGGCCGCCGTACCCCTGACAGGAGCCGTGAGCGCCTGCAGCGGGGGTACCAGCGCATCGTCGGCCCGTACGGGCACCACCACGCACATCACCTTCTGGTCCGCGCTGCGCGGCAGCCAGGAGGTGGTGGACGCGTTCAACCGCACGCACCGGAACATCCGGGTGGAGTTCCAGCAGATCCCCTCCGGCGGGCAGGGTGGCTACGCCAAGCTCAGCAACGCCGCCCGGGCCGGCAACGCGCCCGACGTCGCCACCATCGAGTATCCGCAGGTGCCCGGGTACGCCATCGACGGCGTCGCCCGCGACATCACCGACCTGGTCGGCGACGGCCTGCGCCGCAAGCTGCTGCCTCAGGCGCTCGGACTGACCACCTTCGAGGGCCGGGTGTTCAGCGTGCCGCTGGACGTCGAACCCATGGTCATGCACTACCGCGCCGACCTGTTCGACCACTACGGACTGCGGGCCGCGAGCACCTGGGACGAGTTCGCCGAGCAGGCCGCGACCGTGCGCCGCAAGGCGCCCGGCCGGCGGCTGGTGCTGTTCCCCACCGACGGGATGACGCAGTTCGCCGCGTACGCCTGGCAGGCGGGCGCCCGGTGGTTCGACACCTCGCGCGGCGCCTGGAACGTCTCCCTCGCCGACGCGCCGTCCCGGCGGGTCGCGGACTACTGGCAACAGCTCATCGACCGGGACGACGTCTTCATGAACGCCGTCGAGAGCAGGCAGTCCGACGCGCAGATCGGCAACGGCCTGGTCCTCACCCGGCTCAGCGGCGCCTGGGACGCCGGCGCGCAGATGAACGCGCGGCCCGGGCAGAAGGGCCAGTGGCGGATCGCGCCGTTGCCGCAGTGGGACACCGGCAGCCCGTCCGCAGGCACCCACGGCGGGTCGACCTTCGCGGTGACCAAGGACAGCCGGCATCCCGAGGCCGCCATGGAGTTCATCGAGTGGCAGGTCTCCCACCCGGACGCCCTGCGCGCCCGCCTCTCCAGCGGCACCAGCAGCCAGTACCCGGCCGCCCCCGGCCTGGTCCCCGTGGGCCGCGACGCCTTCGACCGGTCGTACTACGGAGGGCAGGACGTCTACACCCTGTTCGAGCAGGAGGCCGAGAAGATCGGCGAGCAGTGGCTGTGGGGCCCGCGGATGAGCGCGACCCAGAAGGTCATGCAGGACTCCTTCGCCCGCGTCAGCGGCGGCCAGGGCAGCCTCGTCGAGTCCCTGCGGACCGCCCAGGAGGGCACCATGCCCGACCTCAGGGCCCTCGGCCTGTCCACCACCCAGCACAGCACCTGAGCCGACGAAAGGCAGGTGACACCCCCATGACCACGACCACCCACGCCCGGGTGCCGGCCGGCGCCTCCCCCGCCGCGGACCCGGCGCCCTCCGCGTCGGGCCTGCGTGCCCGCAGGGCGGCCAAGCGCCGCCAACTGACCGCCGCCGGCGTCCTGATGACGCCGTTCTTCGCCCTGCTGGTCACCGTCTTCCTGATCCCCGTCGGCACGGCGGTCTACCTGAGCTTCTTCAGCGACGACCAGCCCGGCCTCGGTTTCGGTCCCGAGCGCACCATCTTCGTCGGGCTGCGCTCCTACGCGGCCGTGCTCACCGACCCGACCTTCCTCGGCGGGCTCGGCACGGTAGCGCTGTACTGCCTGATCTACATCCCCCTGATGGTGGCCGGCGCGCTCGTCCTCGCCCTGCTGCTGGACTCCGGCGTGGTCCGGCTGCGCGCCTTCGCCCAGCTCGGGCTGTTCCTGCCGCACGCGGTGCCCGGCATCATCGCGGCCCTGATCTGGCTGTACCTGTACACGCCCGGCATCAGCCCGGTCATCGAACTCTTCGCCCAGGGCGACATCACGATCGACTTCCTCGGCATCCACACGGTCGTCCCGTCCATCGTGAACATCGCCCTGTGGAGCAACCTCGGCTACAACATGGTGGTCTTCTACGCCGCCCTGCAGGCCGTGCCCCGCGAGGTGATCGAGGCGTCCGTCGTCGACGGCGCGGGTCCGGTGCGCACCGCGCTCCAGGTGAAGACGCCGCTGGTGCGCGCCTCGATCGTCATGGTCGCCATCTTCACCCTGATCTGGGCGCTCCAGCTCTTCACCGAGCCGATGCTGCTCAGCCAGTCCTCCCCGATGATCAACTCCCGCTTCTCGCCGAGCATGTACATCTACGACGCGGCCTTCACCCGCAACAACTACAGCCTCGCGGCGGCCGCCTCGGTCGTCCTGCTCGTCTGCACCATCGCCCTGTCCTACGCCGTCACCCGCTTCACCAGCCGCGTCGACGCCGAGGAGGCCCGATGAGCGCCACCGACAGCTCCCTGCTCCGCCCGAGGCTGCTGGGCCGGGCGACGGTCAACGTGGTCGTCGCGATCTCCGTCCTGTACACCCTGCTGCCGGTGCTGTGGCTGGTACTCGCCTCCACGAAGACCCGGGACGCGCTCTTCAGCAGCGACCTGCTGTCCCTGAGCGACTTCTCCTTCGTGCAGAACCTCCAGGACCTGTTCGCCATGGACGGCGGGCTGTACGGCCGCTGGTACGTCAACAGCCTGCTGTACGCCGTGCTGGGCGCGGCCGTCGGCGCGCTGGTGAGCGTGGCGTGCGGCTACGCCTTCGACAAGTACCGCTTCCGGCACAAGGAGAAGCTGTTCGGCCTGGTCCTGGCGGCGGTCATGGTGCCGCAGACGGTCCTCGCGCTGCCGCTGTACCTGATGGCGTCGGAGGCCGGCCTGGTCAACACCTTCTGGGCGGTGTTCATCCCGGTGCTGTTCAACCCGTTCGGCGTCTACCTCGGCCGGATCTTCGCGCGGGGCTACGTGCCGGACGAGGTCCTGGAGGCGGCGCGCGTGGACGGGGCGGGCGAGCTGACCACGTACGCCCGGGTGGCACTCAGGATGCTCGGTCCCGGTCTGGTCACCGTCTTCCTCTTCCAGCTGACCGCGATCTGGAACAACTTCTTCCTGCCCATGGTGATGCTGTCCGACCAGGACCTGTATCCCGTCAGTCTCGGGCTGTACCAGTGGAACAGCGCGGCGTCCGTCTCGCCGGAGTACTACCCCGTGGTGATCATGGGTTCGCTGCTCGCCGTGCTGCCGCTCATCCTCGCCTTCGTCCTGCTCCAGCGCTTCTGGCGGAGCGGGCTGACCGCCGGAGCCGTCAAGTGACATCGCACTCCCCCGGCCCCGGTTTCCGGCCCCGTGCCGCCGTGGCCATGTCCCGGGACGCCGCCTCGGCCGTCCTCGACCCCCAGTCCCTCGGCGCCTTCCGCCGGGTCTGCGACCTCGCGCCGTTCCCGGTGCTGGACGACCTGTCCACGCCGCGGGCCAGGTCCGTGCTGGCCGACGTCGACCTGCTGATCACCGGCTGGGGCTGCCCGCCGCTGGACGCCCGGGTCCTGCGGGCGGCGCCGCGGCTGCGGGCCGTGGTGCACACGGCGGGCAGCGTCCGCGGGCATGTCACCGACGCGTGCTGGGAGCGGGGGGTCGAGGTCTCCTCGGCCGCCGCGGCCAACGCGCTGCCGGTGGCCGAGTACACACTCGGCATGATCCTGCTCACCGGCAAACGGGTCCTGGAGCGGGCACGCGACTACCGGGTGTCCCGGGAGCGCGGCAACTGGCTGCGCACCCCGCGCGGCATCGGCAACTACCGCCGCACGGTGGGCATCCTGTCGGCCTCACTGATCGGCCGCCGGGTCGTCGAACTGCTGCGCCCGCACGACGTCGACGTCCTGCTGCACGATCCGTACGTGAGCGACGCGGACGCCGCCGGACTCGGCGTCGAACTCGTGGACCTGCCCGAGCTGTTCGCGCGCTGCGACACCGTCAGCGTGCACACCCCGCTGCTGCCCGCCACCCGCGGGCTGGTCGGCCGTTCGCTGATCGACGCGATGCCGGCCGACGCGGTGCTCATCAACACGTCCCGGGGAGCGGTCGTCGAGCAGGAGGCGCTCACCGACGCGGTCCTGGCGGGCCGGATCCGGGCGGTGCTGGACGTCACCGACCCCGAGGTCCTGCCGCCGGACCACCCGCTGTGGGACTGCGACAACGCGCTGATCACCCCGCACCTCGCCGGCTCCGAGGGCAACGAGTGGCGCCGCCTGGCCGACCTCGCCCTCGCCGAGACGACCCGCTGGGCGTCCGGTGCCGGTTTCCTCCATCCCGTACGACGCGAAAGGCTGGCGTTCCTGGCATGAGCATCCCGTTCGAACTGCCCACCGAGGACCGTGCGCTCAGCCCGTACACCGGTTACACCCGGACGCACTGGGAGGCCGTCGCGGACGGGCTGCTGTGGGCCGCGTGGCGCTGGAGCACACCCGGCCGCGCCCTGCTCGACCTGCCGGGGCGCCCCTCGCGCTCGGGCGCGCGCTCCGACGGACTGGAGGGCTTCGCCCGGACCTTCCTCGCAGCGGCCTTCCGGGTCGCCGGCGCGGACGGCGACGACCCGCACGGCTGGCTGGACCGCTATGCGCGCGGCCTCGACTCGGGCACCCGCACACCCGGCCGCGAGGACACCGAGTCCTGGCCGCTGATCCTCGACCACGACGTGCAGGGCCAGCCGATGGTCGAGTCCGCGTCGGTGGCGCTCGGGCTGCGGCTGACCGCTCCCTGGCTGTGGAAGAACCTCGACGCCGGGGTGCAGGACCGGGTCGAGGCATGGCTGCGCGGGGCGCTCCGGCACGTGCCCGCGCCGAACAACTGGTACCTCTTCCCGTACACGGTCGCCGGGTTCCTGGAATCGGTCGGCCGCGGGGACGCCGAGACGGCCGCGGCCCGCGGGCGGGCGCTGCAGCTGATGGAGGGCTGGTACCGGGGCGACGGCTGGTACGCCGACGGGGACGGACGCGCCTTCGACCACTACAACGGCTGGGCGCTGCACCTGTACCCGGTGCTCGACGGCCACCTGGCCGGCGACACCGGACAGGCCGCCGCCCGGTACGGGGAGCGGCTGCGCACACACCTCGACGGTTTCTCGCTGATGTTCGGCGCGGACGGGGCTCCGCTGCACTACGGCCGCTCGTTGTCGTACCGGTTCGCCGCCTCCGCGGCCGTGGGCCTGGGCGCGGTCACCGGGCACACGCCGCTGACACCGGGCGCCTCGCGGCGGCTGGCGAGCGGCAGTCTGCGCTACTTCGTCGAACGCGGCGCACTGACCGACGAAGGGCTGCTGAGCCTCGGCTGGCACGGCCCGCACGGGGCCACCCTGCAGTCGTACTCCGGCCCGGCCTCCCCCTACTGGGCTTCCAAGGCGTTCGTGTCACTCCTCGCCCCCGCCGGCCACCCGCTGTGGACCGCCACGGAGGAGGCCGCGCCGGTGGAGGAGGCCGACCGCGTACTGGCCCTCTCCGCGCCCGGACTGCTGGTGCAGGCGACGCGCGGCGACGGGATCGTACGGCTGCACAACCACGGCAGCGACCATGTCCGGCCGCACGAGGGCGAGTCGGCCGTCGAGGACGACCCGCACTACGGGCGGCAGGCCTACTCGACCCGGACCGGCCCCACGGCGCCCGGGAACGTCGCCGACAACCACCTGTCGGTGGAGGTGAACGGCCGGCGCAGTGTGCGGCGTCGCGTCCATCCGCTCGGCGCGGGGCAGGGCGACGGCTGGGGCTGGGCGGCGTCCTGGCACCGGCCCGTCTTCGCCGGCGGACCACCGATGGTGCCGGGGCTGCGGGTGGAGAGCGTGACGGTGGCGCGGGGGCCGTACGAACTGCGGGTGCACAGGGTGCTCGGCGCGCCGGCCGGCGCACGCCTCACGCACACCGGTTGGGCGACCGGCCCGGAGGAGCCGCTGGTCTCGGCGCTGCACGGCCTGCACGGCTGGCGCCCCGAGCCGGAGACCGTCCGTGCCCCGCAGGGCACCGCCTACGCGCCGTGGGCCGAGCTGCCCCGGCTGTCCGGCGACGCGGGCGGCACGTCCCTGCACGTCTGCCTGGCCGCGCTCACCGGTGAGCCGGGCCCCGGTCCGCTCGCGGAGGCCGTCACGGAGGTCGTGGCCGGTGACACCGGCGTCGAGGTGGTCTGGGCGGACGGCGGTGGGCGGACCCTGGTCTCGTTCGAACCGGTGGGGGTGACGCACACGGTGAGCCGGCCCGGGTCTCGTTGACGGAGTGGTCGGTCGCGGTCCGCCGGGGCGACCCGGACCGTACTGGGGTGAAGGCCCCCTGGTACCACCGGGTCCACTCGTCAGGCATGTCCACCGTCGAGCAGCGCACCGTCGTGCCGGTTGCCGCCGGGTGCCGTCGGATGTCCGGCCGAACCGCTTTTCCGCCCGGGCCGGGCAGGGAGGGATGTGCGCCTCGGTGGCGTGAAGGCCGGGTGCGGTGCGACCGCGGGCTGTTGGGGCACGGGGTGTCGCGCGTGCTGGTGTCCGGGGCGCCGCGGCACGCAGCACGCAGCACGCCCCCTGGGCCTCGGGTGAACACCGACGCGCGGGGGCGTGCTCGGTGCGGGGACGTGCCCGTGGCGAGGAGCTCCTCCGACCGGCCGGGCCCGGCTCGCCGCGTACTGTCCCGGCGCGCGCCGCGGCCTCCGGGTGCCCCGGCCCGCACACCCCGGCCGGGGTCCTCCCCCGTGCGCACGCCTCCGGTGGCGCACCGCGCCGGGCCCGGTGACGCTGGTACGGCACCGGTGAGAAGGAGCTCCGCCATGCGCAAGCCGTCGTGGGCCGTGATCGCGGCCCTGGCCGTGCCGGTACTGTGCGCCGCTCCGGCCGAGGCCGCCGTACCCCACGCCGGGCTTCGTCCGGGCGACGTGACGGCGACCGGGTGCGTCCGGGGCGGCGCGGTGACCGCCGCATCGGCGGGCAGGGAGGAGGCGGGCTCCTTCACGGCCGGTTGCCAGGGCGGCACCCACGACGGGGAGAGCGTCACCTGAGCCGACCTCTCCGTTCCCTCTCGCCCATGCCTTGAGTCCCGAACGCTGGGTACGCGGTCACGGCCCACCACACGACAGTCGGTACTCGAACACGACCGGCCGCGTGCAGCGGCCCGCCCAGAACGGAGAGAAGGCTGATGAGCGAGGCCAACCCCCTCAAGCGGGTAGCCCACAAGGTCACCGAGAGCCTGCAGGGCGACGGTGGCGGACCGGCGGAGGGGATTCCCGGCAAGCCCGGCCCCGAGTCGCCCTCCGTCGCGGAACCCACCGAGCCCCGGGAGCCGTTGCCGCCGAAGCCGGACCAGAGCGGTCCGGACACCGTGTCGCCGACCGGTCAGCCCACCGGAGCCGACCAGGCCCGGGTGGCGCAGTCCGGGAGCTACCTGACGAACGCCCAGGGCACCCGCTTGTACGACACGGACCACTCGCTGAAGGCCGGGCCCCGCGGACCCGTACTGCTGCAGGACCATCACCTGCGGGAGAAGGTCATGCACTTCGACCACGAGCGCATCCCGGAGCGTGTGGTGCACGCCCGGGGCGCGGGCGCGCACGGGGTCTTCCAGAGCTACGGCACGGCGGCCTCGGTGACGAAGGCCGGGTTCCTCGCGGCGGACGTGGAGACGCCGGTGTTCACGCGGTTCTCCACGGTGGTCGGCTCGCGGGGGTCGTCGGACACGGTGCGGGACACCCGCGGTTTCGCGACGAAGTTCTACACCAGCGAGGGCGTCTTCGACCTGGTCGGCAACAACATCCCGGTCTTCTTCATCCAGGACGCCATCAAGTTCCCGGACGTCGTGCACGCCGCGAAGCCGCATCCCGACCGGGAGATCCCGCAGGCGCAGAGCGCGCACGACACCTTCTGGGACTTCGTGTCGCTGCACACCGAGGCGACCCACCACACCATCTTCTTCATGGGCGACCGCGGCATCCCGCGCTCCTACCGGATGATGGAGGGCTTCGGTGTCCACACCTTCCGGCTGGTGAACGCCGAGGGCGCCACGACACTGGTGAAGTTCCACTGGAAGCCCAAGCTGGGCGTGCACTCCCTGGTGTGGGACGAGGCGCAGATGATCAACGGCATCGACCCGGACTTCCACCGCCGGGACCTCGCCGACGCCATCGAGGCGGGCGCGTACCCGCAGTGGGAACTGGGCATCCAGACCTTCCCCGACAACCCGGAGCAGACCTTCGAGGGCATCGACCTGCTGGACCCGACGAACATCGTGCCCGAGGAACTCGCCCCGGTGCAGCCGGTCGGGCTGCTGACCCTGAACCGGAACCCGTCGAACTTCTTCGCCGAGACCGAGCAGATCGCCTTCCACGTCGGCCACCTCGTCCCGGGCATCGACGTCACCGACGACCCGCTGCTCGCGGGGCGGCTGTTCTCCTACCTGGACACCCAGATCACACGTCTCGGCGGCCCCAACTTCCCGCAGCTGCCGATCAACCGCCCTCAGGCGCCGGTCAACGACATGCTGCGCGACGGCATGCACCAGACCGCCGTGCACCGGGGCGTGGCTCCCTACCGGCCCAACTCCCTGGACGGCGGCTGCCCGTTCACGGCCGGGGCGGACATGAGTGCGTTCGTGGAGGCGCCGGTCCGGGTCCCGGAGGCGACGAAGGTGCGGGAGGCTCCGGAGTCGTTCGCGGACCACTTCAGCCAGCCGCGGCGGTTCTGGCTGAGCATGAGTCCGGTGGAGCGCGAGCACATCATCGGCGCCTACACCTTCGAGCTCGGCAAGTGCTACGAACAGGCCGTCAGGGAACGGACCCTCCAGGTGCTGGCCAACATCGACCCGGAGCTGTGCGCGGGGGTCGCCGAGGGCCTCGGCCTGCCCGCCCCGCAACCGACCGTGCCGCTGGCCGACGTCGAGCCCAGCCCGGCGCTGTCCCAGGTCGGCCGGACCTGGCCCCTCGACGGCCGGGTCGTCGGCATCGTCACCGGCGGGGCGGACCTGGAGGGTGTGACGGCCGTGCGGGAGGCGGTGCTGAACGCCGGGATGGTGCCGCTGGTCGTGGCGCCGACCGGCGGCACCATCGGCTCGGGCGACGCGGCGCTGACCGTCCAGCGCAGCTACGTCACCGCACGGTCCGTCGAGTTCGACGCCGTCCTGGTGGCGGGGACGCCCGACATGGGCGGCGACGCCTACACTCCGCGGGACTACAAGGCCACTCCGCCGCCCGCGCGGCCGGGGACGATCGACCCTCGGGTGAGCCTCATGGTGTCGGAGGCGTACCGGCACGGCAAGGCGATCGGTGTCTGGGCGGGCGGCGAGGCCGCGCTCGAGGCGTCGGGCGTGCCCACCGACGCTCCCGGTGTGGTCGTCGCGGCGTCCGGCACCGCGGCCCTGGAGCAGGTGACGGAGCTGATGGGCGCCCACCGGGTGTGGGAACGCTTCACCACTCCCCGGGGCTGATCCGCCCGCCCGTCGGGCCGGTCGCCGTCGTCGGCGGCCGGCCCGGCGGCGTGTTCAGCACAGGACGCGCAGCGCCCCGGGCAGCACTCTCGCCGTGACGGGGACGACGGCCTCGACCTCGCCGTCGGCGCCGTAGGGTATGGCCCGGTCGGCCTCGATGCGTACCTCCCGGCCCCGCAGGACGCGCACCTGGGGCCGGTGGACGTGGGCGCCCGATCCCAGCTCGTTCATCAGCGCGAAGAACAGCCGCCGGGGCGCGTCGTGGATCATCACGACCTCCAGCAGTCCGTCGTCCACCCGGGCGGCGGGGGCGACGAGGCGGTTGGACCCGTAGTAGCCGGAGTTGGCGGCCACGGCGGTGTAGCCGGTGAACGCGTGCTCCTCGCCGTCGACGGTGACGCGGTAGCGCGTCGGGCGCCAGGTGGTGATCGCGCGCAGCGCGCCGGCGTAGTAGGAGGCGGTGCCGCGCAGCAGGCGCGCGTTGTTGGCGTGGCGGTTGGCGAGCGCGTCGACCCCGGCGTAGACGCTCCCGAGCACGACGGTGCGGTCGTGGACCGCCGAGGTGACCTCGATGGTGTCCACGGGACGGGCCTCGCCCCGCAGCAGCAGTTCGGCGAGGACGGCGGGCTCGGTGGGCAGGGCCAGGGCGCGGGCGAAGTCGTTGCCGCGGCCTGCCGGGACGAGGCCGAGCAGGGCGCCGGTGCCGCTGAGGGCGCCGCCGATCCCGCCGGCCATGCCGTCGCCGCCGACGGCGAGCACGACCCGGCCCCGCGCCCCGGCCTGCCGGGCGATGTCCCGGGCGTGCGCGAGACTGCGGCTGTACTCGGTCTCCAGCTCGGCCCCCGCCTCCCGCAGCAGCCGGGCCACCCCGAGCAGCGCGGCGGCCGAGGTGGCACCGCCGGCGGTGGGGTTGACGACTGCGGTGAACTGTCGCATCGATGTGCCTCCGGGCTGACGGGTGATGCCGGACTGTTGTCTCACGGGGGTCGGAGCGCGCCGTGCCGCGGGGTCAGTCCTCGGGCAGCAGGACGCCCGGGCTGAGCAGTCCGGCGGGGTCCAGGCTCCGCTTGACCGCGCGCAGGGCCCCGACGCCGAGGGGGCCCGCCTCCCGGACGTACCAGTCGCGGTGGTCGGTGCCGACGCCGTGGTGGTGGGTGATGGTGCCGCCCGCGGCGAGGATCGCCTCGTTGGCGGCGTGCTTCGCCCGGGTCCAGTGGGCGACGGCGTCGTCGCCCTGGGCCGAGACGACGGTGAAGTAGAGGGAGGCGCCGTTCTCGTAGACGTGCGAAATGTGGCACATGACCAGCGGCGGGGTGCCGGCCCCGGTGAGGGTGCCGGTGAGCGCGTCGCGGACGGCCGCGTACAGGGCGGGGATCCGGGACCAGTAGGTCGCGGTCTCCAGCGTCTCGGCGAGCGCCCCGGCGTCGAGCAGCGCGTCGCGCAGGTACGGCGCCGAGTAGCGGCCGTGGGCCCAGCGCCTCCCGGGTTCCTCGCCGGCGAAGGCGCCGCCGCTCGCGCGCAGTACGGCGGCGGCGCCCTCGCGGCGGTACGCAGTGTCCTGCGCGGTGCCCTCGAAGCCGACGACCGCCAGGCATCCGGCGTCCCGCCGCTCCGGGGAGGCGCCGATGGCGTCGGGCTGGGCGAGGCCGATCAGGGTCTCGGTCTCGTCGGACAGCCGCAGCACCGTCGGACGCGGGCCGTCCTGGGCGAGCCGGCGCAGCGCCGCGGCGCCCTCGGCGAACGAGGCGAAGCGCCAGCCTTCGTAGCGGCGGACCTCCGGCACGGGCCGCACGCGCACGGTGACCGACGTGATGACACCGAAGGCGCCCTCGGAGCCCAGCACGAGCTGGCGCAGGTCGGGGCCGGCCGCCGAACGCGGGGCGCGGCCCGTGTCGAGGGTGCCCCGGGGAGTGGCGAGGGTGAGGCCGAGGACCATCTCGTCGAAACGTCCGTAGCCGGCGGAGGCCTGTCCGCTGGAGCGGGTCGCGGCGGAGCCGCCGACGGTGGCCCACTCGTAGGACTGGGGGAAGTGGCCGAGGGTCCAGCCGTGCCCGGCGAGGAGCGCCTCGGCCTCGGGGACGCGCAGGCCGGGTTGCAGGGTGGCGGTGCGGGAGACCTCGTCGAGGTCGAGCAGGCGGTTCATGCGGCGCAGGTCGAGGGCGACGAAGGTGCCGTCGCGCCCGGGGGCGAGGCCGCCGACGACGGAGGTGCCGCCGCCGAAGGGGACGAGGGCGAGCCCGTGCTCGGCGCAGGCCTCCAGTACGGCGAGCACCTCGTCGTGGCCGTCCGGGAGGACGACGGCGGCCGGGGTGTCCGCGGTGTCGCCGGTCCGCATCCGCAGCAGGTCGGGGGTGGACTTGCCGCGGGTGTGGCGTATCCGGGTCTCCGCGTCCGTACGCACGCCGTCCGCGCGGTCGCCGACGGCGGCCTCCAGCGCGCGGCGGGCCGCTGCGTCCAGCAGCGATGCGGGTACCTCGATCTCCTCCAGCGGGACGGAGGCGGCGTGGCGCGGCTCGACGCCGAGCAGCTCGCGCAGCAACCCGGTCACCGTGTCGGGCAGCGGCGTCGCACGGGCCGGGTCGCCCCAGCCGTTCCACAGCATGTCCATGGCCTGTCGTCCTCGCGGTCGGTCGGGGAGATGCCGTCGGGTGGTGTCCGCACGGCCTCAGGGCGTTACACTGTTACACATGACGCCTAATCGTCACAATGACTCGGGCCGGCCGAACACCTCCGACAGGGACGCCGTGCTGGACGCCGTACGCGACTGCGTACTGGCCGTCGGAGTCCGCCGGACGACCATGACCGACGTCGCCCGCCGCGCCGGCGTCTCCCGGATGACGCTGTACCGGCGCTGGCCGGACGTGCGGTCCCTGGTCGGCGACCTGATGACCCGGGAGTGGATCGCGGTGGCCACCGGTGCCGTCCCCGAGCCCCGGCCGGGCCTGGGCACGCGTCCACGCCTCGTCGAGGGACTCGTGACCGGGGTGGAGGCGTTCCGTGCCCATCCGCTCTTCCGCAAGATCGTCGACGTCGATCCCGAGCTGCTCCTGCCCTACGTCCTCGACCGGCGCGGGGCCAGCCAGGATGCCCTGCTGGGGCTGCTGGCCGACGCGCTCGCCGAGGGACACGCCGACGGGTCGGTGCGCCCCGCCCACACGGGACGGCAGGCACGCTCCGTGCTGCTGATCGTCCAGTCCTTCGCGCTGTCGCTGCGGACCATGACCGAGGAGGACGACGCCGAGCTGGCCCCCGCGGCCCTCCTCGCGGAGCTGCGCACCGTCCTGGAGAGGACCCTCACGCCATGAGCCCGACCGGCAGCAGCCCCGCCGCCGATGCCTCCCTGTCCGCCGCACGGCGCTCGCGCGAGCTGACCGAGGCCGTCGGCGGCCCGGCCGTGGACGTCCTGGTCGTCGGTCTCGGCGCGACCGGTGCCGGCGCGGCCCTGGACGCCGCGGCCCGCGGTCTGAGCGTCGTCGCCGTGGACGCCCACGACCTGGCCTTCGGCACCTCCCGCTGGAGCTCCAAGCTCATCCACGGCGGCCTGCGCTACCTCGCCTCCGCCCAGCTCGACGTCGCCCACGAGAGCGCGGTGGAGCGCGGCGTGCTGATGGAGCGCACCGCTCCCCACCTGGTGCGCGCCCAGCCGTTCGTGCTGCCGCTGACGCCCATGGTCTCCCGTGGTCAGGCCGGGCTGGCGTGGGCCGGGTTCCGGGCCGGCGACGCCCTGCGCCTGGCGGCGCGCACCGCCCGGGCCACGCTGCCCGCGCCGCGCCGGCTGTCCGCCGTGGAGACCCGCCATCTCGCGCCGGCGCTGCGCTCCGACCGGCTGCGCGGCGGGCTGCTGTCCTGGGACGGCCGGCTCACCGACGACGCCCGTCTGGTGACCGCGCTCGCCCGGACCGCCGCCGCGCGCGGTGCCCGGATACTGACCCGGGTGAGGGCCCTGGAGCTGACCTCGTCCGGTGCCCGGATACGTGACGAGCTCACCGGCGAGGAGGGCGTGATCCGTGCCCGCGCGGTGATCAACGCCTCCGGAGTGTGGGCCGGTGACCTGGTCGACGGCATCCGGGTCCGCCCCTCCCGCGGCACCCACCTGGTCCTGCGCTCCGACCTGCTCGGCCCGCTGCCCGCCGGCCTGCACGTGCCGGTACCCGGGGAGACCAACCGCTTCGTCCTCGTCCTGCCCCAGGGCGACGGCCGCGTCTACGTCGGCCTGACCGACGAGCCCCTGGACGGGGACGTACCGGACGTGCCCGAGGTACCCGAGACGGACGTCGGCTTCCTGCTGGACGTGCTCGGTTCGGTGCTGGAGGTGCCGGTCCACCGCGAGGACGTGGTGGGCGCCTTCGCGGGCCTGCGTCCCCTGCTGGACACCACGTCCGCCGACCGGCCCGGCGGCGGGCCCCGCACGGCGGACGTCTCACGCCGGCACGCCGTGCTCACCTCGTCCGAGGGTGTGATCACCGTGGTCGGCGGCAAGCTCACCACGTACCGGCGCATGGCCGAGGACGCCGTGGACGCCGCCGTCGCGGCCCGCCGCCTGGGCGCCGGACCGTCCCGCACCGCCGCGCTGCCGCTGGTCGGCGCCGCCGCACCGCACGCGCTGGCCGCGCTGCGGGCGCCGCGCCGCCTGGTGCGGCGGTACGGCACCGAGGCACCGGCCGTCCAGGCCCTCGCCGACCGCAGCCCCCGGCTCGGCGAGCGCGTCGTGCCGGGCCACCCCGTCACCGGGGCCGAGCTGCTCTGGGCGCTGCGTCACGAGGGGGCCCTCGACGAGGGCGACCTGCTCGACCGCCGCACCCGCATCGGGCTGGTGCCCGAGGACCGGGCGGCGGCGCTGCGGGCCGTACGCGATCTCGTCGGCGAGGTCCCCGCCGCCCGGCGGGGCTGAACGGACCGGGCCGTCCGGTTCCAGCCCTGCCGGGGACCGGTCAGGTGCCCTGTCCGGCGTCCTGGACGGCCTTGCGGACCTTCGCCTCCAGCTTGTGCCGGGACTGACCCCCCTCCTTGACGTACTCCGTCATCGCGGTCTGCGCGTCCCGGTCCAGGTCGCGCCAGGCCCGTACGGCGGTCTCGTACGTGTGCGACTGCCGTGCGGTCCACTGATGCTGCGTGGGAGGCCCGTACGAGTCGCGCAACTCCTCGACCCGGTGCTGTGCCAGGTCCGCCGCGCGACGCTTCTGCACGAGCTCCTCGAATGTGTGAGCCACCACATCTCGACCGTAGTCAGAGGAGCGCCGTCGCGCGCGTCGAACCCCGCCCGACCGGTCCGGGCGGCCCCGGTCCGCACAAGTGGCCCACGAGGGCCCCGGAGAGCCTTAGCATCGAGCCACCGGTGCGGGCCGGGCACAGGCGAGGAGTGAGGCTGGGCGTGGCGGACACAGAGGGCGCGGCGGTACCGGAGCGGCTGCTGATCACCCGGACCACCACGGACGAAGGCGTCGGCATCGTCATCCTCGCCGGGGAGGTCGATCTCGACGGCAGCAGTCAGCTCCACGACGTCCTGCTGTCCTGCGTGCGGACGGCCCCGGGCACGGTGGTCGATCTCGGCGAGGTGGCCTTCCTGGACTCCAGCGGCATCAACGCGCTCATTTCCGCGCACCGGGCCGCCGAGTCCCGCGGCGCCTGGTTCCGGCTCGCCGCTCCTCAGCACGCCGTCGAGCGCGTGCTGCGGCTCGTGGGGATCGACGCGCTCATCGACTGCTACCCGACCCTCGAGCAGGCCCTGGCCGCCTGAGGGAGGTCAGCGCAGCGGCAGGCGCGCGTACACCGTCTTCCCCGTCGCCCGGGGCTTGGTGATGACCTCGTCGCACAGGCGCGTCACGATCTCCAGGCCGTGCCGGCCGACCCGCAGGGGGTCACGGGGCAGGAACGTGGGGAAGCCGTCCCCCGTGTCCGACACCGCGATCTCCACGCCGTCCTCCAACAGGGTCAGTTCCAGGCGGCAGGGGCCGGGCGCGTGGCGGAGCGCGTTCGTCACCAACTCGCTGGCGACCAGGCGGGCGGCGTCCAGGAAGGTGTCGGCCAGGCCCACACCCCGCTCGCGAAGCCGCGTGACGAAGCCGTGCACGACGTCCCGGGAGGCCGGGATCATCGCCGATCCGCCCCTGAACTCCACCACCGTGGACACGACCGAGGTGTCCGCGGCATCGGATCTGTGCGCCGGAGTCATACAGAGCCTCACCGTCCGGTCCGGGGCCGAGTAGCCGAGTAAGGGGTGCGCTGGTCCCCGGCCCTTCACGATACGCACCGGAGCGGTTTTCGCGATCCCTTTGCCCCAACTTCCGCCGGACGCGCCGTTTTCCGGACAGGCCCGGGCCGAGTGCGCCGGAAAGGGCACCGTCCCGGTCGGCGACGGGCACGGCCGAGGTTCCCGACCAGGCACACCGGTTCGCCCCGAGGGCTCCGCGCGGGCTTCGGGGCGCGGCCGGTGCGCCGCAGGGGTCAGGAGGCGGTACAGGCTCCGACGGTGGGGGCCGCGTCGCTGCCGTTCTTCGCCACGGTGAATCCGAAGGTGGTCGACGCGCCGGCCGCCAGGGAACCGTTCCAACTCGGACGCGCCGTCATGACGTTGCCGCCGCCCCAGGCGGGCGTGGCGTTCCAGGTGGCCTGGACCTGCTGCGGGGAGGCGAAGGTGACGGTCGTCGCCCAGGAGCCGATCGGCTCGCTGCCCGCGGTGATGGTGACCTGGCCGTTGTAGCCGCTGTTCCAGTCCGCGGTCCTGGTGTACGTGGCGGTGCAGGTCGCCGTGCCGTCGCCCGGTTCGCCGCCGCCGTCACCGCCGAGGGTCGTGAGGACCGCGTCGTAGGCGGGCTTCTCCTGGTAGTCGCCGTCGAACAGGAGCGGGGTGCCGCCGCTGCGCCACGAGTACTTGTCGGTGACGCCCCAGACGGTGATGCCGGTGCAGCGGTCCACGGCGAGACATGCCTCGACCACGCGGGAGTAGCTGTCGGCCTGTGCGGTGCCGGAGCCCTCGATGTCGAGTTCGGTGATCTGCACGTCGACGCCGAGGTCCGCGAAGCGCTGGAGGTTGGCCTGGAGGTCGGAGGGGACCGGGGAGGCACTGTTGAAGTGGCCCTGGAAGCCGACGCAGTCGATGGGCACGCCGCGGGACTTGAAGTCCTTGACCATGTTGTAGACGGCGGTGCTCTTCGCGTTGACGCCGTCGGTGTTGTAGTCGTTGTAGCAGAGCTTGGCGGCCGGGTCGGCGGCGCGGGCGGTGCGGAACGCCTCCTCGATGAAGCCGTTGCCCAGCTTGTCCTGGAAGGGTGAGTTGCGCCGGGCGCCGCTGCCGCCGTCCTGGAATGCCTCGTTGACGACGTCCCAGCTGTGGATCCGGCCCTTGTAGTGGCCCATCACGCCGTTGATGTGGTTGTTCATGGCGGTGCGCAGGTCGGCCGCGCCGAGGCCGCTCACCCAGGAGGGCAGCTGGGAGTGCCAGACGAGGGTGTGGCCGCGGACGTCCATGCCCCGGCTCCGGGCGTGGTCGACGACCTGGTCGGCGGCGGCGAAGGTGAAGGTGCCGCGGCTGGGCTCGGTGGCGTCCCACTTCATCTCGTTCTCGGGGGTCGCCGAGGAGAACTCGCGGTTGAGCGTGGAGACGTAGTCGGCCTCGTCGAGGTGGCTCGCCGCGACGGCGGTGCCGAAGTAGCGGCCCTGGCCGGCCGCCGCGGACCCGAGCGAGTCGGCGGCTTCGGCGGAGTGGGCGGCGGCCGTCAGCGCCGCGGCGGCGACGAGGCCGGCGGTGGCCGCCCTCGAGAACCGTAGAAGAGTCATGCGCATGTCATCCCGTTCCTCGAATCGGTGCACGGAGGCCGTTCGGAAGGGCAGGAAACCCCGAAAGTTTCGGATGTGTTTCCGAATGTCGCGGAGGAGGTTACGGACTCCCGACCGCGAGGTCAACGCCCGTCGCGGTCACCCGTGCGGCCCGACCGCGTGCGCGTTCCCGGTGGGGTGCCGCATCCTTGCTGTGTCCGCCCGCGTGACGGCGCACGGACGAGGTGGGGCCGACGAGGTGGGGCCGATGAGCGCAGGCGCCGAGGACACGGACCGCACGCCCGGGCGGCTGACGGTGCTCCTGGTCGACGCCTGTTCCCAGGCCGTCGGCGTGGCCGGCGGCCACGCGGGCGGGGTCTACCTGCGCTCGCGCACCCCCGGCCTGCTGCGGCTGGCCGTGCTCGCCGGACTGCCCGGACCGCTGTTCCGGCCCTGGTGGCGGCTGCACTCCGACAGTCCGTTCCCGGCCGCCGACGCCTACCGGCGGGGCGTCCGGGTGGTGCTGCCCAACGCGGCGGAGACGATGCGCCGCTACCCGCAGTTCGCGGCCGGCCTGCCGTTCCCGTTCGGGTCCCTGTACCTGCCCGTCGCGGGTGCGACGCGGACGTACGGCGTCCTGACCGTCCTGCGTCCCGGCGCGTCGGACACCGCCGAGGTGGTGGAGGGCCTGGACCGGATGGAGCGGCTGGCCCGGCAGCTCGGTGCGGCCCTGGAGCGGCTGGACGAGGACCCCGAAGCCCCGCCGGTCGGCTGGGACGGCGAGCCGTTGTGCCTGCGGCCGCCCCCGTCCGTACGGCACGCCCTGAACGCCGGAAGTTTCGCCTGGGATCCGGCCACCGGTGACGTCACCGTGGACGAGCCGCTGCGCGCCCTGCTCGGCACGGCGGGGGCCACCGCCGGATCCGCCACCATCACCCTCGGCACGCTCACCCGCGCGCTGGCCCCCGACGACGGGCACCGGATCGCCGCGGCGCTGCGGCAGACCGCTGCCGGCCGGCCTCCGCCGCTCCCCCTGTACGTACGCGCCTCGGACGGTGCGCCGCTCCTGGTGGAGCTGTGGAGACCACCGGCCGCACCGCCCGTCGGCGGCCCGGTGCGCGGCTCCGTACGCGATCCGTCGTCCAGCGCCGTGGCCGACGCCGCGGCCGACCTCCTGCCGGACGGGGTGTTCTGCGTGGACCGGCTGGGCACGATCGTCTACGCCAATCCGCGCGCCGCCCGGCTGCTGGGACGGCCACGGACCCGGCTGGTCGGCCACTCCCTGTGGGAGGCCTTGCCCTGGCTGGACCAGACCGTCCACGAGGACCATCTCCGCGGCGCCCTGCTCTCCCCCGAGCCGGTCCACTTCCATGTCCGGCGCCCGCCCGACGACAGCCGCCGGACCACTCCGCAGCCCTACGAGGGAGACTGGCTCGCCGTCTCCGTGCATCCCGGACCGGACCTCCTGACGGGCACGCTCCGCCCGGCCAACCGGGTGGCCGACGCGTCCGCCGGCCTCACGCCCGAGCCCGGGGGTCCGGAGGCGCCCGACACGGACGGACCCGCGCCGGCCGCCGTCGCCGCGACGGCACCCGTGTACCGCCCCATCGTGCTGGCCGTCGCCCTGACCGAGGCGGTCACCGCCCGCCAGGTGTCCGCCGTGGTCGTGCGGGAGGTGCTGCCGGCGTTCGGCGGCCGCCGGCTCGCCCTCTACCTCCTCCAGGACCGCCATCTGCATCTGGCGTGGGAGACGGGCTTCCCACCGGGCTTCCTCACGCGCTTCGAGGGGGTGGCGCTGGACGCCCGGCTGCCCGGAGTCGAGACGCTGACCAGCGGCCGGCCGCTCTTCTTCGACTCGATGCAGGCGCTGGCCGCCGCGTACCCGGGCATTCCCCTGGACGCCACGGAGGGCGCCCGCGCCTTCCTGCCGCTGATCGCCTCCGGGCGCCCGGTCGGCTCCTGCATCCTCGGCTTCGACCGTTCCCGCGGGTTCGGCACCGAGGAGCGCGCGGTGCTCACCGCCCTCGCCGGGGTGATCGCCCACGCCATGGAGAAGGCCCGGCGCTTCGAGACCGAGACGGCCCTCGCCCGCGGACTCCAGCGGGCACTGCTGCCCCGGCGGCTGCCGGCACACCCCTTGCTGGAGACCGCGGGGCGCTATGTGCCGGGGACCCAGGGCATGGACGTGGGCGGGGACTGGTACGACGTCGTCGCCTCGGGGGACGGCATGGCCCTGGTCATCGGTGATGTGCAGGGGCACGGCGTGCAGGCGGCGGCCACGATGGGACAACTGCGCAGCGCCGTGCGCGCCTTCGCCCTCGGTGACCGTTCGCCCGACGAGGTGCTGAGCGGCGTCAACCACCTGCTGACCGACCTGGACCCGGGGCTGTTCGCGAGCTGCTGCTACGTTCGCCTCGACCCGGCCACCGGACGGGCCTGCGCGGCCCGCGCGGGGCACCTGCCGCCGCTGCTGCGCCACCCGGACGGACGTACCGAGGCACTGGACCTGCCCGGCGGCGTGGTACTCGGCGTGGACCCGGGCGTCCGGTACCCGTTGACGGAGTTCCCGGTCGAGCCCGGTGCCGTCCTCGCCCTCTACACGGACGGGCTGGTGGAGCGGCCCGGCACCGACATCGAGGACGGGATCACCGCGCTGCGGCTGGCCCTGGCCAGGGCCGGGGCGCGCGCCGAACGGCCGCCCGGGAGCCACTCGCTCGCGGGCCTCGCCGACCGGATCGTCGTCACCGCCCGCCGCACCACGGACCGCCCCGACGACATCGCCCTGCTGCTCGCCACCCGCCGCCCGCGGCGAGGGGGCCCTCCGTGAGGGGCTGCGGACCCGGAGCCGGCGGGCCGCTCCGGCACCGGGGCGCCCCTCGCCTCCGCGGGCCCGGCAGTGTAGACATGGGCACATGGTCCGACTGATGGGTCGATCGGGAGAGCGGTCACCCCGTCGTCCCAGCGGCCCGCCGGCCCGGCACCCGCGAGACGCGGACCGGTCGCGGCGGGGGACGGACACGGGAGGGCGGCGGCGTGCCGCGGCCGTGCGCTCGGCACTGTCCAGACGCAGTGTCGCCGGCCAGGTCTTCGTCATGAACGTGGTGATCGTGCTGCTGCTCGTGGTGGCCGCCGCGATCGCGCTGGTGCTCCAGGTACGGCACGACAGCACGGTGGAGGCCCGCAACCGGTCCGTCGCCGTGGCCGCGGCGTTCGCCGAATCCCCAGGCATCCGGGAGGCGCTGCGCGGCCCCGACCCCACGGCGGTGCTCCAGCCCCGGGCCGAAGCGGTGCGCAGGGCCACGGGTGTGGACTTCGTCACCGTCACGGACACCGACGGCATCCGCTACACCCACCCCAAGCCCGACCGCATCGGCAAGGAGTTCGTGGGGAACATCGCCCCCGCGCTGGCCGGGGAGACGGTGACCGAGGAGATAGAGGGGACGCTCGGCCCCCTGGTCCAGGCCGTCGTGCCCGTCGAGGCGCCCGACGGCACGGTCGTGGGCCTGGTCTCGGCGGGCATCACGACGGAGAACGTGGGCGGTGCCGCCGAACGGCAGCTGCCGCTGGTGCTGATCGTGGCGGGCGTCGGGCTGACGCTGGCGACGGCGGGCACCGCGTTCGTCAGCCGGCGGCTGCTGCGGCAGACGCACGGCCTGGGACCGCACGAGATGACCCGGATGTACGAACATCACGACGCGGTCCTGCACAGCGTCCGGGAGGGCGTGCTCATCATCGGCGGAGAGGGCAGGCTGCTGCTCGCCAACGACGAGGCACAGCGTCTGCTGGACCTGCCCGCCGATGCCGAGGGACGGCAGGTCACCGACCTCGGACTCCCGGTCGACACGGCGGAGCTGCTCGTCTCCGGACGGGTCGCCACGGACGAGGTGCATCTGGTCAAGGACCGCTTGCTGGCGGTCAACCAGCGGCCCACCGACGTACGGGGCGGCCCGGCCGGCAGTGTCGCCACCCTCCGGGACTCCACGGAGCTGCGGGCCCTGTCCGGCCGGGCCGAGACCGCCCGGGAACGCCTGGACATCCTGTACGCCGCCGGCGTGGGCATCGGCACCAGCCTGGACGTCACCCGTACCGCCGAGGAGCTGGCGGAGCTGGCCGTGCCCCGGTTCGCGGACTACGCCAGCGTCGACCTGTTCGACACCGTGCTGGCCGGCGGCCAGCCGGGAGGCGTGACCCCGCTGCGCCGCGCCGCGCTCAGCGGCATCCACAAGGAGGTCCCGCTCTACCCGGTGGGCCGGCAGATCCGCTTCGTCGACTCCTCCCCGCAGGGCCGGTCCCTGGACACCGGCCGCCCCGTCCTGGAACCCCGTCTCGGCCAGGCCCCGGGCTGGCGGGCCCAGGACCGCGAACGCTCCGCGCGGGTGGTGGAGTACGGCGTCCACTCCCTGATCACCGTGCCGCTGCGGGCAGGCACCCTGGTGCTCGGCGTGGTCAGCTTCTGGCGTTCGGAGAAGCCCGACCCGTTCGACGAGGACGAGCTGGCCCTCGCCGAGGAACTGGTCGCGCGCGCCGCGGTCTCCATCGACAACGCGCGCCGCTACACACGCGAGCACAGCATGGCGGTGACCCTCCAGCGCAGTCTCCTGCCCCGCAGGATGCCCGACCAGGACGCCCTGGACGTCGCCTATCGGTACCTGCCCGCGCAGGCGGGGGTCGGCGGGGACTGGTTCGACGTGCTGCCCCTGTCGGGGGCCCGGGTGGCGCTCGTGGTCGGCGACGTCGTCGGCCACGGGCTGCACGCCGCCGCCACCATGGGCCGGCTGCGGACGGCGGTGCACAACTTCGCCGCCCTCGACCTGCCGCCCGACGAGCTGCTGGGCCTGCTGGACGAACTGGTCGGCCGCATCGACCAGGACGAGGCGGCCGACGACGGCAGCGCCCCGGTCACCGGCGCGACCTGCCTCTACGCGATCTACGACCCGGTCTCCGGCTCCTGCGTGATGGCCCGGGCGGGCCACCCGCCGCCGGCGCTGATCCGGCCCGACGGCAGTGTGGAGTTCCCGGCGGTGCCCGTCGGCCCCCCGCTGGGCCTGGGCGGCCTCCCGTTCGAGACGACCGAGCTGCGCCTGGCGGAGGGCAGCCGGCTGGTGCTGTACACCGACGGGCTCGTCGAGGACCGGGAGCACGACATCGACGTCGGCCTCGAGCACCTGCGCCGGGCGCTGGAGACGGCCGGCGAGTCGCCCGAGGAGACCTGCCGGACCGTGCTCGACGCCCGGCTCCCGGACCGGCCGGTCGACGACATCGCCCTGCTCGTCGCCCGCACCCACGCGCTCGGTCCCGACCGGGTCGCCGAGTGGCAGGTGCCGAACGACCCGGCGGCGGTCGGCGAGGTGCGCTCCCGGGTCACCGGGCGGCTGGCCGAGTGGGGACTGGACGAGCTGGCGTTCACGACCGAACTGATCCTGAGCGAGCTGGTCACCAACGCGATCCGGTACGGCGGCGAGAGCGTCCATGTCCGGGTGCTGCGCGACCGCAGCCTGATCTGCGAGGTGTTCGACAGCAGCAGCACCTCACCCCACCTGCGCTACGCGGCCATGACGGACGAGGGCGGGCGCGGGCTGTTCCTCGTCGCACAGCTCGCCGAGCGCTGGGGCACCCGCTACACACCGGCCGGCAAGGTCATCTGGGCGGAGCAGCCGGTGCCCTGACGGACACGGGCGGGCACGGGGCTTCGCCCGCCTCACGGGGATTCCGCGCGCCGCCCCTCCCCGGCCCGGCGCACCCCGCAGGCGCCGCGCGCCGTACCGGCCGCGGCGGCTGACCCCACACCCTGAGAGCGGCCCCACCGGCGGAACGGGCCGCGGAACCGGCGTTCGCCGGGTTCCGCGGCCCGTTCCGTACCGCCCGCCGGTTCCGGTGTCAGTGCCGGAACGTGTCCTTGCCCTTCTCCTTGGCCTGCCGGGCGTCGCCCTTGGACTGCTCGGCGCGGCCCTCGGCCGTCATCCTCTCGTTGCCGACGGCCCGGCCGGCCGCTTCCTTGGCCTTCCCCTTGGCCTGCTCCATCTTGGCCTTGGACTTCTGATTGCCGGCCACAGCTGCTCACCTCACGGCGTTCGCTTCCGATGTCTCGCGTCACGGGTCGCCCGACACGAAGCGGTCAAACCCGGGTGCGGCCGCCGGGGTGAGCGGAGGGCCGCGGGGTAGGAGGACGGACAAGCAGACCCCTCGCCGACTCGGAGGCACGTCATGGCCGGAATGCTGGACCGGATCAAGCGCTTCGCGCGCAGCCCGCAGGGCCGCCGGGCGGCGGAGCAGGTGCGCCGGGCCGCCTCGGACCCCCGCCGTCGCGCGCAGGCCCAGGAGATGCTGCGGAGGTTCGGCAAGCGCCGCTGAGCGCGCCGGGGCGGTTCGCCGTCGCGCCGGGACCGTGTCAGTACTGCCCCGCGTGGGTGTGGCTGTGGGACGTCTCCGGCGGGCAGCGCCCGGTGCGGTCGGAGCGGCGGTCCCGCCGCCAGTCGAGGACCGCGACGGCCAGCGCGCACAGCATGGCGGCGACGCCGGAGCCGACCGACAGGGCGACGGCCTCGTGGTAGTCGTCGTGGGTGGCGTTCAGGGTCAGGTAGAACAGCCCCGGCAGCGCGGCGGTGCCCACGGCGCCGCCGAGGCGCTGCCCCGTCTGCAGGGCGCCCCCGGCCGCGCCCGCCATCCGCACCGGGACGTCCCGCAGCGTCATCGTGATGTTCGGGGAGATCACACAGCCACTGCCGAGCCCGCCGACCAGCAGCGCCGGGGCCGCCAGCCAGGCGGCTCGGTCGGAGGGGGCGAGCCAGAGCACCAGCGCGGTCGCGCCGAGTCCCAGCATGACGGCGACGAGTCCCCAGACGGTCAGGGCCCGTCCCAGCCGGTCGACCAGGCGGCCCGCCACGGCCGCCGCGGTGGCGGAGCCCACCGCGAACGGCGTCACCGCCAGGCCGGACACGAGGGGTGAGAAGCCCAGCCCGTTCTGGAAGAAGAGGGCGAACACCAGCCACACACCGCTGAACCCGACGAAGTACAGGGCGGCGAGGCCCGCGCCGGTGGCGTAGCCCCGGGTCTCGGTGAGCAGCCCGGGGTCCAGCAGCGGTTGTCCGCCGCGGCGGGCGACGCGGCGCTCCCACCGTACGAAGGCGAACAGGACGAGCAGCCCCGCCGGGAACAGCCACCACACCCGGCCCACTCCGCCTCCCTCGGCGAGGACCAGCGGCAGCATCACGGCGAGGATTCCGGTGCCGAGGAGCACCACTCCCACCGGGTCCAGGTGTCCCCGGCCACCGGGGGCGACCCGGGGCAGCAGGCGGAAGCCGAGCAGGAGGGCGAGAGCGCCGATCGGGACGTTGACGTAGAAGATCCACCGCCAGCCCTCGGGGCCGGCCAGCGCCAGGATCAGACCGCCGACGACCGGGCCCACCGCGCTGGACACCCCCACGGTGGCGCCGAACAGCCCGAACGCGCGCCCGCGTTCCGCGCCGCGGAACATCTGCTGGATGAGCGCCGAGTTCTGCGGCGCGAGGCTGCCCGCGGCGACTCCCTGGGCCAGCCGGGCGACCACCAGCAGTTCGATGCCCGGTGCCGCCCCCGCCGCGGCGCTGAAGACCACGAAGGCGGCCAGCGCGGCGAGGAAGACGCGGCGCCTGCCGAACGTGTCACCGATGCGGCCGGCCGTCACCAGCGTCAGGGCGAAGGCGAGGGCGTATCCGGACACGACCCATTGCACGGACGCCGCCGAAGCGTGCAGTCCCCGCTGCATGGAGGGCAGGGCGACGGCGACGATCGTCACGTCCAGCAGGGTCATGAATCCGGCGACCAGGGTCACCCAGAGGGCCCGCCACCGGTTCGGATCCGGGCGGGCGTCCGGACGGTGCACGGAGACTCCCCTCAGGAGGTGGACGCGGGGCTGCGATCGTCGCGCCTCACGCCTGCGTCACCCGTGGGACGTGGTTCAAACAGGCCGCAAAGCCGAACCATGAGAACTCATAAGCTTCCCTTATGGCCTCATAGACCGGACCCGCGTACCGACTTAGGCTTGCCTTAGCTTAGGCTTCCCGCAGAGTCGATCTGTCACCGCTCGAAGGGAACCTGAACATGCCCCGCCCTCTGCGGGTAGCCATCGTCGGATCCGGCCCGGCCGGGATCTATGCCGCCGACGCCCTGCTCAAGTCCGAGGTGGCCACCGAACCCGGTGTGTCCATAGACATCTTCGAGCGCATGCCCGCCCCGTTCGGACTGATCCGTTACGGCGTCGCCCCCGACCACCCGCGGATCAAGGGCATCATCACGGCCCTGCACCAGGTGCTCGACAAGCCGCAGATCCGCCTCTTCGGCAATGTGGACTACGGAACCGACGTCAGCCTGGACGACCTGCGCACCTTCTACGACGGTGTGATCTTCGCCACGGGCGCCACGGCGGACCGGGCGCTGTCCGTTCCCGGTATCGACCTCGACGGCTCGTACGGCGCGGCCGACTTCGTGTCCTGGTACGACGGCCACCCGGACGTGCCGCGCACCTGGCCGCTGGAGGCGGAGAAGGTCGCCGTCCTCGGCGTCGGCAACGTCGCCCTCGACGTGGCCCGCGTCCTGACCAAGACGGCGGACGAGCTGCTGCCCACCGAGATCCCGCCGAACGTGTACGAAGGCCTCAAGGCCAACAAGGCGCTGGAGGTCCACGTCTTCGGCCGCCGCGGCCCGGCGCAGGCGAAGTTCAGCCCGATGGAGCTGCGGGAGCTGGACCACTCCCCCAACATCGAGGTGATCGTCGACCCCGAGGACATCGACTACGACGACGGCTCGATCGCGACCCGGCGCGGCAACAAGCAGGCCGACATGGTCGCCAAGACCCTGGAGAACTGGGCGATCCGCGACGTCGGCGACCGGCCGCACAAGCTGTTCCTGCACTTCTTCGAGTCGCCCTCCGAGATCCTCGGCGAGGACGGGAAGGTCGTCGGCCTGCGCACCGAGCGCACCGAGCTGGACGGCACCGGCAACGTCAAGGGCACCGGCGAGTTCAAGGACTGGGACGTCCAGGCGGTCTACCGGGCCGTCGGCTACCTGTCCGACCAGCTCCCCAAGCTGCCCTGGGACATCGACTCGGGCACGGTCCCGGACCAGGGCGGCCGGGTCGTCCAGGAGTCCGGTGAGCCCCTGCGGTCCACGTACGTCACCGGCTGGATCCGGCGCGGTCCGGTCGGTCTGATCGGCCACACCAAGGGCGACGCCAACGAGACGGTGTCCAACCTGCTGGACGACTTCGCGAACGACAGGCTGCTCACGCCCGCGTCGCCCGCTCCGGAGGCCGTGGACGCCTTCCTCGCCGAGCGGAACATCCGCTTCACCACCTGGGACGGCTGGTACAAGCTCGACGCCGCGGAGAAGGCGCTGGGTGAGCCGCAGGGGCGTGAGCGCGTGAAGCTGGTCGAGCGCGAGGACATGCTCCGCGAGAGCGGCGCCTGATCCGTGCTGCGGTGACCGGGCGCGGGGGGGGGGGGGGGGGGGGGGGGGGGGGGGGGGGGGGCCGGCGCACGGGGGGGGGGGGGGGGGGGGGGGGGGGGGGAGAGGAGAGTGGGGGGGGGGGGGGGGGGGGGTTGGGGGGGGGGGGGGGGGGAGAAAACAACGGGGGGG